>JBBQSN010000065.1:0-18344 GCA_038213835.1 Actinomycetales bacterium
CGGGTGATCGGCCTGGCCGGCGTGATGGGTGGCGCCGACACCGAGGTCGGCGACGCCACCACCGACGTCCTGGTCGAGGCCGCGCACTTCGACGGCACCTCGATCGCGCGCACCGCCCGGCGGCACAGGCTGCCCAGCGAGGCGAGCAAGCGGTTCGAGCGCGGCGTCGACCCGCGACTGCAGGCCGCCGCTGCCGAGGTGGCCGTCCGGCTGCTGGTCGAGCACGGTGGGGGTGTCGTCGGTGCGGTGGGCGACCTCGACGACGTACCGCCCGCACCCGTCGTCGACCTGCCCGTCGACCTGCCGTCCCGCCTCGTCGGTGTCACCTACAGCCCTGAGACGGTCGTCGCGCGGCTGCGCGAGATCGGTTGCGAGGTGGATGGTTCCACCGACACCCTGCGCGTGACGCCGCCGTCGTGGCGTCCGGACCTCGTCGTCGGTGCCGACCTCGTCGAGGAGGTCGCCCGGCTCGAGGGCTACGTCGCGATCCCGTCCGTGCTGCCCGTCGCCCCGCCGGGGCGCGGGTTCACCCCCTCCCAGCGGGCGCGTCGCGCGGTCGGCCGCACGCTCGCCGAGACCGGGTGGAGCGAGGTGCTCACGTACCCGTTCGTCCCGGCCTCCGTCCACGACGACCTGGGGTTGGACGCTGACGACCCGCGCCGATCGCTCGTGCGACTGGTCAACCCGCTCTCGGACGAGCAGCCGTTCCTGCGCTCGAACCTGCTCTCCACGCTGTTGGGTGCGTTGCGCCGCAACGTCTCTCGCGGTACCACCGACGCCATGCTGTTCGAGGTCGGAATGGTCACGCGGCCCGAGCGCGCGCCGCAGGTCGGTGACGCGCCGGTCCTCGGCGTCACCAGCCGTCCGAGTGACGACGACCTCGCCCAGCTCGTGGCCGCCGTCCCGGCGCAGCCGGTCCGCGTGGCCGGAGTCGGTGCGGGGCATCGTGACCCGTCCGGATGGTGGGGTCCGGGCCGGCCGATCGACCACGCCGACGCGATCGAGGCCGCGGTGTCGGTCGCCCGGTCGCTCGGTGTCGACCTCGTCGCCGGCGCCGACCAGCACGCCCCCTGGCACCCGGGACGCTGCGCCCGGCTGGCGCTGGCCGACGGGTCGCTGGTGGGCCATGCCGGCGAGCTGCACCCCAAGGTCACCGAGCGGCTGGGGCTGCCGACGCGCACGGTGGCGTTCGAGATCGACCTCGACGTCCTGGTCGCCGCGGCCGGCACCCCCGTGCAGGCCCGCCCGGTCAGCCCGCACCCGGTCGTCAAGGAGGACATCGCCCTGGTGGTGGCGGCCGACGTCCCGGCCCGGGCGGTGGAGCAGGCGCTTCGCGAGGGCGCAGGAGAGCTGCTGGAGGACGTCCGGTTGTTCGACGTCTACACCGGCGAGCAGGTGGGGGAGGGACGCAAGAGCCTGGCCTTCGCGCTGCGGATGCGCGCCCCGGACCGCACCCTGACCGCCGAGGAGTCGGCCCAGGTCCGGCGTGCGGCGGTGGCGGCCGCGGTCGAGTGCTGCGCTGCCGTGCTGCGCGGGGAGTGAGCGTGCCCGCCGCCTCTCGCACGGCGCTGGTGACCGGTGCCGCGCGCGGTATCGGGCTGGAGCTCGCCCGCGGCCTCGTCGACGCGGGCCTGTCCGTCGTCCTGCTCGTCCGTCGCGCCGAGGCGGGGGAGCGGGCCGCGGTGACGCTGCGACCCCGGCTGGCCGAGGGCGCGACCTGCGCCGTGGTGGTCGCCGACGTCACCGACCACGCCCAGGTCGCCGCGGCGGTGTCGAGGGCACGGGAGGCCGTCGGCCCGATCGACCTGCTAATCAACAACGCCGGTGTCATCGAGCCGAGCGAGGTCCCCGCCTGGGAGGAGGACCCCGCCACCTGGCGCACGGTCCTCGAGGCCGACCTGCTGGGTCCGTTCCACTGCGTCCGGGCCGTGGTGCCGTCGATGCTCGAGGCCGGTGGCGGCCGGGTCGTCAACCTCTCCTCCGGGGCCGGCGCCGACGACCGCGCGGTCTACTCCGCCTACTGCGCAGCCAAGGCCGGCCTGTTCCGCCTCACCGGCAACCTGCACCTGGCCGGCCATGACCGCGGCCTGCGAGCCTTCGACGTCTCGCCCGGCACGGTGCGCACCGACATGACCGGTGCGATGGGTATCCACGAGCACCGCAGCGAGTGGACGCCGGTCCACGCCGTCCTCGACCTCGTCGTGGCCGTCGCCCGTGGGGAGCTGGACGCCTGGTCAGGACGGTACGTGCGCGCCGGGATCGACACGCCGGCGTCGCTGCGCGCCGCGGAGGGCGAGCTCGACGACCGGTCCCGGCGGCTGCGAGTGCTCCCGCACGGCCCGGACGACACGGCCGTCTGAGCCCGAGGGTTCGCATGAGGATGCAGGAGTCTGTATGGTCATGCATATGGTCACGGTGGCGGTCGCGGGAGCGAGCGGGTACGCGGGCGGCGAGGTGCTCCGCCTGCTGCTCGGGCACCCGGAGGTCACGATCGGAGCGCTCACGGCGCACGGGTCGGCCGGCTCCCCGGTCGGCGAGCACCAGCAGCACCTCGTCCCGCTGGCAGGTCGTGAGCTGCTGCCCACCACCGCCGAGAACCTCGCCGGCCACGACGTCGTCGTGCTCGCGCTGCCGCACGGCGCCAGCGGTCCGCTCGCCGCGGAGCTGGACGCCGCCACCCTCGTCGTCGACGTCTCGGCCGACCACCGGCTCGTGGACCCGGCGGCCTGGGACACCTTCTACCCGGGCCCCCATCCCGGCACGTGGCCCTACGGGCTCCCCGAGCTCCCGCTGGCCGAAGGCGGACGGCTGCGAGACGGACTGGTCGGGACCCGGCGCGTTGCCGTCCCCGGGTGCTACCCCACGGCGGTGAGCCTCGCGCTCGCGCCCGGGCTCGTCGCCGGCGTCGTCGAGCCGCTCGACCTCGTGGTCGTGGCGGCCTCGGGCACCTCCGGCGCCGGGAGGGCTGCGAAGGCGAACCTGCTCGGCTCGGAGGTGATCGGATCGATGTCGCCGTACGGTGTCGGAGGCGGTCACCGCCACACGCCCGAGATCGAGCAGAACCTCCGTGCCGCGGGCGGTCTCGCGCCCGATGCTGTGACCATCTCGTTCACTCCCACGCTCGCGCCCATGTCGCGCGGCATCCTCGCGACCTGCACGGCCCGGCTGACCCCCGGCACGTCGGCCGGTGCCGTCCGCGAGGTCTGGGCCACGACCTACGCCGCCGAGCCGTTCGTCCACCTCCTGCCCGAGGGGGTCTGGCCGCGTACGGCCGACACCTTGGGTTCCAACGCCGTCCACCTTCAGGTGGCCGTCGACGAGCGGGCCGGCCGCGTGGTCGTGGTGGCTGCGATCGACAACCTCACCAAGGGGACGGCCGGCGCCGCGGTGCAGTGCACGAACATCGCCCTGGGGCTGCCCGAGACCACCGGCCTGACGTCCGTGGGGGTCGCTCCGTGACCGGACCGGCCGCACCCGTCCCGCCGCGCACCTGGACGCTGGCCGAGCACGCCGAGCCGGTCTCGGTCGTGCGGCTCCCCGTCGGGTCGATGCTGCCGGACTGGGCCGACGGCGAGCCGCTCATCAGCGTCACCTGGACCCGCGACGAGACCAGCGTGGTCTGCCCGTCCCGCAGCATCCCCGACGCCCTCCCCGGCTCGGTGATCGGGCCGTACGTCGCCTTCCAGGTCGCCGGCCCGCTCGACCACGGGCTCACCGGCGTCCTCGCCTCGTTGCTGGTGCCGCTGGCGGAGGCGGAGATCCCGATCCTCACCGTCGCCACGTACGACACCGACTGGATCCTCGTGCCCGCGCAGCACTCCGCCGCCGCCGCTGCCTGCTGGGTAGGCAGCGGGCACCGGGTGGTACCGGCATGAGCGTGACTGCGGCAGGGGGTTTCGTCGCGTCCGGGACGACCGCGGGGCTCAAGCCGAGCGGGAGGCCGGACGTCGCGCTGGTGCTCAACGCCGGTCCGCGCGATGCGGTCGCCGCCGTCTACACGTCCAACCGGTGCAAGGCCAACCCGGTGCTGTGGAGCGAGCAGGTCACGACCGACGGCCGGGCGCGCGCCGTCGTGCTGAACTCCGGTGGCGCGAACTGCTACACGGGCCCGGAGGGCTTCGCCACGACCCACGCCACCGCCGAGCTCGTCGCCGACCTGGCCGGTTGCGGCGCCTCCGAGGTCGTCGTCTGCTCCACCGGCCTCATCGGGGTGCCGTTCTCGCGCGAGCGCCTGCTCGCCGGGGTCCGGGCCGCCCACGCGGGTCTGGCCATCGACGGCGGAACGGCTGCGGCAGAGGCGATCATGACCACCGACACGGTCTCCAAGCAGGCTGTGGCCAGGGGCGAGGGGTTCACGGTCGGCGGGATGGCCAAGGGGGCCGGCATGCTGGCCCCCGCCCTGGCGACGATGCTCGTGGTGGTCACCACCGACGCCGACGTCGACGCCGCCACCTGCGAGGCCGCGCTCCGGGCTGCGACCCGGGTCACCTTCGACCGGCTCGACTCCGACGGCTGCCAGTCGACGAACGACACCGTCGTGCTGATGGCCAGTGGCGCCTCAGGTGCTTCGCCCACGTTCGACGAGATCACCGTCGCGGTCACCGCCGTCTGCCGCGACCTCGCCCTCCAGCTGGTGCGCGACGCCGAGGGGGCCGAGCACGACATCGCGATCGAGGTCGTCGGGGCGGCCACCGAGGACGACGCGGTCGAGGTAGGTCGCTGCGTCGCGCGCAGCAACCTGTTCAAGTGCGCGGTGTTCGGCCGCGACCCGAACTGGGGCCGCGTGCTGGCCGCGGTGGGCACCACCGGCGCGGCGTTCGACCCGCTCGACCTGGACGTCTCGCTCAACGGCGTCATGGTCTGCCGCGGCTCGGTGCCGCACCAGGACACCGCGGGCGTCGACCTCACGGGCCGCGACGTCCACGTCCTGGTCGACCTCAAGAGCGGTGCGGAGACGGCCACGCTGTGGACCAACGACCTCACCCACGCCTACGTCCACGAGAACAGCGCCTACTCGACATGAGCGAGCCGATGACCGACGACACGACCAGCGACACGACCGCCGTCCCGACGGAGCGGGCGACCCCGCGGTGGGGGAGCACCCGTCCGATGCGGGCCGACGACCCCGGGCACGACGCCCATGTCGCCGCCGTCTTCACCGACGCGCTGCCGTGGCTCAAGGAGTTCCACGGCAAGGTCGTCGTGATCAAGTACGGCGGTAACGCGATGGTCGACGAGACGCTGAAGCAGGCCTTCGCCGACGACATGGTCTTCCTGCGGCACTGCGGCATCCGCCCGGTCGTGGTCCACGGCGGTGGTCCCCAGGTGTCGTCCATGCTGCGCCGGCTCGGCATCGAGTCCGAGTTCCGTGGCGGCCTGAGGGTCACCACGCAGGAGTCGGTCGAGGTCGTCCGGATGGTGCTGGTCGGCCAGGTGGGGCGCGAGCTCGTCGGCCTCATCAACGCCCACGGACCGCACGCGGTCGGACTCTCCGGCGAGGACGCCGGGCTGTTCCGGGCCGAGCGGACGCGGCCGGTGGTGGACGGCGAGCCGGTCGACGTCGGCCTGGTCGGCGACGTCGTCGAGGTCGATCCGACCGCGATCCTCGACCTGGTCGAGGCCGGTCGGATCCCCGTGGTCTCCACCGTCGCGCCGGACGCCACCGGCCAGGTGCTGAACGTCAACGCCGACACCGCCGCCGCCGCCCTGGCCGTCGCGATGGACGCCGTCAAGCTCGTCGTCCTCACCGACGTCGAGGGGCTCTACTCGGACTGGCCGGACCGGGCGTCTCTGGTGCAGAAGATCGGCGCCGCCGAGCTCGAGCACGTGCTGTCGCAGCTCGACGCGGGCATGGCACCCAAGATGGCTGCCTGCCTGCGGGCGGTGCGGGGCGGGGTGAACCGGGCGACGGTGGTCGACGGCCGCACCCCGCACTCGCTGCTGCTGGAGATGCTCACCAGCGACGGCAGCGGGACGATGGTGGTCCCGTGAGAGAGCGGAGCGAGCGAACCAGCAGACACAGTCCGCTGGGCGCGGCGAGGGACGAGCCGTGACCGACGTGACGACGCCCCCCGTCCGGAACGGCTCCGGAGCCGAGCTGCGCGCGCGGTACGCCGGGGCGCTGATGAACACCTTCGGCACGCCGCAACGGGTGCTCGTGCGCGGCGACGGTTGCGAGGTCTGGGACGCCGACGGCCACAGGTACCTCGACCTGCTGGCCGGCATCGCGGTGAACGCCCTGGGTCACGCCCACCCTGCTCTCGTCGGGGCCGTCACCGCCCAGATGTCGACCCTCGGCCACGTCTCGAACCTCTTCGCCACCGGCCCGCAGGTGGCGCTGGCCGAGCGGCTCCTGTCGCTGCTCGACGCGCCCCAGGGCTCGCGGGTGTTCCTGTGCAACAGCGGGACCGAGGCCGTCGAGGCGGCCTTCAAGATGGCGCGCCGGACCGGTCGCCCCGGTGTCGTCGCGGCCGAGGGGGCCTTCCACGGTCGCACCATGGGTGCCCTCGCGCTCACCCACAAGGTCGCCTACCGCGAGCCGTTCGAGCCGCTGCCCGGCGGCGTGGTGCACGTCCGGTTCGGCGACACCGACGCCCTGGCCGCCGCGGTCGACGAGACCGTGTCAGCGGTGGTGCTCGAGCCCGTCCAGGGTGAGGGCGGTGTCGTCACGCCGCCCCCGGGCTACCTGGCAGTGGCGCGCGAGATCACTTCCGCCGCAGGCGCTCTGCTGGTCCTCGACGAGGTGCAGACCGGCGTCGGACGCACCGGCGCCTGGTTCGCCCACCAGCACCCTCACGTCGGCGGGACGCCGCAGGGCGGCACCGTCGTGCCCGACGTCGTCACCCTCGCCAAGGGCCTCGGCGGGGGCTTCCCCGTGGGTGCCGTCGTCGGCCTGGGCGAGCGAGGTGGCTCCCTGCTCGGCCCCGGCGACCACGGCAGCACCTTCGGCGGGAACCCGGTTGCGTGCGCCGCCGCCCTGGCCACGTTGCACGTGATCGAGCGCGACGGACTGGTCGAGCACGCCCGCGCGCTGGGTGCCGTGTGGCGCGAGGACCTCGCCGCGGCCCACCCGCTCGTCGAGGGAGTGCAGGGAGAGGGCCTGCTGCTCGGCGTCCGGCTCACCCGTCCGCTGGCCGCTGCGGTTGCCGCCGCCGCACTCGACGCCGGGTTCGTGGTGAACCCCGTGGCACCTGGGACGATCCGGCTGGCACCGCCGCTGGTGCTGACGAACGAGCAGGCCGACTCCTTCACCGCAGCCCTGCCGGGGCTGTGCGAGACGGCCCTGCGGACGAGTGACGGAGGCGACCGATGAGCGAACGTAGCGAGCGAACCAGCAGGCACCGTGCCCTGCTCGTGGCGAGGGACGAGTCATGAGCGACGCGACGCACCTGCCGAGGCACTTCCTGCGCGACGACGACCTCACCCCCGACGAGCAGGCCGAGGTGCTGGCCCTCGCGGCGCGACTCAAGGCCGACCGGTTCGCCGAGCGCCCCCTCGAGGGTCCCCAGGCCGTCGCGGTGCTGTTCGACAAGCCGTCCACCCGCACGCGGGTCTCGTTCAGCATCGGCGTCGCCGAGCTCGGCGGCTACCCGCTCGTCATCGACGCCCAGGCCAGCCAGATGGGGCGCGGCGAGCCGGTGGCCGACACCGCTCGCGTGCTCGACCGGCAGGTGCGCGCGATCGTCTGGCGCACCTTCGCGCAGGGCCGGATGGAGGAGATGGCCGCGGCCAGCCGGGTCCCGGTCGTCAACGCCCTCACCGACGAGTTCCACCCGTGCCAGATCCTCGCCGACCTGCAGACCGTGATCGAGCACAAGGGGTCCGCCGGCGGGCTGACCCTCGCCTACCTCGGTGACGGTGCGAACAACATGGCGCACTCCTACCTGCTCGGCGGGGCCACCGCCGGTATGCACGTGCGGGTCGTGACGCCGTCGACGCACCTGCCCGCCCCCGAGGTCGTCGAGGCTGCGACCCGCATCGCGGCGACCACCGGGGGCTCGGTCAGCGTCATCGACGACCCGCTCGCCGGTGCCGAAGGCGTCGACGTGCTGGCGACCGACACCTGGGTGTCGATGGGCCAGGAGGGTGAGAAGCTCTCGCGCGCAGGGGTGGCCAGCCCCTTCGCACCGTACGCGGTCGACTCCGACTGCCTCGCTCGCGCCGCATCCGACGCCATCGTCCTGCACTGCCTACCGGCCTACCGCGGCGTGGAGATCGCCGCGGAGGTCATCGACGGACCGCACTCGGTGGTCTGGGACGAGGCCGAGAACCGGCTGCACGCGCAGAAGGCGCTGCTCACCTGGCTGCTCGCCCGGTCGCCCGGGTCGTCGAGCAGGTCGGCGTGACGACACCGCCCACCAAGACGGCGCGGCACGCGCGCATCGTCGACCTGCTCGGGCACCACGCGGTCCGCTCGCAGCCCGAGCTCGCCACCCTGCTCGCCCGTGACGGCGTCGAGGTCACGCAAGCCACGCTGTCGCGCGACCTCGTCGAGCTCGGCGCGAGCAAGGTCCGCTCGGGCACGCACGGCCTGGTCTACGCGGTGCCGTCGTTCGGCGGCGACCGCACGCCGCACCCCGCGATCGCCTCGGAGCAGCTCGACGCCCGCCTCGCCCGGCTGTGCGAGGAGCTGCTCGTCAGCGCCGAGGCGAGCGCCAACCTCGTCGTGCTGCGCACGCCGCCGGGTGCCGCCCAGTTCCTGGCCTCCTCCGTGGACCAGTCGGTGCTGCCGTCGGTCCTCGGGACGATCGCGGGCGACGACACGGTCCTGGTCATCTCGCGCCAGCCGCTCGGTGGGCCGGCGCTGGCCGATCGCTTCCTGTCCCTGGCCTCGCAGCGGGTCGAGGAGAGCCCGACGCCACCGGCCGAGGACGTACCGACCACGCACCACCTGGAGGAGCACCCGTGAGCAAGGTCCTGACGTCCCTGCCGGTCGGCCAGCGGGTGGGCATCGCCTTCTCGGGCGGCCTCGACACCTCGGTCGCCGTGGCGTGGATGCGCGAGAAGGGCGCGGTGCCCTGCACGTACACGGCTGACATCGGCCAGTATGACGAGCCGGACATCCCCGCCATCCCGGGACGGGCGATGCAGTACGGGGCCGAGCTCGCACGGGTGATCGACTGCAGGACCGCCCTCGTCGAGGCCGGTCTGGTCGCCATGTCCTGCGGCGCCTTCCACATCCGGTCCGGCGGCCGCGCCTACTTCAACACCACACCCCTCGGCCGCGCCGTCACGGGGACCCTGCTCGTGCGCGCCATGCACGAGGACGGCGTCGACATCTGGGGTGACGGTTCGACCTTCAAGGGCAACGACATCGAGCGGTTCTACCGCTACGGGCTCCTCGCCAACCCGGACCTGCGCATCTACAAGCCCTGGCTGGACCGCGACTTCGTCACCGAGCTCGGTGGTCGGTCCGAGATGAGCCAGTGGCTCGTCCGGCGCGACCTGCCCTACCGCGACAGCGCCGAGAAGGCCTACTCCACCGACGCGAACATCTGGGGAGCGACCCACGAGGCGAAGACGCTCGAGCACCTCGACGTCTCGCTCGAGACCGTCGAGCCGATCATGGGCGTGCGGTTCTGGGACCCTGCCGTGCCGATCGAGACCGAGGACGTCACGGTCCGGTTCGAACGGGGCCGCCCCGTCGCGATCAACGGCGCCACCTGCACCGACGCCGTCGCCCTCGTGCACGAGGCGAACACCATCGGCGGACGCCACGGCCTCGGGATGTCGGACCAGATCGAGAACCGGATCATCGAGGCCAAGTCCCGCGGCATCTACGAGGCACCGGGCATGGCGCTGCTGTGGGCCTGCTACGAGCGGCTCCTGAACGCCGTGCACAACGAGGACACGATCGCGACGTACCACGCGCAGGGCCGGCGGCTCGGTCGGCTGCTCTACGAGGGACGTTGGCTCGATCCGCAGTCGCTCATGCTGCAGGAGTCGATCCAGCGCTGGATCGCCTCGGTCGTCACCGGCGAGGTCACCCTGCGCCTTCGGCGTGGCGAGGACTACACCGTCCTGCGCACCGAGGGTCCGGCGTTCTCGTACCACCCGGACAAGCTGTCGATGGAGCGCACGGAGAACGCCGCTTTCGGCCCCACCGACCGGATCGGCCAGCTGACCATGCGCAACCTCGACATCGCCGACTCGCGCGCGCTGCTCGAGCTGTACGCCGACCAGCCGCTCGACCAGGGCCAGGTCCTGGTCGAGAACGGCGCCCTCTTCGGTGCGCTGCCGGCCGGCGGTGCCGACCGGATCACCGCGAACCCCGGGGTGCTGGGCGACGAGGAGCTCGCGCTCGAGAACGCGGCGATGGAAGTCGGGACGGACTGATGGGCCACGGCACCGGAGCGGGCACGACGCCGTCCGGCGCGCTGTGGGGCGGACGCTTCAGCGGCGGTCCCGCCGACGCCCTCGCAGCCCTGTCCAAGAGCACGCACTTCGACTGGCGGCTGGCGCGGCACGACATCGAGGGCTCGCGCGCCCACGCCCGGGTGCTGCACGCCGCGGGGCTGCTCGACGCCGACGCCCTGGCCGCGATGCTGGACGCCCTCAAGCGGCTCGACACCGATGTCTCCTCCGGGGCGTTCCTGCCCGCCGAGTCGGACGAGGACGTGCACTCGGCCCTGGAGCGCGGCCTGGTCGAGCGGGCCGGCAGCGAGCTCGGGGGCCGGCTGCGGGCCGGTCGGTCCCGCAACGACCAGATCGCCACGCTGGTGAGGATGTACCTGCGCGAGAGCGCACGTCGCGTCGCCGGGGGTGTGCTGGACGTCGTCCAGGGGCTGGTCGACCAGGCCGCCGCGCACCCGGGTGCCCCCATGCCCGGACGCACGCACCTGCAGCACGCCCAGCCGGTGCTGCTCGCGCACCACCTGCTGGCGCACGCATGGCCGCTGCTGCGCGACGTCGACAGGCTGCGCGACTGGGATGTCCGGGCCGCGATGTCGCCGTACGGCTCAGGCGCGCTCGCCGGGTCGTCCCTGGGGCTCGACCCGGCTGCCGTCGCTTCTGACCTGGGGTTCGACGGGCCTGTGCAGAACTCGATCGACGGGACCGCCGCCCGCGACGTCGTCGCCGAGTTCGCCTTCGTCGCCGCGATGGTCGGGGTCGACCTGTCGCGGATCAGCGAAGAGGTGATCGTCTGGGCGACCAAGGAGTTCTCGTTCGTCACGCTCGACGACGCGTTCTCCACCGGGTCCTCGATCATGCCCCAGAAGAAGAACCCCGACGTCGCCGAGCTGGCGCGCGGCAAGGCCGGGCGCCTCATCGGCGACCTGACCGGGCTGCTGGCCACGCTGAAGGGGCTGCCGCTCGCGTACAACCGCGACCTGCAGGAGGACAAGGAGCCGGTGTTCGACGCCGTCGACACCCTCGAGGTCCTGCTCCCCGCGGTGGCGGGCATGGTCGCGACAATCACGTTCCACACGGAGCGGATGGCCGAGCTGGCGCCGCAGGGCTTCGCCCTCGCCACCGACGTCGCAGAGTGGCTGGTGCGGCAGGGGACGCCGTTCCGGGTCGCCCACGAGGTCGCCGGCGCCTGCGTGCGCGCCTGCGAGCGGCGCGGCATCGAGCTGTGGGACCTCTCCGACGACGACCTCGTCGCGATCGACCCGGCCCTGACGACGGCCGTGCGCGAGGTGCTCACGGTCGAGGGGTCGCTGGCCAGCCGGGACGGCGTCGGCGGCACCGCCCCGGTGCGGGTCGCCGAGCAGCTCGAGCAGGCCCGCGCCGCCCTGGCAGCAGCCCGCACCTGGGCTGACTGACACAGCCGTTCGAGGGCCTGGTGCGTCTGCCCGGCATGAGGACGGTCCGGTGCGGGAGGAGCCGAGGTCCTCGTTCGCCGTGATGGCGACGGTTGAGCTGGCGGGGCCCCGCCGGTTCGCGTACGCCGTCTGCGGCCGACGGACACCGTGTCGACGCCCTCGCCCAGCGTGCCCAGGAGCAGGTCCACGTCGCCTGGCCCAGGGCACGCCGGGCGGACGACGTCGGCGCGTGCAGGAGCCGACCACGTCGGCCGCCAGCAGCAGGGGCTCCGGCGACTTCCGGGCCCGCGGCATCATCATGGCCCCGGCTGCCCCCTCGTCGGGGTTCGAGGTGGTCCTCACGCCGGCCGACCTCGAGCGTCCGGCCGGGTGTCGCCCTTGCCCTGATCGGCCCGTCTCGACAGACTGCCGCGCAGGGACCCGTGACGGAGCGGGTACGACGGAGGTGCTCTGGACGTGAGGACGACCTGATGAGCTCGCAGGAGACGATCGCGCACGCCCGCTCGCTGGTGGCCGACATGCGCCGCACCGTGCAGGGCCTGGCCGCCCAGTACGGCGAGACCGTCGACGTCCACCGGCTCAAGGACGACGTCGCGCGGCTGGCCGCCGACCTCAACCTGCTGGCCAGCGGTTCGCCGCGCACGGCCGGCGGGCAGCACGAGGTGGTCTACATCCCCGACGACGACTACGCCGACGACTTCTGGGCCGAGGCCGACGACGAGGGCCTGGGCCACCAGGGTCGCGGGTGAGCGCGCCGCCCGCCTCCGGGGTCGGCGCACCGGGCCGCGCCCGGATCGCGGCGAGGACCCTGCGCACCGACCGCTACTGGCTCCAGCCGCTCGTCACCGTCGTCCTGTTCAGCCTGTGGCTCGGCTACGGCCTCGTCCGCACGGCCACGCAGAAGCACTACTTCGTGCCCGAGTACGAGTACCTCACGCCGTTCGCGTCCCCGTGCGTCAGCGCGTCGTGCGTCGAGGGGTCGTCCCACCTGGGGGTCTGGTTCGGCGAGTTCCCCCCACTCATCCCGCTGGCGATCGTCACCCTGCCGTTCCTGCTGCTGTTCCGGCTCACCTGCTACTACTACCGCAAGGCGTACTACCGCGCGTTCTGGCTGTCGCCGCCGGCGTGCGCCGTCGCCGAGCCGCACCAGAAGTACTCGGGCGAGACGCGTTTCCCGCTGATCGTGCAGAACGCGCACCGCTACTTCTTCTACGCCGCCGTGCTCATCTCGCTGATCAACACCTATGACGCTCTGCGTGCCTTCCATGGTGCCGACGGCGGGTTCGGCATGGGCCTCGGCACGCTGGTGCTGCTGACGAACGTCGTCCTGCTGTGGCTGTACACGGTCTCGTGCCACTCCTGCCGCAGCCTGGTCGGTGGCCGGCTCAAGCACTTCAGCAAGCACCCGGTCAGGTACCAGGCGTGGCAGTGGGTCTCGAAGCTGAACGAGCGGCACATGCAGCTCGCGTGGATCACCCTGGCGAGCCTCGTGCTCACCGACCTGTACGTCTGGATGGTCGCCAGCGGCACCATCACCGACCTGCGCTTCATCAACTAGCAGAAGGGTTCACTTCACCGACGTGAGCGACCTCGAGCAGCACGACTACGACGTCCTGGTGATCGGCGCCGGAGGAGCCGGCTTGCGGGCCGCCATCGAGGCGCGCGAGCAGGGGCTGCGGACCGCGATCATCTGCAAGTCGTTGTTCGGCAAGGCGCACACGGTGATGGCCGAGGGCGGCATCGCGGCCTCGATGGGCAACGTCAACTCCAAGGACAGCTGGCAGGTCCACTTCCGCGACACCCTGCGCGGGGGCAAGTTCCTGAACAACCCGCGGATGGCCGAGCTGCACGCGCAGGAGGCGCCGCAACGGGTCTGGGAGCTTGAGACCTACGGCGCCCTGTTCGACCGCACTCCCGACGGCCGTATCTCGCAGCGCAACTTCGGCGGCCACGAGTACCCGCGCCTCGCCCACGTCGGTGACCGCACCGGGCTCGAGCTGATCCGCACGCTGCAGCAGAAGATCGTCTCGCTCCAGCAGGACGACGAGCGCGAGAGCGGTGACCCCGAGTCGCGGCTCAAGGTCTTCGCCGAGCTCACCATCACAGACCTGCTCCTGGACGACGGACGCGTCAGCGGCGGCGTCGGCTACTGGCGCGAGTCGGGCCGGTTCGTCGTGTTCCGCGCTCCCGCAGTCATCCTCGCCACGGGGGGCATCGGCAAGTCGTTCAAGGTGACGTCGAACTCGTGGGAGTACACCGGCGACGGCCTCGGGCTCGCCCTGCGCGCCGGCGCATCGATCCTCAACATGGAGTTCATCCAGTTCCACCCGACCGGCATGGTCTGGCCCCCGTCGGTCAAGGGGATCCTCGTCACCGAGTCGGTGCGCGGCGACGGCGGCGTCCTGCGCAACTCCGAAGGCGATCGGTTCATGTTCGACCATGTCCCGGAGGTGTTCCGGACCCAGTACGCCCAGTCCGAGGAAGAGGCGGACCGCTGGTACGAGGACCCGGAGAACAACAAGCGGCCGCCTGAGCTGCTCCCGCGCGACGAGGTGGCGCGCGCGATCAACACCGAGGTCAAGGAGGGGCGCGGGTCCCCGCACGGCGGCGTGTTCCTCGACGTCTCGACCCGGCTCCCGGCCGAGGTGATCATCAAGAAGCTGCCGTCGATGCACCACCAGTTCAAGGAGCTGGCCGACGTCGACATCACGGCCGAGCCGATGGAGGTCGGTCCGACCTGCCACTACGTGATGGGCGGCGTGGAGGTCGACGCCGACACCGCGGCGGCGACCGTCCCCGGGCTGTTCGCGGCCGGTGAGGTCGCCGGCGGCATGCACGGGTCCAACCGGCTGGGCGGCAACTCGCTCTCCGACCTTCTCGTCTTCGGACGCCGTGCCGGCACCGGCGCGGCCGAGTACCTCGGCACGCTCGCCGAGCGACCAACGGTCAGCGACGCCGACGTCCTCGCCGCCACGGAGCGTGCCGTGTCCCCGTTCGACCCGCCCGCTGACGGCGCGGTCTCCGAGAACCCGTACACCGTGCACACCGACCTGCAGCAGACGATGAACGACCTGGTCGGCATCATCCGCCGCGAGGGCGAGATCCAGCAGGCGCTCGACCGGCTCGACCAGCTCGAGGAGCGGGCCGCCCGCGTCTCGGTCGAGGGGCACCGGCAGTTCAACCCCGGCTGGCACCTGGCCCTCGACCTGCAGAACATGGTGCTGGTGTCCCGCTGCGTGGCGATGGCCGCGCTCGAGCGCACCGAGAGCCGCGGCGGCCACACCCGCGAGGACCACCCGGGGATGGACCCGGACTGGCGCGGGGTGAACCTCGTCTGCCGGGTCGGCCCCGACGGCCTGGTCACGATGACACGGCAACCCGTCCCGGGGATCCGGCCCGACCTGCTCGACCTGTTCGAGGACTCCGAGCTGAGCAAGTACCTCACCGCGGACGAGCTGTCCGGACGCGGCACGGCGGACGGGGAGGACGCATGAGCTACGACGCGCGGTTCCGGGTGTGGCGCGGCGACGCCGACGACGGCGACCTGCAGGACTACACGGTCGAGGTGAACGAGGGCGAGGTCGTCCTCGACATCATCCACCGGCTCCAGGCCACGCAGTCGCAGGACCTCGCCGTTCGCTGGAACTGCAAGGCCGGCAAGTGCGGCTCGTGCAGCGCCGAGATCAACGGCCGTCCCCGACTGCTGTGCATGACCCGGATGAGCACCTTCACCGAGGACGAGACGATCACCGTCACGCCCCTGCGCGCTTTCCCGGTGGTCAAGGACCTCGTCACCGACGTCTCGTTCAACTACCGCAAGGCCCGCGAGATCCCGTCCTTCGCTCCTCCGGAAGGCCTCGAGCCCGGGGAGTACCGGATGGCCCAGGTCGACGTCGAGCGCTCGCAGGAGTTCCGCAAGTGCATCGAGTGCTTCCTGTGCCAGGACGTCTGCCACGTGGTGCGCGACCACGAGGACAACAAGGCGGCCTTCGCCGGGCCCCGCTTCCTGATGCGGATCGCCGAGCTCGAGATGCACCCGCTCGACGCCCGCGACCGTCGTGACGCCGCCCAGGACGAGCACGGCCTCGGCTTCTGCAACATCACCAAGTGCTGCACCGAGGTCTGCCCGGAGCACATCAAGATCACCGACAACGCGCTGATCCCGATGAAGGAGCGCGTGGTCGACCGCAGGTACGACCCGCTGGTGTGGTTGGGCTCGAAGATCAGTCGCAGGTCGGGCGCCTGAGCCTGCCCGCCGACCCGGGGCCGGACGCCCTCGGCCGACTGCTCTCGCGCCCTGTCCTCCACGTCGCCCCGCGGCTGCTCGGCGCAGTGGTCCGGCACGAGCAGGTGGACGGCGCGGTGGGCGTCCGCGTCACCGAGGTCGAGGCCTACGCGGGCGAGGACGACCCCGGGTCTCACGCCTTCCGGGGCCGCACTCCGCGCACCGCGGTCATGTTCGCTGCGTCGGGGCACCTGTACGTGTACTTCAGCTACGGCATGCACTGGTGCGTGAACGTCGTCACCGGACCGCGCGGCCAGGCGTCCGCGGTGCTGCTGCGGGCGGGCGAGGTGGTCGAGGGTCACGACCTCGCGCGGTCCCGACGTCCCACCGCGCGCACGGACCGGGACCTCGCCCGGGGACCCGCGCGCCTGGCCCAGACCCTCGGACTCACGGGGGAGCAGGACGGCGCCGACCTGCGGTCGTCCGCCGTTCGCCTGGTGCCGCGGCGCCGGATGGTGCCGACGGCCCGGGTGCGCACGGGACCCAGGGTCGGGGTGTCCGGCGACGGTGGCGACGCCGGCCGCTTCCCGTGGCGGTTCTGGCTGGACGACGAGCCGACGGTCTCGGTCTACCGGCGCGGCGTCCCGCGGGGCGAACCGCGTCGCGGGGGGTGAGCTCCATCGGGCAGGCTGGGACGCGCAGCGGCCACGACCGGGTGCGTCGCGCGGACCGAGAGGCAGGACCGGTGACCGACATCCTCGACGAGCTGCAGTGGCGCGGGCTGGTGGCGCAGACCACCGACGAGGCCGCGCTGCGCGAGGCGCTCGCGGGCGGGCTCACCGTCTACTGCGGCTTCGACCCGACGGCGCCCTCGCTGCACTTCGGCAACCTGGTCCAGCTGATCGTGCTCCGGCACCTCCAGCGCGCCGGCCACCGGGTGATCTGCCTGGTCGGGGGCTCGACGGGGCTCATCGGTGACCCGCGGCCCACGTCCGAGCGGGTGCTCAAGACCAAGGAGCAGACGGCCGACTGGGTGGCGCGGATCGCCGACCAGGTCCGGCCCTTCCTGGACTTCGACGGCGACGAACCGGCCGTGCTGGTGAACAACCTGGACTGGACCTCGTCGATCTCCGCGCTCGACTTCCTGCGCGAGGTCGGCAAGCACTTCCGGGTGAACCAGATGATCAAGAAGGACGCCGTCGCCGCGCGGTTGAACAGCGACGAGGGGATCAGCTACACCGAGTTCAGCTACCAGCTCCTGCAGGGTCTGGACTACCTCGAGCTGTACCGGGCGCACGGGTGCACGCTGCAGACGGGTGGCAACGACCAGTGGGGGAACCTGACCGCCGGCGTGGACCTGATCCACAAGGTCGAGGGCGCCTCGGTGCACCTGCTGACGACGCCGCTGGTCACGGACGCCGCCGGCCACAAGTTCGGCAAGTCCGAGGGGAACGCGGTGTGGCTGGGCGCGGACATGACGAGCCCCTACGCGTTCTTCCAGTACTGGGTCAACGTCGAGGACGCGTCGGTGTTGTCCCTCCTGCGGATCTTCACCGACCGGACGCCGGAGGAGGTGGCCGCTCTCGAGACGGAGGTGGCGCAGCGACCCTTCGCCCGCGTCGCCCAGCGCACCCTGGCCGCCGACGTGACCACGCTCGTGCACGGGCGGGACGCCACCGAGGCGGTGCAGGCCGCAAGCCGGGCGCTGTTCGGTCAGGGGGAGCTCGCGGACCTGGACGCCCGCACCCTCTCCGACGCCGCCGGTGAGCTGCCGCGCGCCAGCGTGGGGTTCGACGACCTGGCTGTGGTGGACCTCCTGGTGGCGACCGGACTGGCGGCCAGCCGCACCGCCGCGCGCCGGACCGTCGCCGAGGGCGGGGCGTACGTCAACAACATCAAGGTCCAGGATGCGGACGCCGTGCTGGGGGAGGGGGACCTGCTGCACGGGAGGTGGGTCCTGCTGCGGCGTGGACGCAAGACGCTCGCGGCGGTCGACGTCACGGTGTGACCGGGGCCACACCGCGGGGTTCCAGCACCTCGGCTGCCGACCCTTCCGCTCCCTCCGACAGCACGAGGGCCAGACCTGTTGGACTGCAACGCGTCTCGTCCCCAAGGCCGTAGGGGCCCTCCAATTTGACTCTGTCGAGAACCGCACCGTAATGTTCTCGAGGTCAGCCCGAGAGGGAGGAACGGACACCCGAGCGGTGGCCGGTCCCCGAGGGCGGTCCCCGAGGCTGGGGCGCAGGGAACGTGGTCATCACGACCATGGAGCCGGTGCTACAGTCGCGGGCCAGCCGAGAGGCTCCGGCAGACCCCAGGCGGAACCGACCAGGGAGTTTGACGGAAGCTGAACG
>JBBQSN010000066.1:0-18327 GCA_038213835.1 Actinomycetales bacterium
GTACGTCAGCAAGGACTCCCCGAGCCCGCCGTACTCCTCAGGAATCATCAGCCCGAAGATCCCCATGTCCTTCATGCCCTGGACGATCTCGGTCGGGTACTCGTCGGCGTGCTCGAGTCGCTGAGCCTGCGGGATGATCTCGGCGTCGACGAACGCGCGAACGGCCGCGAGGATGTCGGTCTGGATTTCGGTCAGACCTTCGGTCTGGGCCAGCCGACTCATGCGGGGCTCCCTGGCTCGGCGGGCGGTTCGAAGACGCTGGTACGCACCATGGCAGCGGCTCGCCCCTTGGCGGAGATGACGAGCGCCATTTTGCGCGACGCCTCGTCGATCATCTCGTCGCCGAGCATGGCCGCACCGCGCGCACCGCCGGCCTCGGAGGTGAACCACTCGTACGCGTCGAGGATGTTCTCGGCGTGGTCGTAGTCCTCCTGCCGGGGGCTGTACGCCTGGTTCGCGGCGTCGACCTGCCCCGGGTGCAGCACCCACTTGCCGTCGAAACCCAGTGCGGCGGAACGGCCCGCGACCCGGCTGAAGCCCTCGATGTCCTTGATCGCGAGGTACGGGCCGTCGATCGCCTGCAGGTCGTTGGCCCGGGCCGCCAGCAGGATCGACATCAGGATGTGGTGGTAGGCGTCGCCGACGTCGTACCCGGGTGGCTGCTCCCCCACCACGAGCGACTTCATGGTGATCGAGGCCATGAAGTCGGCCGGGCCGAAGATGATCGTCTCGACCCGGTGGCTGGCCCTGGCGATGGCGTCGACCGCGATGAGCCCGGCGGCGTTCTCGATCTGGGCCTCGATGCCGATCCGCCCGACCACGAGGCCGTTCGCCTTCTCGACCTGGGTGAGCAGCAGGTCGAGCGCCACCACCTGCTCGGCGCTCTGCACCTTGGGGAGCATCAGGCAGTCCAGATTCGCCCCGGCGCCCTCGACCACCTCGACGACGTCGGTGTAGGTCCACTGCGTCGTCCAGTCGTTGACCCGGACGGTGCGGACCTTGCCCTCGAACCCACCCTCGTTGAGCGAGGCGACGATCGTCCTGCGCGCGTCCGGCTTGGCCAGGGGTGCGCAGGCGTCCTCGAGGTCGAGGAAGACCTGGTCGACCGGCAGGCCACGGGCCTTGTCGATCATCTTCTGGCTCGATCCGGGGACGGCGAGATTGGACCGGCGGGGACGCGGCGTCGACATGCAGCAGAACCTACTGACCGGTCACCACGACGTCACGACGCCGAGGCGTGACGTTGCGCACGATCACGACCACCAGCCCGGCCAGGACGAGCAGCGCTCCAGGCACCAGCGCCAGCGGTGGCTCCTCCCCCAGCCAGGCCCACGCCACGAGCGCGGCTCCCGGCACCTCGAGCAGGATCGCCAGCGACACCGTGCTCGACCCGGCGGTGCGCAGGGTGCGGTTCAGGACGCTGTGGCCCAGCAGCTGGGCCGCGAGCGTCAGCACCCCGATCTGCACCCAGGTGGTGCCCGAGAAGCCGGTCACGGACGTCCCCGTCGCGAGGCAGAGCACCGCGAGCAGAGCGGCGCAGGTGAGGTAGGCGATCACGGTGTATCCGTTGGTGGACAGGTGCTCTCGCGCCTGTGCCCCTTGCAGCACGTACCCGGCCGCCGCCACGCCGCCGAGCAGTGCGAACACGTCGCCGAGGAGGGCCTCGGGGGAGGTCGTTGCGTCGACCCCGGTGATGACCAGCACCCCGAACATCGCGAGCGCGACCCCGACGAGCACCGCCGGTGGGACCCGCTTGCCCCGCACCAGGTCCCACGCCACCACCCAGATCGGGGTGGAGCACACCAATGCCGTCGCGGCGGCGACCGACGTGAGCTTGAGGCTGGGCATCCAGAACGCGAAGTGCACGGCGAGCCAGACCCCGGCGACCACGCTCGGGCGCCACCCCCGCCGGCCGGTCTCGCTGCGCAGCTCGGCCCGGGCCCTGGGCGCCACCGCCGTGTACGCGACACCGACGACCGCCGCTCCGGCGTTGCGCCAGAAGGCGATCGCCAGCGCCGGCGCCGCCGCGGCCGCCCCGATCGGCGCCGCCAGCGAGACCCCGAGCACCCCCACCGCGAGCAGAGCCACCGTCAGGGCCGTGCCGTCGCGGTGCTGACCGGTCGGCCCGTCCACCTCGGCGCTGGTCACCGCCGAAGCGTGCCACGGCCCACCCGTCAGCCTGCCTCGGCGTCCACTCGCTGGTCCCGACCCGGTCCCACCCGGTCCCGCCCCGTCCCGTCCCGCCCTTCAACCCCGCAAGTGTGAGCCTGGTGCGCGACGCGCCGGCGTGTCGGCGAACGAGCATCACACTCCGCGGGTCGGGCGGGCGGCGGGCAGACCTGAGAACGGATGCGGGCAACTCCGCCTGCCAAGAGCGTTCTGGGCCGCGAACGCGCACACCTGCACGCACCTGAGCTCGCCCGCGTGGCACCCTGGGCCGGTGAGCACCCCGGACCAGCTCCTCGCGGCCGCAGCGGCCAAGGCCGGCCTGGTCTGGGTGCTCCCGGGTGCCGGCTCGTCGGCCGAGCAGCACGCCCAGGCGCTGTGGCACGCGTGGCACGAGGAGTCGCTGCTCGTGGTCGTCGGTGGCGCGGAGCAGCCCGACCCGCTCGTCGGCCGCGACGCCGCCCGGGTCCGGGTGCCGAGCAAGGACACCCGTGCCGCCCTGCTCGACGTCGAGGTCCGGGTCGAGGTGCTCGAGCCCCGCTCGCAGGCGTGGGAGACCGCCGCCTTCCGGCTCAAGGGCGCCCGCCTGAACGCCCCCGACGCCGACCACCTGCTGGACCGGTGGGCCGCGGGTTCCCGGCTGCTGCGCCTGGTCCCGCACGCGGCCGCCGAGCGCGTCACGGCCGAGGGGTCCGGCGCGGCGGAGGTCGACATCGAGCGGGTCCGTCCGCGCGGCTGGCGACCGATGCGCTCCCGGCTGCGCGGCCGCCCGCGTCGCCCTGCCTGAGCGTCCTGGGCCCCGAGGAGTGGAGCACGGCAGCGACGAGCCGGTCTGGTACGTCTCCTACGGGTCGAACATGTGCGCTGCCCGCCTGGCCTGCTACCTCGGCGGCGGCCGCGCGCCGGGGGCGATGCGGGTGCAGCCCGGCGCCCGAGACCCGAGGCCGCCCGCCCGCACCGCCCCGGTCCTGCTCCCGGGACTGCTGCGGTTCGCCGGCGAGTCGCGCACCTGGGGCGGCGGCATGGCGTTCTACGACCCGCACCCCGGCGAGCCCGCGGACGCACACCCCACCCGCCAGGTCGCCGCCCGGGCGCACCTGCTGACCACCGGCCAGCTCGTCGACGTGCTCGTCCAGGAGATGCACCGCGATCCGCGCGAGGTCGACCTGCAGCTCGAGCTCGGCGACCTCGTGCCGCACGCACCGGTGGCGATCGGGCCGGGCCGGTACGAGACGCTGCTACGCGTGGCCGACCTCGACGGCCTCACGGGAGTCACGCTGACCGCCCCGGACGGCGGCCGGTCGCTGGACCCGAACCCGCCCTCGCCCACCTACCGCGCCGTGCTGCGCGCCGGGCTGCGCGAGGGCCACGGCTGGGACGACGCGCAGGCCGACGCCTACCTCGACGGCTGGGTGGCAGCCGCGCGCTGACGGCGGCACCCTGGTGGCGTGAGCACAGACACCATCCCCCGCCCCCGGTCCGGCGACGTCGTCGAGCTGATCCTGGACGACCACCGCCTGTTCGAGGCCCTGCTGCGCGACCTGCGCGACTCCACGATCGACCGCGACCGGATCAGGAGGCTGTTGGCCGACTTACTGATCGCGCACGCCGAGGCCGAGGAGGCCGAGGTCTACCCGGCCCTGGCCCGCACGGACGCCATCGACGACCACGACGCCGAGCACGGTGAGCACGAGCACGCCGAGGGCAACGAGGCGCTGCTCGCGGTGCTGGAGTGCGCGAGCACCGACACCCAGGAGTTCGCCGACGCCGTCGAGGACCTCGCCACCGCGCTGAACCACCACATCAACGAGGAGGAGCAGACCATCCTCGACCCGGCGCGCACCGAGGTCTCCCAGCAGGTCCGCGACGACCTCGGACTGAAGTTCCTCGCGCTGCGCGGCAGGCACCTCGACCAGAACGCCGGCGACGTCGAGAACGTGCGGCGCATCGTGGCCGCGGCCCATAAGGACGGCCTGCTCGAGGACTGAGAGCCGTTGAGCAGCAACGGCTCCGGTTGAAGATGCGCCCTTCTCCCCGTGGGCGCAGACTGAGCACGAACTGTCTTCGACATCCAGGAGCACACCATGACCAGCACCGACACCCCCGGCACCACCGCGTCGATCACCGACTTCGGCCGCGACATGTGGTCGTACCTGACCGGCAAGGAGGCCACGATCGACTACACCTTCGTGGACATGCACGTCGACGTGCCGAAGACCACCGGCGCCGACACCGAGCACGCCACCTGGAAGCTGAACGGCACCCTGCGCATCACCACCAGCGACAAGGACAGCGCCGGTGCCGCCCGCGAGGAGGCCTGACCTTCCCCGCACCACCGGCGCGGTGATGCTGCACGCCGACCTCGACGTCGAGATCGGCAGCGGCGGGCAGGTCACCCACGCCCGGCTGAGGGACGGTGACGCCGGGCTCGTGCTGGACGTCGACGACGTGGCGATCGCGCTCCGGTCGCTGCCCGAACGCCCAGTCCTGCGCCGGTTGCTGCGAGACCCGCTGAGGTGGGGCATGACCCCGCTGAGGGGCCAACGCCTCACCGTGCGTTCCGGCGGGCACGCCCTGGCGCTGCTCCGGGTCGACGAGGACGGTCGGATCCGGGCCGTCCCCACCCCGGCCGGCGTCGGTGCGCTGCTCCGGTTCGGCAGCGGCACCCGACGTGGGTCGCTCGCCCTGACGGTGGTCGGCGCCGCCGCCGTCGCTGCCTCCGCCGTGGTCGCAGCCTTGCTCGCCTGGCGGTCCCGCCACCAGGGCTGACCCGATCCACGCACCCACCGCGGGACCGGGCAACTACGCTTGCCGACCGTGACCACTGCGAACCGGGTCTTCGTCGCCCGCCTGGCCGGACTGGCCGTGTTCGACCCCCTGGGCGACCAGGTGGGCAAGGTCCGCGACGTCGTCACCGTGATGCGGGCAGAACGCCAGCGCCCCAAGGTCAACGGGTTCGTCGTCGAGGTCCCGGGTCGCAAGCGCGTGTTCGTCCCGATGACCCGTGTCACCAGCATGGAGTCGGGCCAGATCATCACCACCGGCCTGGTCAACATGCGCCGGTTCGAGAAGCGTGGCGGCGAGACGCTGGCCATCGGCGAGCTGCTCGAGCGCCAGGTGGAGCTGCGTGACGGCAGCGGGCCCGCCACCGTCGAGGACGTCGCGATCGAGGCCGACCGAAAGCGGGACTGGACGGTCTGCAGGGTCTTCGTGCGCCGGGGCGAGCACCGCAAGGGCCTGCAGGGACGGCTGCGCCGCCGCGGCGAGACGCTGCTGGTGGACGTCGACCAGGTGACCGGTCTGTCCGGCGGCGCCGAGGCCCAGGGTGCCTCCATGCTCATCGCCGCCTTCGCGGAGATGAAGGCGGCCGACATCGCCGACCTGCTCCAGGACCTGTCGGTCAAGCGCCGTCAGGAGCTCGCGGCGGAACTCGACGACGAGCGGCTGGCCGACGTGCTCGAGGAGCTGCCCGAGGACGAGCAGGTCTCGATCCTGCAGACCCTGGACCGCGACCGCGCCGCCGACGTGCTCGAGGCGATGCAGCCCGACGACGCCGCCGACCTGCTGGGCGAGCTCTCCACGGAGCAGCAGGAGCAGCTGCTCGACCTGATGGACCGGGACGACGCCGACGACGTACGACGCCTGCTGGCCTACGACGAGGACACCGCCGGCGGCCTGATGACGTCCGAGCCGGTCGTGCTGGGTCCGGAGGCGAGCGTCGCCGAGGCGTTGGCGCTGGTGCGCCGCTCCGAGCTCTCCCCCGCCCTGGCCGCGGCCGTGTTCGTCTGCCGGGCACCGACCGAGACGCCGACCGGGACCTTCCTCGGCGTCGTCCACATCCAGCGGATGCTGCGCGAGCCGCCGCACGTGGCGATCGGCACCATCGTCGACACGGGCATCGAGCCGGTGTCGGCCGACGCTCCGCTCGGCCTGCTCACGCGCCGGCTGGCCACCTACAACCTCGTCTCGATGCCGGTGACCGACGACGCCGACCGGCTGATCGGGGCGGTCACGGTCGACGACGTGCTGGACCACCTGCTGCCGCAGGACTGGCGCGACCAGGACGAGGACGACCTCGGCGACGCCGAGATCCGCACCACCGCGCCCGAGGAGCCCCCCGGTGGCTGAGCGCAGGGCGTCCTCGACCCGACGTACGAGCGGCCTGGACACCCCGCGCGAGACCCGGCGTCGGCTGGTGCCCCGTCCGGGGATGGACCCCGAGCAGTTCGGCGTCTGGTCCGAGCGGATCGCGCGGTTCATGGGGACGCCGCGCTTCCTGGTCTACATGACGCTGTTCGTCCTGGTCTGGCTGACCTGGAACACCTGGGGGCCGGCCGAGCTCAAGTTCGACCCGCGCGAGCTCAACTACACGCTGCTGACCCTGATCCTCAGCCTGCAGGCCTCGTACGCCGCGCCGCTGATCCTGCTGGCGCAGAACCGCCAGGACGACCGCGACCGGGTCTCGCTCGAGCAGGACCGACAGACCGCCGAGCGCGCCCTGGCCGACACCGAGTACCTGGCGCGCGAGGTGGCGGCGCTGCGGATCTCGCTGCGCGAGGTCGCCACCCGCGACTTCCTGCGCTCGGAGCTTCGCGACCTGCTCGAGGACCTCACCGAGAACCTCACCGCGGACCTCACCGAGCGCGAGACCGATCGCAAGCAGCAGGGTGACACCCGATCAGGTCAACACCCGGGGGCCTCGCGCACCGATGAGTGAGCATGACCGTCGTCCCGCGCTCACGGAGCACCGCCGCCCCGCCGTTCCCGCTCCCGCACGTCGGCGGCACCCCGCGCCGGCGGCGGATGGGCGAGATCCTGCTGGCCGAGGGCGTGATCTGCGCCGAGCAGCTCTCCGAGGCGCTGGAGCTGCAGCGCGAGCCCGAGCACCGCGGCCAGCGGCTGGGCCAGGTGCTCGCGCTTCTGGGCCACGCCACCGAGACGCAGGTCGCGCAGAGCCTGGCCGAGCACCTGGGCCTCGAGCACGTCGACCTGTCCCGGGTCGTCGCCGCCCCTGATGTGGTCCGACTGCTCCCCCAGCACATCGTCGAGCGAACCGGTGCCATCGCCCTGGACCGGCACCCCGGCGGCGCCCTGATCGTCGCGAGCAGCGACCCCACCAACGTGCTGGCCCTGGACGACGTGCGGCTGTACTCGCGCTGCAACGAGATCATGGTCGTGGTCGCGACGGCGACCCAGATCCGCGAGCACCTCGCCCGGGCCTGGTCGCTGAGCCGCGACTCCGCCGAGGTCTCGCTCATCGACGAGGTGGTCGAGGACGCCGCCCCCGTTCGCGAGGACACGTCCACCACCCTGGGGTCGTCGGCGGTCTCCGACGAGGACGCGCCGGTCGTCCGGCTGGTCAACCAGGTGCTGGCCGACGCCACCCGGCTGCGGGCCAGCGACATCCACCTCGAGCCGCAGCGCGACGGACTGCGGATCCGGTACCGCGTCGACGGCCTGCTGCGCGACGTGATGACCGCCCCGCGACGGATCGGCCCGTCGGTCGTCAGCCGGATCAAGATCATGTCCGGGCTCGACATCGCCGAGCGCCGGGTGCCGCAGGACGGCCGGACCCGGATCCGCGTGGACGACCACGACCTGGACACCAGGGTCAGCACCCTGCCCGCGCTGCACGGCGAGAAGGTCGTGATCCGGATCCTGACCCGCCCGGACGGCGTCGCGCCGCTGGACGCCCTCGGCCTGGAGCCGGCCCAGCTGGACGTGCTGCGGCGCTCGCTGCAGGTGCCGCAGGGCCTGGTGCTGATCACCGGCCCCACCGGCTCGGGCAAGACCAGCACCCTCTACTCGGCGATCAACGAGGCGATGACGCCGGAGAAGAACGTCGTCACGCTCGAGGACCCGGTCGAGGTGCAGCTGCCGGGCATCACCCAGGTGCAGGTCAACCCCAAGGCCGGCCTGACGTTCGAGTCCGGACTGCGCTCGGTGCTGCGCCAGGACCCCGACGTCGTCCTGGTCGGCGAGGTGCGCGACGCCCAGACCGCCGAGCTCGCGCTCAAGGCCGCGCTCACCGGCCACCTGGTGCTCGCCACCCTGCACACCTCGTCCGCCGTCGCCGCCCTCACCCGGCTGGTCGACATGGGCGTGGCGCCGTTCCTGGTGGCCTCCTCGCTCACCGCCGTGGTGGCCCAGCGCCTCGTCCGGGTGCCGTGCTCGACCTGCCGCGAGCCCTACGTCCCGGACCGGGACACCCTCAGCATGCTCGGCCTGGGCGCCGTCGACCTGCGCGGCGCCACGCCGGTGCGAGGCACGGGCTGCCCCGACTGCGGGGGCACCGGCTACCGCGGCCGGACGGCGGTCTACGAGGTGCTCGAGGTCGACGCCCCGATGCGCTCGACCCTGCTGGCCACCCCGACCGAGCACGCCGTCGGCGAGCGTGCACGTGCCGCCGGCCTGGCCACGCTGCGCACCTCGGCGCTGACCAAGGCCTGGCGCGGCGAGACCACGTTCGAGGAGGCGGTGCGCGTCACCCACTCCGACCACCAGGGCGGCCTGGCGTGCCCCTCGTGCGACCGCGGCGTCGACCACGCGATGCTCACCTGCCCGTGGTGCGCGTGCCCGCTCGGTCCGGACGCCTGTGCCGCCTGCCACCGGCCGATGGAGCCGGACTGGAAGGTCTGCCCCTGGTGCCCGCCCGCCTGACCTCCTCGCCCGAGCCGACCCGTGCGGGCGTGACCGCCGTCACGACCTACCCTGGGGACATGCCCGTCCCCACGCTCGACGCCCTGCGCGAGGCGCTCTCGCACGTGCAGGACCCGGAGATCCGCCGACCCATCACCGACCTCGACATGGTCAAGTCGGTCGAGGTCGGCGACGACGGCGCGGTCGACGTCGCGATCTACCTCACCGTCTCCGGCTGCCCGATGAAGGACCGGATCACCGCCGACGTCACCGGGGCCCTGATGGGGGTCGATGGCGTCACCGACGTCCGGGTCGTCCTGGACGTGATGTCGGCCGAGCAGCGCGACCGGCTCAAGGACACCCTGCGCGGCGGCCAGGCCGAGCGCGAGGTGCCGTTCGCCAAGCCCGGCTCGCTGACCCGCGTATACGCGGTGGCGTCCGGCAAGGGCGGGGTCGGCAAGTCGACCGTCACGGTCAACCTCGCCGCGGCGATGGCGGCCGACGGCCTGCGGGTCGGCGTCGTCGACGCCGACGTCTACGGCTTCTCGGTGCCGCGGATGATGGGGGTCACCCAGGCCCCCACCCGGGTCGACGACATGATCCTGCCGCCGATCCAGCACGAGGTGAAGGTCATCTCGATCGGGATGTTCGTCCCCGGGAACCAGCCGGTGGTGTGGCGCGGGCCGATGCTGCACCGCGCGCTGCAGCAGTTCCTGGCCGACGTCTTCTGGGGCGACCTCGACGTCCTGCTGCTCGACCTGCCCCCGGGCACGGGCGACATCGCGATCTCGGTGGCCCAGCTGCTGCCGACCGCCGAGATCCTCGTGGTCACCACCCCGCAGCCGGCTGCGGCCGAGGTGGCCGAGCGGGCCGGGGCGATCGCGCTGCAGACCCACCAGCAGCTGGTCGGCGTGATCGAGAACATGTCCTGGCTGGAGCTGCCCGACGGCACCCGGATGGAGGTCTTCGGCTCCGGCGGCGGCCAGCGCGTCTCGGACTCGCTCAGCCGCTCGGTCGGCTCCGCCGTCCCCCTGCTCGGGCAGGTCCCGGTCGACGTCGCCCTGCGTGAGGGCGGCGACAGCGGCATGCCCGTCGTGCTCGGCCACCCCGACTCCCCGTCGGCGGTGGCGCTGCGCGGCGTCGCCCGGCAGCTCTCCCAGCGCGCCCGCGGCCTGGCCGGCCGTTCGCTCGGTCTCACCCCCGCAGGTCGCTGAACCTAGGTCGCGTCAGGGTCGAACGGGGCCGGGCCGGTGGTGTCGCCGGGACGCGAGGCGCCACCGCCGGGACGGCCGCCGGGACGGTTGGCCTTCTTCAGCCGCGAGTCGTGGAACCGGGGGCCGGCCGCCGCCTTCGGAGCCGCGTCGTCGGACCACTCCTCGCCGCGCTCGTCGGACCGCACGTCGGCGGGGTCCGGGTCGTCCCAGGCGTCCTGCAGGGCCTCGCGGACGATCCGGCGCGGGTCGTACTGGCGGGGGTCGAGCTTCTTCCAGTCGACGTCGTCGAACTCGGGGCCGAGCTCGGCGCGCACCTGCTCGCGCGCACCGGTGGCCATCCGGCGCAGCTCGCGCACCAACCGGCCGAGCTGCTGCGCGTACCCGGGCAGCCGCTCGGGGCCGATGACGAGCAGGGCGATCACCGCGATGACGATCAGCTCGCCGCCGTTCATGCCGAGCATCAGTTCGACTCCGCCTCGTCCAGAGTGACCTCGACCTCGCGCTCCTCCTGGTCACCGCTGCGCACCATGAGCGAGACGGTGTCGCCGGGCTCCTGCGCGCGGATGCCCACGATGAGCTGGTCCGGCTCGGTGACGGGGCGACCGTTGAGACCGGTGATGATGTCGCCGGGGCGGATCCCCGCGGCATCGGCCGGGCCGTCGGCCGTCACCGGCTCCTGGCCGTCGGTGGCCTCCTCGGTGACCTTGACGCCCTCGCCGGTGTAAGAACGGTCGAGCAGCACGCCGATGATCGGATAGGTGGCCTTGCCCGTGTCGATCAGCTGCTCCGCCGTTCGCGCCGCCTGCTGGGACGGGATGGCGAACCCGAGGCCGATGTTGCCCGAGGCGTCGCTGGTGGGGTTGCGGGCGATGGCGGAGTTGATGCCGATCACCTCGCCGGCCAGGTTCACCAGGGGACCGCCGGAGTTGCCGGGGTTGATCGCGGCATCGGTCTGGATCGCGTTGATGAACGAGTTTGAGTCGGCCGGCCCGGCCGAGACCGGACGGTTCAAGGCACTCACGATGCCGGTGGTGACGGTGGACTGCAACCCGAGCGGTGCGCCGACCGCGATGACGGGGTCGCCCACGACGACCTGGTCGGAGTCGCCGAACGGCAGCGGCACCAGGCCGGTGCGCTCGACCTTGAGGACCGCGAGGTCGTAGTCGGCCGTGCGGCCGACCACGGTGGCCTCGGCCTGGGAGCCGTCGGAGAAGACGACCGTGATCTCGCCGCCGTCGGCGGCCCCGGCGACCACGTGGTTGTTGGTGAGGATCATGCCGTCCTCGCGGAGCACGAACCCGGAGCCGGACCCCTCCGCCGAGGCCGAGGAGACCTCGATCGAGACCGTGCTCGGCAGCACCGCCGCCGCCACGCCGGCCACCGAGTCGGACGGGCGCTCGATACCCGGGCCGGCTGCCACCGGGATGTCAGCGGGCTCGCCGCGGCCGAGCCGGTCGGCCACCTCGTCGCCGAGCAGGCCGCCGACCACGCCCACGAGCAGGCAACCCAGGACCAGGCCGATCGTGGCCAGCGTCCCGAGGCCGCCGCGCGAGCGCTGCGGCGCCGGCGGACCGTGCTGGACCGCCGGGCCGGCACCGAACGGTTCGCCGCGCTGGGCCAGGGCAGCGGCGGGGGGCGGCCAGGACGACGTGTGCAAGGGCTCGGGGCCCTGACCCCAGCCCTGCTGCACCTCGTCGGCGCGTGGCTGCTGCTGCGGGATCGCCTGGGTGTCGCCGTGGGCGAGCGGGAGCGGTTGCGTCTGGTCCCCGTACTGCCCCAGGTACTGCTCGGCGACCGGCTGCTGCTCGAGCTGCTGACCGGGCTGGGCGCCCCACGCGTCGCGACCGGGAGGCGCCCAACGAGGATCCAGCGGTGGGCCCTGCGTCATGGTCGTGCCCTCCCGTGCGCTCGTGACCTGCGGCTCGAGACCTGCCGCCGGAGGCGACCGAACCCGGGCCGGCGGACGGCCCCGGACGTCAAGACTAGGGCGGTCAGGGCTGGGACGCCGCTCCGGCGTCCACCCACCTGATCCCGGTGTGGCTGGTGGTGGTGGCCGCACCGCGCAGGACGGCGACGGCCGGCTGCACCACCGACGCGGTGCTCGCGAAGCCGCTGTCGGTGAGCGCGCCCTGCACCGCGGACGGCCGGCGGTCCGGTGCGACGACGCCGAAGCCGCCCTGGGCCACCGCACCGACGCCGATCGCGCCGGCGGAGGCCAGCGAGACCGACCCCAGGACGGCCACGGCCAGCACGGACGACCGGGAGGTCACCCGCCGGGAGGAGGCGGGCGCCGGGACGTGCGACGGGACGGGCTGCGGGGGGGCGACGGCGAGCGCCATCAGCCCGGCCATGAGGTCCCCGCGTGGCACCGGGGCCTGCCCGGCGGCGGCGCGCAAGGTGGCGCGCACCTGCTGCTCGCGGTGCACGATCGCCGCGCACGGGGCGCAGCTGCCCAGGTGCGTGCGCACCTCGTGCTCGGCGCACGCCGTGAGGCGGCCGTCCAGCAGCTCGCTGGCCCGCCGCCCCACGTGCTGGCCGATCGTGCTCACGCAGCCCCTCCGGCGAGCCGGGGGACGAACCGGCGGCGGCGCGGCGCGGGGACCACGGGGGTGGTCGGCTCGGTGGCCGCACCCGGGGCCCGGTGCGCCAGCGCCTCGCGCAGCATGCCGCGGGCCCGGTGGATCCGGGAGCGCACGGTGCCCAGCTTGACGTCCAGGACGTCGGCGATCTCCTCGTAGGACAGGCCCTCGATGTCGCAGAGCACCACGGCCGCGCGGAACTGCGGCGGCAGCTGGTCGAGCGCCGCCTGCACGTCCAGGTCGAGGTTGAGGTGCTCGAAGGCGCGCTCCGGGCCGGGCTCGCGGCCCGCGAGGCGGTCGCCGGAGTCGTCCGGGAGGGCGTCGAAGCGGATCCGCTGCTTGCGGCGCACCTGGTCCAGGAACAGGTTGGTGGTGATCCGGTGCAGCCAGCCCTCGAAGGTGCCCGGCGTGTAGGTGCCGAGGGACCGGAAGACGCGGACGAAGACCTCCTGGGTGAGGTCCTCCGCGTCGTGCTGGTTGCCCGTCAGCCGGTACGCGAGCCGGTACACGCGGGCGGAGTGGTCGCGGACGATCTCCTCCCACGTCGGCGGCACCCACGGGGCGGGCGCGTCGGCCGGCTCGGCCGGTCGCGTCGTCTGCTGGTCGTCGGCCACGGCGGTCTGCGTCACGGCCCATCACGTCCTGTCTGGTCTCGTCCGCACCGGTGGGACACCCACGAGGGTGCCTGCGGCTCACCTGTGAGAACACCGGCGAGGACCCCAGGGTTCCCGGACCACCTGGGAGGAACCTGTGAAGGTCCTGCCCCGTGCTCCGAGAGCTCCGCGGACGGCGCCGGCATCCACGCGCTCTCTCCCGGTGTTCGGAGCCGGTCGCCCGACGGATCGGCCTGGGTCGGCAGGCAGGCAACCACTAGGCTCGACGCGCGCCGCCCGCCGGGTCGCGCCGCCGAACCAGGGAGGACACCATCTCAGCCGGATCGCCCGCCAGCAGGGCCTATGCCGAGGAGTTCGTCCCCGAGTCCGAGGTGGTCGAGCGCGCCCGCGGGCGCGCCGCCGAGCTCGGCTGCACCCCCGTCGGGTCGGGCGGGGGCGCCGCGCTGCGGGTGCTCGCGGCCGCCGTCCACGCCCGGTCCGTCGTCGAGGTGGGCACCGGGACCGGGGTCTCGGGCCTGTACCTGCTCGAGGGGATGGGCGACGAGGGCGTGCTCACCTCGATCGACATCGAGGCCGAGCACCAGCGTGCCGCCAAGGAGGCCTTCACCGAGGCCGGCATCCGCCCGCAGCGCACCCGGCTGATCACCGGCCGCGCGCTCGACGTCCTGCCCCGGCTCACCGACGGCGCCTACGACATGGTGCTGGTCGACGCCGACAAGATCGACCTCGAGGCCTACCTGGCGCAGGCGCTGCGGCTGCTGCGTCCCGGCGGGGTGCTCGCCGTCGACAACGCGCTGTGGAGCGGCAAGGTGGCCGACCCCGCGCAGCGCGACGAGAAGACCACGGCGATCCGCGAGCTCGGCAAGGCCGTGCGCCGCGACGAGTCCCTGGTCAGCGCGATGCTCCAGGCCGGCGACGGCCTGCTGGTGGCCGTCCGGCGCTGAGCGGCCCCGGCGCGGTCAGACCGCCGTCAGGCGTCGAGCGAGCGCAGCCAGCCCAGCAGCAGCCGTGCACCGTAGCCGGTGGCCCCCTTGTTCACCTCGTGCTCGTCCTTGTCCGACCGCGAGGGCCCCGCGACGTCGAGGTGCGCCCACCGGCGCGCGCCGACCAGCTCGCGCAGGAACAGCGCGGCGGTGATCGAGCCCCCGCCACCGAACCGGGCCCCGTCACCGGTCACGTGCCGCAGGTCCGCGACGTCGGACTCGACGTCCTCGAGGTAGTCGGGGACGAGCGGCATCCGCCAGGCGCGCTCTCCGGTGACCTCGGCCGCGGCCTCCAGCTCGGCGGCGAGCGCGTCGTCGTCGCTGTACAGCGCCGCGTGCCGGCGGCCGAGCCCGAGCGAGGCGGCTCCGGTCAGGGTGGCGACGTCGACGAGCACGTCGGGCTCGAGCCGGGTGTCGGCGTACGCGAGGGCGTCGGCCAGCACCATCCGGCCCTCCGCGTCGGTGTTCGCGATCTCGACCGTGGTGCCGCCGTAGACCGTCACGACGTCGCCGGGACGGTAGGAGTCGGCGCCGAACGCGTTCTCGGCCAGGGCCAGCAGGGCGGTGACCCGGTGCGGGACCCCGTCGCGGGCCGCCGCGAGCACGGTGGCCAGGACGACGCCGGCACCGCTCATGTCGGTCTTCATCGTGATCATGCCCTCGCGCGGCTTGATGCTGATGCCGCCGCTGTCGAAGGTGATCCCCTTGCCGACGAGCACCACGTGCCGCCCGCTGGTGCCGGCGGGGGTCCAGGTGACCGTGACCAGCGCGGGCGGGCTGACCGAGCCGCCGCCGACAGCCAGCAGGCCGCCGAAGCCCTGCTCGGCGAGGGCGTCGGAATCCAGCACGGTGACCTCGACCCCCGGGACGTCGCGACCCAGCTCGACGGCGGTGCGCGCCAGCCAGCCGGGGTTCTTCACCGACGACGGCGTGGAGGCGAGGTCGCGCGCGAGCCAGCTGGCACGACAGGTCGAGACGGCTCGCTGCACGGCGTGCGCCACCTCGGCGTCGACGGGCAGGCCCAGCAGGACGAGGGTGCCGACGGGGCCGGGCGGCGTGCTCGTCCCGGTCCGGGGGGTCTGGTACGCCCCGAGCAGCAGGCCCTCGGCGAGCGCGCCGACGTGCTGGGCGTCCAGGCCTGCACCCACGCCCACCGCGACCCGTTCCTGCCCGGCGAGCGATCGTCCCAGGCCCGCCCCGGCGCGGCGCAGCGCGCGGACCGAGCCGTCACCGGTGCCCACCAGGACCAGGCGGCGCACCATCGGGTGGGAGCCCGGGCCGGCGACGGGGAAGCCGAGCACGGACCCGGCGGATCCGGTGAAGCGGGCGTCAGCCGCGAGCACGGCGAGGTCGAGCCCCCGATCGGCCAGCTCCTCGGTGGTGCCGGGTCCGGCCACCGGACCGTCCGCGCCGCCGCCCACCGGCAGGGCCAGGACAGGAGCCTCGTGCGGGTCGTCACCGGCCGCGACGACGAGCCCCGGGAGAGGGCGCTCGGCGAGCGGGGCGGGCTGCGGGGCGGCCTGACGGCGTCGGGACGTTGTCGGGGCGGTCACGGGAGACCACCCTACCGACGCAGCAGGGCCCGGCACCGGGATCGTCCCGGGCCGGGCCCGCGCGGTCGTGCGTGCGAGCTGGGAGTCAGCCGACGGCGGAGGTCAGGGCGTCGCCCAGCGCGGTCGCCTCGTCGGGAGTCATCTCCACGACCAGCCGGCCACCACCCTCCAGCGGCATCCGCAGGATGATGCTGCGTCCCTCCTTGGTCACCTCGAGAGGGCCGTCACCTGTCCTCGGCTTCATGGCCGCCATCAGCGGTACCCCTTCCTGGTTCGGTCACTGCCGGCCGGCAGGCCGACCTCGACGGAGCGCCCGGCGGACGCCGGACTGCGAGTCCCTGCCATTATCCCGTGCTGGCGGGCTCGAGCGAAACCGAACGAACCAAGCATGGACCGGTCGGACGAACCAGCGGGACGTCCAGCAGCGACGAACAGCGACGACGAGCAGGAGGAACGGCCGTGGGCGAGCAGGTGCGGTACGAGGTGGCCGACGGCGTGGGTACGGTGACATTCGCACGTCCGGACGCCATGAACGCGCTGGACGTGGAGACTAAGGAGGCGTTGCTGGAGGCCGTCACGTCCGCGGCCTCCGACGAGGCCGTGCGGTGCCTGCTGGTCACGGGCACGGGCAGGGCCTTCTGCGTCGGCCAGGACCTTCGCGAGCACGTGCAGCTGCTCTCGGCCCAGGACCCCACGCTGTGGACCACCGTCCCGGAGCACTACAACCCGATCGCGCTCGCCCTGGCCGGCATGGACAAGCCGGTCGTGGCCGGCGTGAACGGCGTGGCCGCCGGCGCCGGGGCGTCGATGGCGATGGGGGCCGACCTGCGGATCGTGGCCTCGTCCGCCGGCTTCAACCTCGCCTTCGCCGGGATCGGGCTGTCGGCCGACACCGGCGCCTCCTACCACCTGCCCCGCCTGATCGGGGCCGGCCGGGCGATGGACCTGCTGCTGCGGCCGCGCACCGTCGGCGCCCAGGAGGCGCTCGCGCTGGGGCTGGCCACCGAGGTGGTCCCGGACGACGAGCTCGCCGACAGGGCCCGCGCCGTGGCGCTCGAGCTGGCCGCGGGCCCCACACTCGCCTACGCCGCGATCCGGCACGTCGTCCGGTACTCCGCCGAGCACCCGCTGGCCGAGTCGCTGGCGCACGAGGCGGACTGGATGTCGCGCACCGGCGGCAGCGCCGACCACGCCGAGGCGGTCCAGGCGTTCCTGGCCAAGCGCCCGCCGCGGTTCACCGGGAGGTAGGCGGACGGCTCGTCGCGGCGGCCCAGGATCACGGCGGCCCAGGATCACGGAGGGAAGTCGCTGGGCGGCGCGAACACCCAGAGCACGCTGACCCACCGCCACTGCAGCCACACCGAGACGCCGAGCCACACCGTGAGCAGCACCGCGCGCCGCCAGCCGCGGGCGCCCGTCACCAGCGCCAGCGCGAGCGGGAAGAGCAGCAGCAGGAACCGCGGCAGCGAGGTGAACGGGTCGAGCACGGCGGCCAGGTAGAGCGCGTACGCCGCGCACCAGGTCCACATCTCCACCCCGAGCGCCCGGACGGGACGGCTGGCCAGAGCCACCACGACGGCCACCACGAGGAGCACCAGGGCCGGGGTGCCCCAGCCGCCGAGCGCGTAGTCGGCCATCCACGCCCAGGGCGTGAAGTACTCCATCCGGTCCTGCACCCGCCAGGCCACCTGGACCGCGGTGTAGCCGTCGAGGCGGCCCGCTGCCACCGCGGTGGCGGCGGGCATCGCCAGCGCCGAGGCCGTGGTGACGGCCCCGACCAGCAGCACCGAGGCGACCTGGACCGGCGGGAACGGGTCCTCGGCCCGCGAGCGCCAGCGCACGACGAGGTGCACGAGCACCACCAGCGCGAACGGCACCCCGACCGGACGGGTCAGGCCCAGCAGCGCCACCGCCGGCAGCGCCGCCAGGTACCGGCGCGTGCTCAGGCAGTAGAGGGAGGCCGCGAGTGCCAGCACGCACAGCGCCTCGCTGTAGCTGTACTGCAGCACCGGCGCGGTCGGGAACACCCCGAGGACCGCGACTCCCAGCAGCGCCTCGGCGCGACCGGCGCGGCGGCGGAACAGCAGGTACACCAGCACCGCGGCGGCGAACCCGCACACCAGACTGACGGTGGGGGCGACCTCGCGGTACCCGAGGCCCGAGACCGCCTGCACCACCTTGACCAGGGCGGGGTAGGCCGGGAAGAACGCCCACTCGCTCTGGGTGGGCTGCCCCGCCGCGTCCACCGGGAGCGGGACGGGGTAGCCCTGCTCGGCGATACCCCGGTACCGGTCGCCGTCCCACATCGAGACGAAGTCGTCGTACGGCGGGTCCTGCGGTGCCCACAGGCTGCCCTCCTGGGACGGCGCGGCCAGCAGGGTGAAGGCGGTGGCGACCAGCCGGGTCAACCCGTAGACGACGAGGGCGGCGACCCAGCCCGGGACGACGTGCAGCCACCGGGGGCCGCTGTCGTCCCCGGTGTGCTCGCGCACGCCGACGGCGCTGCGGCTCACGACCGTGCCCTCACGACCGTGCCCTCACGACCGTGCCCTCACGACCGTGCCCTCACGACCGCGTCT
>JBBQSN010000067.1:0-18027 GCA_038213835.1 Actinomycetales bacterium
ATCTCGGAGTGGTACTCGCCGCAGAGCTCGGCGCACTTGCCCTGGTAGGTCCCCTCCATCTGCGGAGTGAACTCGTAGACGTTGTGGCGGCCCGGGATCATGTCCTCCTTGTAGAGGAACGCCGGGACCCAGAACGAGTGGATGACGTCGCGGGACTCGAGCTCGAGCCTGACCCTCTGGCCGACCGGCAGGTACATCGTGGGCAGGTCCTCCTGCCTGGCGCTGCCGACGTCGCCGACCTGCTGGCTGGTCTCGTAGACGTCCTGGTCGACGTAGTTGAAGTCCCACGCCCAGCGCTTGCCGACGACCTGGATGGTCTCGTCGACCGGGCCGTCCTGCGCGGTGATGATGTTCTGGTCGCGCGCGGTGAAGAAGAACAGCACGCCCACCATGAACAGCGGGATGATCGTGTACATCATCTCCATCGGCAGGTGGTACCGGAGCTGGACGGGAAGGCCGGTGTCGGTCTTGCGCCGGCGGTAGGCCGCCATGCACCAGATCATCAGGCCCCACGTGATGGCCCCCACGATCAGCGCCGTGATCCAGGACCCGTTCCACAGGTGGATGATCCGCCCGGTGTGGTCGGTCAGCCCCGGCTCGCTCGGGAGGAAGCCGGTGCTCAGCTGCTCGGACGAGCATCCGGCGGTGGCCAGGGCCACCAGGCCGCCCACCAGGGCCAGGCGCGCGCCACGACGGCCGCGCGTCGGGGTTCGGTCGTCGGGGTGCACGTCGGCCTTCCCACTCCACGGTGTGCCACCGGCCTGCGGCCCCGCACGGGTGCGGCGGAGCGGGGCGGACGGCGACGTTCTCGGACGTCACGAAGACTACCGCGCCCACCTTGCCCGCACCGGGTGGGGGCGGGCTAGCGTTCCGGCGTGGCGGACACGCGCGGACGAGCCCTGAGAACGGCCCGGGTGCACTGGGACGCAGCGCAGGTGGCCCCGTTGCACCCGGCGGCCCGGGAGGCCCTGCTGGCAGCCCTGGACGACGGCTGGGCCGACCCCGAGCGACTGCACCAGGAGGGCCGCCGCGCCCGGATGCTCCTGGACGGTGCGCGTGCCGCGGTCGCCGACGTCCTCGGGGCACGCGCCGAGGAGGTCGCCTTCACGGGCTCGCACTCCCTGGCCGTGCACGCAGCCGTCCTGGGCACCCTGGCCGGGCGGCAGCGGGTCGGGCCGCGGCTCGTGCACTCGGCCGTCGAGCACTCCGCCGTCCTGGCCTGCGCGTCCTGGCACCGGGACCGCGGCGGCGAGGCGGCGGCCGTCCCGGTCGGTGCGCAGGCACGCGTCGACACCGACGCCTTCGCCGCCGAGGTCGCCCGTCCGGGAACGGCCCTGGCCGCCCTGCAGTCGGCCAACGGCGAGGTCGGCACCCACCAGCCGGTCGAGGAGGTGCTGGTCGCGTGCCGCGCCGCCGGCGTCCCCCTGCTCGTCGACGCCGCCGCGAGCGCGGGCCAGGAGCCGCTCCCGGCGCACGACCTGCTCGTCGCCGACCCCCGGGCCTGGGGAGCGCCCCCAGGGGTCGGGGTGCTGGTGGTCCGGGCCGGCGTGCGGTGGCGCTCGCCGTGGCCCGAGGACCCGGCTGTGCCACCCGACCGCCCGGGGACGCCCGGAGGGGCCGGGGTGCCGCAGGTGCTGGCCGCAGCGGTGGGGCTGCAGGCCGTGCTGGCCGAGCGCGAGGCGGCCGACCGCCGCCGTCGCGAGGTGGTCGCGCTGCTGCGCGACCGGGTGCCGGTGCTGTGCCCGGACGTCGAGGTGGTCGGGGACCCCGACGACCGGCTCCCCCACGTCCTGACCTTCTCCTGCCTGTTCGCGGACGGCGAGACCCTGCTGGCCGAGCTCGACGCCGCCGGGTTCGCCGTCGGCTCGGGGTCGGCCTGCACCGCCAGCACCCTCGAGCCCTCGCACGTGCTCGCCGCGATGGGCGCCCTCACGCACGGCAACGTCCGGGTCGGGCTGCCCTCGACCACCGACGCGGCGACGTTGCGGGAGCAGGCCGAGCAGTTCCTCGTCGAGCTCCCGGCGGCGCTCGCCCGCGTGCGCGACCGGCTGGGGACCTCGGGGCTGTGAGCCCCCCCGATGGCGAGGTGGTCGTCGACGCCCGCGGCTCGCGCTGCCCCGTCCCGGTGATCGAGACCGCCCGCGCCGCCCGCGAGCACCCCGGCGGCACGGTCCTGCGGGTGCTGTCGACCGACCCCGCGACCGCGCTCGACCTGCCCGCGTGGTGCCGGATGCGCGGTCACGACCTCCTCGACGTGCAGCGGGGCGAGGACGACGACCTCGTGGTGCGGGTCCGGCTGCGCTGAGGCCCGCTCCCCTTCCCGCGAGTGTGAGCCTGAGGGGCAGCTCGCCGGGCGTGTCGGGCACGAGGCTCACACTCGCGCCGGGTGGAGGACCTGTTGGGGCGGACCACTCGGGACCGGGGCGCCCGCCGTCCACAGCCGCCGTCGGGACGTCGTCGTCCACAGCCCGCGCCTGGGCACTGGCCCACGGTCCCCCCGCGCCGCACCGTGTGCTGGTGGACGAGCTGCCCGCCGGCCTGCTGACCGGGGCTCACGGTCGCCGCCGGCTGCTGCTGGCGGGCGTGAGCCCGGCCGAGTTGCGCGGGCCGCTGTGGGACGAGGTGCTCCCGGGTCGCCACGCCTGGACGCCGACCGACCCCTCGCACCCCCGCCAGCGCGCGCTGGTGGCGGCGAGCGCGATCCCGCTCGACGCGGCCGTCGGCGGCTGGGCGGCCGCGTACCTGCTCGGCGCGCACGGGCTCGATGGGTCGACGCCGGACCCGGACGTGTTCGAGCCGGTGCTCCTGTGCCTCCCCCGGGTCCGGCAGCGGCCGTGGTGGGACGGGGTCCGGCCGTTCCGCAGCGACCTCGGACCGCACGACGTCGTGGAGGTGGACGGCGCGCGGGTCACCTCGGCCGTCCGCACGGCGTTCGACCTCGGCCGGCTCGCACCGTCCCTCATCGAGTCGGTCGTCGTCCTGGACGCCGTCACCCGCGATCTCGGCGTCGGGACGGACGCGGTGGCGAGGTACGCCCGGCAGCGACCGCGGTGGCGCGGGCTCCCCCGGCTCCGGGCCGCCCTGGAGCTCGCCGATCCCCGGTCCCGCTCCCCGCAGGAGACCCGGTTCCGGATGCTGTGGGTGCTCGAGGCCGGCCTCGACGCGCCCCGGAGCAACTGGCCGGTCCTGGACCTGGACGGTCACCTCCTCGGGGAGGTCGACCTCCTGGACGTGAGGACCGGCGTGGTCGGCGAGTACGACGGCGCGCACCACGCCGACGCCGAGCAGCGGGCCGTGGACAACGCTCGGCACGAGGCGCTGGAGCGGCACGGCCTGCGGGTCGTCCGGGTCACGGCCACGGACCTGGCCCGCCGGCGTCGGTGGACGGTCTCCAGGCTCCGGTCCGCAGCAGACCTCGGACCGGCCCGCGACCCCGAGGCCGACCGGTGGGTCCCGGGACGGCCGTCGAGTGTGAGCCCGCTGCGCGACACGCCGGCGCGCCGCGCCTGAGGCTCACACTCGCGGGGCGAGGTCGAGCGGTGGGGCCTGCAGCGCGCGGTCGAGCCGGTCGAGGTACTCGGCGCGGGGCACCTCGAGGACGCCGAGCGACGCGAGGTGGTCGGTGCGCCACTGCACGTCGATCATCCGGCGCGGGTCGCGGTCGGCGCGCACCAGCCGGACCAGGCCGACCAGCGCCGCCTTGGACGCGTCGGTGGCGTGGTGGAACATCGACTCGCCGGCGAACAGGCCCGCCACCGCGACCCCGTACAGGCCGCCGACGAGCCGGCCGTCCTCCCAGGTCTCCACGCTGTGGGCGAGCCCGCGCCGGTGCAGCCCGCGGTACGCCTCGGCGATGTCGGTGGTGATCCAGCGGCCGTCGCGCGACCGGTCGGCGCAGGCGTCCAGGACGTCGTCGAACGCGGTGTCGACCCGCACCTCGAACCGGGCGAGCGAACGGCGCAGCGAGCGGCTCACGTGAAGGCCCTCGAGCGGGAGCACACCGCGGGGGTCCGGGGACCACCAGCCCAGGGGTGGACGACCGTGCCGTCCGAGGCCCATCGGGAACAGGCCGGTGCAGTAGGCGGCCACGAGGGTGCCCGCGGTGAGGTCGGCGCCCGTGCAGACGAGGTCCTCCCCCGGCTCGACCTCGTCGCGCAGCCGGACGAACTCGGCGGCCGCCAGCTGCAGGGCCGACGGCGCGGGACCGGTCACGGGACGGCGCGGGTCAGCAGGACCGGCTCCCGCGTCAGGGCCGTCGGGTCGTGAGGTGCTGGGCGACCTCGGCCGCGGCGGTGTCGCCGTAGGCCTGGGCGAACCGGTCGAGGAAGTCGGCCCGGCCGAGCTTGTACTCCTGGGTGCCGACGGTCTCGACGACGTACGTGGCGAGCATCGAGCCGATCTCGGCGCAGCGCTGCGGCTCGAGCTCCCAGGCCAGGCCGGCCACGTAGCCGGCGCGGAAGGCGTCGCCCACCCCGGTGGGGTCGGCGCGACGGGCCTCCTGCGGCGTGGCCACCGTGACGGTCTCGCCGCCGCGGGTCTCGACCGTGGCGCCGTCCTTGCCGTGGGTGATGATCCGGACGCCGACGCGATCGAGGACGTCGCGGTGCGTCCAGCCCGTCTTCTGCTCGATCATCGACGCCTCGTAGGCGTTGGTGAACAGGAACGCCGAGCCCTCGACGAGCTGGCGGATCTGGTCGCCGTCCATCCAGGCGAGCTGCTGGGACGGGTCGGCCACGAACCGGAAGCCCCGGTCGCGGCACTCCTCGGTGTGCCGCAGCATCGCCTCGGGGTCGTTCGGGCTGATGACGACGAGGTCCAGCCCCCCGCTCCGGGTGGCGATCGGACCGAGCTCGATGTCACGGGCCTCGGTCATCGCGCCGGCGTAGAACGAGGCCATCTGGGCGTGGTCGACGTCGGTGGTGCAGACGAACCGGGCGGTGTGGGCCACCTCCGACACGTGCACGTGCTGGGTGTCGACCCCGTGGCGCTGCAGCCACGACTCGTAGTCCAGCCAGTCCTGGCCGACGGCCCCGACCAGCAACGGGGACAGACCGAGGTTGCCGAGCCCGAAGGCGATGTTGGCGGCGATCCCGCCGCGCCGGATCTGCAGGTCGTCGACCAGGAACGACAACGAGATCTTGTCGAGCTGCTCGACCACGAGGGAGTCGGCGAACCGTCCGGGGAAGCTCATCAGGTGGTCGGTGGCGATCGAACCGGTGACAGCGAGGCGCACCGCCACACCCTACGGGCAGGAACGGCTCGGGCCCGCCACGCGGTGCGTGACGGGCCCGGGTGCCGTGCGGGGTGTCGGCCCCGCCGGTGGCTCAGCCGAAGGAGTCGCCGCAGGCGCAGGAGCTGCCCGCGTTCGGGTTGTCGATCGTGAAGCCCTGCTTCTCGATCGTGTCCGAGAAGTCGATCGTCGCGCCGTCGAGGTAGGGGACGCTCATCCGGTCGACCACGACCTCCACGCCGTCGAAGTCGACGAGGGCGTCGCCGTCGAGCGTGCGCTCGTCGAAGTACAGCTGGTAGATGAGGCCGGAGCAGCCACCGGGCTGCACGGCCACGCGCAGGCGGAGGTCGTCGCGACCCTCCTGCTCGAGCAGGGAGCGGACCTTGGTCGCGGCGACGTCGGTGACCACGACGCCGTGCTCGGGAGCCTCGTTCTGGGGAGCCTCGGTGGTGGGGGTCGAGGAGGTCTCGGACTGGCTGTCGATGCTCATCGGTCTCTCTTCGTCTCGGGGCGACGCCCACATCTCATCGGCGCGCGTCATCGGTGCTCGTGGGGTTCAACCGCCCGGGATCGCGGGTTGTTCCACCCTCACCACGGTACGCCTGCCCCACCCCGTCACGGTGCACGGACGGGTGCGACGGGACGTCGGTGGGCGCAGGCGGCCCGTCAACGCGGCTTCGGCGACCAGGTGCGGGCCACGCGCCGGACCCGTGCGGTGAGCGTGCCGACCGGGTCGGCCATCGAGCGCGCGACCTCCTCGGGGGTCTCGGCCAACGCGTAGGTGGACTCGATCCCCGCAGCGGTCGTCTCGCGGCGCCCGGTCTCGACCCGGCCGGCGACCACGATCGTCGGCACGCCGACCGCCAGCGCCCGTTCGGCGACGGCGCTGACCACCTTGCCCCGCAGCGACTGCCAGTCGAACGAGCCCTCGCCGGTGACCACGAGGTCGGTGCGCGAGAGCAGGTCGTCGAAGCCGACGGCGTCCAGCACCGCCTGCGACCCGGGCACCCGGTGGCCTCCAAGCAGCATCAGGCCGAAGCCGAGCCCGCCGGCCGCACCGGAGCCGGCTGCGCGGGTGTGGCGGGTCATCCCCCGGCGCAGCGCCGCCGCACCCCCCGAGGCACCGGCGAGCAGGTCGGGACGCAGGTCCTCGCCCAGGGCCCGGACCGCGAGGTCGGCGTAGTGGCCGAGCGCCGCCTCGAGCCGCTGCGCCTGCTCGGGCGTGGCTCCCTTCTGCCGCGCGAACCCGGCCGAGGCACCCTGCAGGCCGAGCAGCGGGACGTCGACGTCGCTGGCCAGCACCAGTCGGGTCCCCCGCACCCGCGCCCGCAGATCCACCAGACCGACGAACGCGTCCGGCCCGAGGTCGGCGAGCACACCGCCGCCGCGGCCCAGCAGGGCCGGGTCCCCGACGCCGAGCGCCGCCAGCATCCCGGCGCCGCCGTCGTTGGTGCCGGAGCCGCCGAGGCCGAGCACGACGCGGTCGGCGCCGCCGTCCAGGGCGGCGAGCAGCAGCTCGCCGACGCCGAGGGTGGTGGTGCGGGTCGGGTCGCGCAGCTCGGACGGCACCAGGTGCAGCCCGCAGGCCTGCGCGGTCTCGAGGTAGGCCGTGCTCCCCACCCGCAGGACCTGGGCGGGGACCGGTGTCCCGAGCGGGCCGGTCACGGTCACCGCCTCGAGCATCCCCTCGAGGGTGGACGCGAGGGTGTCGACGAAGCCGGGGCCGCCGTCGGACAGCGGGCAGGTGGTGATCTCGTCGTGGGGGGCCTGCTCCGCCCACCCGGTGGCCATCGCCTGCGCGGCCTGGGCAGCGGTCAGCGTGCCGGTGAAGCAGTCAGGAGCCAGCAGCACGCGCACGAGCCCATCCTGCCGTGCTCGTCCACGCGGCCCCACAGCACCGTCTGGTTCCCGCCGCACCCCGGCACCGTGCGAGGATCCCAGGGTGACCGAGCGGAGCGAGCGAACCAGAAGGCACAGCGCACCTGCCACGGCGAGGGACGAGACGTGAGCACCTTCGCGGAGCCGGCGCCCTCTCCCGCAGCCCTCCTCCTGCTCGGTCGCGGCAGCCCCGACCTCGCCAGCGAGCGCGGGGTCGAGTGCCCGGGCGACCTGCCTTCGCCGTCCGACCCCGACCTGGTCGAGCGCGCCCGGGTGGCCCGCGCCGCCCTGGGTGACTCCGCGTTCGTCCTGGGCCACCACTACCAGCGCGACGAGGTCATCCAGTTCGCCGACGTCACCGGTGACTCGTTCAAGCTCGCCCGGCTCGCGGCAGCGCGCCCCGAGGCCGAGCACATCGTCTTCTGCGGCGTGCACTTCATGGCCGAGAGCGCCGACATCCTCACCGCGAAGACCCAGCAGGTCGTCCTGCCCGACCTCGCCGCCGGGTGCTCGATGGCCGACATGGCGGCGATCAGCCAGGTCGAGGACGCCTGGGACGTGCTGGTCGAGGCCGGCGTGGCCGACGACGTCGTCCCGGTCACCTACATGAACTCGACGGCCGCGATCAAGGGCTTCACCGGACGCCACGGCGGCACGGTCTGCACGTCGTCCAACGCGAGAACGGCTCTGACCTGGGCGTTCTCGCAGCGGCCCGCCGCCCGGGGGAAGGTCTTCTTCCTCCCGGACCAGCACCTCGGCCGCAACACCGCGGTGCGTGAGATGGGTTTCTCGCTCGACGAGTGCGTGCTCTACGACCCGCACAAGCCGGCCGGCGGTCTCACCACGCAGCAGCTGCGCGACGCACGGATGATCCTGTGGCGCGGGCACTGCAGCGTGCACGGGCGGTTCTCGCTGCAGAACGTCCAGGACGCCCGGACGGCGCGACCGGGCGTCCAGGTGCTGGTGCACCCCGAGTGCCAGCACGAGGTGGTCGAGGCGGCCGACCTGGTGGGCTCCACCGAGTTCATCATCCAGGCCCTGGAGGCCGCCCCGGCCGGCAGCTCCTGGGCGATCGGAACCGAGCTGAACCTGGTGCGACGACTGGCTGCTCGCCATCGCGACAAGGGCGTGTACTTCCTCGACAAGACGATCTGCTTCTGCTCGACGATGAACCGGATCGACCTGCCGCACCTGGTATGGGCGCTGGAGTCGCTCGCGGCCGGGCGCGTCGTGAACCGCATCGTCGTCGACCCGGACGTGGCCCACTGGGCCCGCGTCGCGCTCGACCAGATGCTCGCCCTGCCCGGGGAGACCAGCAAGGACTGACCGGCGCGCCGGGCCGGCACGACCGACCAGGGCTCAGCCCTGCCGGCCACCTCCACCTGGACCGTCAGGTCGAGTGCGATGGGCGCCGTGCCAGCCGTGAGAGCAGCAGGGTCTCGGCGAGGCAGGCGCGAGCGAGCATCTCGAGGGGCACCGACTCGTCGACGCCGTGCGCGCGGGCGTCCGGGTCCTTCACCGCCGTGAGCAGCACCTCGGCCCGGGGATAGGCCTGCGCGAGCTGAGCCACCATCGGCACCGAGCCACCCATCCCCTGCTGGACGACGTCCGAGCCGTCCCATGCGTCCGAGAGCGCTGTCGCCGCAGCGGTCCACACGGGTCCCCGGGTGCGGGCGGCGAACGGTGTGGCGGTCTCGACGCCGTCGAGGCGCACGTGGGCACCGAACGGTGGGTCCGTGAGCAGGTGCGCGCGCAGGGCCGCCACGGCTGCCACGGGGTCCTGGCCGGGGGCGAGCCGCACGGTGATGCGGGTGCGGACCGAGGGCAGCAGCGTGTTCGACGCCCGAGCCACCGGCGGGACGTCCATGCCGGTGACGGTCACCGACGGACGCGCCCACACCCGGGCGGCCACGGCGCCGGTGCCCATCAGGCGCACGCCCTCGAGCAGACCCGCCTGCCGGGCGATCACCTCGGCCGGGTAGTCGACGGACGGGTCGTCGGCCGTGACCAGACCCGGGACCGCGACCGTCCCGTCGGCGTCCCAGAGCCGGCCCAGGAGCTGGACGGTGGCCGTCATCGCGTCCGGGGCCGCACCGCCGTAGGAGCCGGAGTGGACGCCGTGGTCGAGGGTGGCCACCTGCAGGTCGGCCATCACCAGGCCGCGCAGGCTGACGTTGAGCGAGGGCACGTCCAGGGCCCAGTTGGTGGAATCGGCCACGACGAGGGCGTCGGCGGCCAGCAGGTCGCGGTGCCGTGCCAGCAGGTCGGAGAACGAGGGCGAGCCGATCTCCTCCTCGCCCTCGACGAGGACGACCAGCCCGACACCGTCGTCCGGTCCCCACGTGGGCAGCAGGGTGCGCAGCGTCACGAGGTGGGCGACGACCCCGCCCTTGTCGTCGGCGGCGCCTCGGCCGTAGAGCCGTCCGTCCCGCTCCACCGGGTCGAACGGGCCTGTCGTCCAGGCATTCTCGTCACCGGGCGGCTGGACGTCCTGGTGGGCGTACAGCATCACGGTCGGCGCACCCGTCGGTGCAGGTCGGCGGGCCACGACCGCGGGGGCACCGGGTCGGCCGTCGGGTCGCGTGCCGCTGACCTGGCGCACGTCCACCAGGCCCGCGTCGCGGAGCAGGGCCTCGACGGCGTCGGCGCCGTCCTGCACGTGCTGCTGGTCGAACGCCGCGGCCGAGACCGACGGGATCCGGACGAGGTCGTCCAGATCCGTACGGGCCCGCGGCATCTGGGCCTCGACGGCCGCCCGGATCGCCGCGTCGCCCTGACCGTCCAGCGTGCCCTGCCCGGTGGTCGCCACGTTCAGCCCGTGGCCCCGTCGGTGCCGAGCCGCTGCAGCAGCAGCGTCTCGGCCAGGCAGGCACGGGCGAACACCCCGAGGTGCAGCGACTCGTCGTAGCCGTGCGCCTGGGTGTGCGGGTCCTCGACCCCCGTGACCAGCACGGTGGCGTCCGGAAAGGCCTCGACGAAGTCCGCGATGAACGGGATCGAGCCGCCGATCCCCTGGTGCACCACCTCGGCGCCGTCCCAGGCCTGCGACAGCGCCCAACGGGCGGCGTCGTAGACGGGCCCCTCCACGTCACCCGCGAACGCCTTGCCGAGCTCCATCCGGGTGACCTGCACGCGGGCCGCGAACGGCGGGTGGGTGGTGAGGTGGCGTTCGAGCGCCTCGTACGCCTCCTGCGGGTCCTGGCCCGGCGCCACGCGCATCGACAGCTTCGCGCGCACGACCGGCTGCAGCGTGTTCGAGGCCCGTGCGACCGACGGGGCGTCGACGCCGGTGACGGTCAGAGCGGGGGCGGTCCACATCCGCTCGAGGAGCGCGCCGGTGCCGACCAGGCCCACGCCGTCCAGGACACCGGCCTCCGAGCGGAGCCGGTCCTCGTCGTACGGGATCGGCGCGGCGGCGGTGCGCACCAGACCGGGGACGGCGAGCGAGCCGTCGGCGTCCCACAGCCGCGAGAGCAGCGTGACGGTGGCCATCATGGCGTCGGGCACGACACCGCCGTACATGCCGGAGTGCACAGCGCTGCGCAGGGTGCTGACCTCGACGTCGGCCTCCACCAGGCCGCGCAGGGTCGTGGTGAGAGACGGGGTGTCGACGTCCCAGTTGTCGGAGTCGGCGACCACGATCACGTCGGCGCGCAGCAGGTCGCGGTAACGGCCGAGGAAGTCGGTGAACGACGGCGAGCCGGACTCCTCCTCGCCCTCGACGAAGACGACGACGCCCACGCCGTCGTCCGGGCCCCAGGTGGGCAGCAGGGTGCGCAGGGCGGCCACGTGCGCCATCACGCCCGCCTTGTCGTCAGCCGTTCCACGGCCGAACAGACGACCGTCGCGCTCGGTCGGCTCGAACGCCGGCGAGGCCCAGTCCGACTCCTCCCCCGGGGGCTGGACGTCGTGGTGCGCGTACAGCAGCACGGTGGGCCGCCCGGCCGGCGCCGGACGCCGTGCCACGACCGCGGGCGCGCCGTCGGTGCCGTCCGGCCTCGACCCGTGCAGGACCTGCACGTCGGTGAGGCCGGTCGAGCGCAGCAGCGCCTCGACCTTCTCCGCGCTGGCCTGCACGTGGGTCTGGTCGAAGGCGCGGGAGGAGACGCTCGGGATCCGCACGAGCGCCTCCAGGTCGACCCGTACCCCGGGCAGGTGCTGGTCGAGAGCAGAACGCAGGACGTCGACGTCGGTCATGCCCCGCACGTTACCGAGGCCCGGCGCGCCACGACGGGCCGGTGGCACGTCCCCCTCCGGGTCCACCCTGATCGTCCCCGCAGCAGCCCCTGGGCGGACCCCCGTCCGGGAGATGGACGGGCAGGGATGGCGTTGACTGGGGTGAGACCAGGGCCCGACCGGGCCGCCGGACGAGCACGAGGAGCCACGGTGACCCAGCAGCCGTACCAGCAGCAGCCCCCGCAGCAGCCCCCGCAGCAGCCCTTCGGGCAGGCAGGTCCGCCCGCGGGGCAGGCGACCGACGCCCGCGCCGCCTCGATCCTGGCCCACCTGTCTGCCCCGCTGGCCGCGGTGCTCACGGTCGGGTGGCTGAGCGTGCTCGGACCCCTTGTGGTCTGGATGCTCTACAAGGACCGCGACCCCGTCGTGCGGCAGGCCGCGGCGGGCGCGTTCAACTTCAACCTCGCGTTCTGGCTGACCTACCTGGTGTCGTGGGTGCTGATCATCACGATCGTCGGCACGGTCGTCGGTGTTCCCCTGCTGGTCATCAGCTTCCTGGTCGCCGCCTGGTGCCACGTGCACGGCGCGATCCGGGCCTCCAACGGCCAGCCGTACCACTACCCGTTCCAGCTGCCCGTCCTGCGCTGAGCCGGTCGGCCGGCGCGGCACGTGCCTCAGCAGCCGACCGGCCGCGCCGGTTAGGGTGGTCCGGTGTTCGGACGCAGGAAGTCAGCGGTGCAGGACGCCACGGTGGTCCCCGACCGCCCCGGTGCCAAGAACCGACCCACGCCCAAGCGGCGCCAGGCCGAGGCGGCCAACAAGCGTCCCCTCGTGGTCTCGGACCGCAAGGCGGCGACCAAGGTCGACAAGGAGCGCGCCCGGCTGGCCCGTGCCCAGCAGCGCGAGGCCCTCGTCACCGGAGACGACGCCCACCTGCCTGTGCGCGACAAGGGTCCGCAGAAGCGTTTCGTCCGCGACGTCGTCGACGCGCGCTGGAACCTCGGCGAGTGGTACCTCGTGCTGGCCATGGTCGCCGTCGCGCTGGTGATCCTCCCCGGCCCGCTCGGCCTGGGCCAGGCGCAGCTGATCCAGCTGCAGCTGTGGTCCACCCTCGTGCTGTGGGGCACCGTGCTGCTCTGCGGCGTCGACGCCTTCCTGCTGTCGCGGCTGATCAGGAAGGCGATGCGCGCCCGGTTCGGTGCTGACGTCGCCACCAAGGGCAACGTCTCCTACGGCGTGCTGCGCTCGTTCCAGATCCGCCGCTGGCGGCTGCCCAAGCCGCAGGTGGCCCGGGGCCAGGCGCCGCGCTGACGCGTGCCGCCCACTGCCGAGGGGCGCTCAGCCGCGGGCGGTGAGCACGACGGGGTCGCCGTCGGTGATCGCGATCGTGTGCTCGCTGTGCGCCCCGCGCGAGCCGTCGACGCTGCGCAGCGTCCAGCCGTCCGGGTCGGTGACGATCTGGTCGGTGCCGGTCATGAACCACGGCTCGATCGCGATCACCAGACCCGCCTTGAGCTTCATGCCCTTGCCCGGCCGGCCGTCGTTCGGCACGTGCGGCTCGCCGTGCATGGTGCGGCCGACGCCGTGCCCCCCGAACTGGAGGTTGATGGCGTAGTCCTCGGACCGCGCGACCTCCCCGATCGCGGCACCGACGTCGCCCAGCCGGTTGCCGGCCCGCGCCACCTCGATCGCGGCGTCGAGGGCCACCCGCGTGGTGGTGATGAGCCGTTGGTCCTCGGGGCGCTGCTCGCCCACCTGGACGGTGAGCGCCGAGTCGGCCACCCAGCCGTCCACGTTCGCCGCGAAGTCGACGCTCAGCAGGTCGCCGTCGACCAGGTCGTAGTCGTGCGGGAGCCCGTGCAGGACGGCGTCGTTCACCGACGTGCACAGCACCTTGCCGAACGGGCTGGCCCCGAAGCTCGGGTGGTAGTCGATGTAGCAGGACTCTGCACCGCGGTCGCGGATCATCCGGTGCGCCAGCTCGTCCAGCTCGAGCAGGTTCACGCCGACGTCGGCGGCCCGCTCCAGGGCGGTCAGCACCTCGGCGACGAACCGGCCGGCCGGACGCATCCGGTCGACCTCGGCGGGGGTCAGCAGCTCGATCACACCGGTCAGCCTACGGACGTCGCGCGCGCGACCGGAGCGCACCCGTCGTAAGGTCGGGGCATGGACTTCCGCTACCTCGGCAACTCCGGGCTCAAGATCTCGGAGATCACCTACGGCAACTGGCTGACACACGGCTCCCAGGTCGAGAACGACATCGCGACGCAGTGCGTCCGGGCCGCTCTCGAGGCCGGCATCAGCACCTTCGACACCGCCGACGCCTACGCCAACACCAAGGCGGAGACCGTTCTCGGTGAGGCCCTCAAGGGCGAGCGGCGCGAGTCGCTGGAGATCTTCACCAAGGTCTACTGGCCCACCGGTCCTGCCGGGAAGAACGACACCGGGCTGTCCCGCAAGCACGTGATGGAGTCGATCGACGGCTCCCTGGAGCGGCTGCAGACCGACTACGTCGACCTCTACCAGGCGCACCGCTACGACACCGAGACCCCGCTCGAGGAGACGATGCAGGCGTTCGCCGACATCGTGCGCCAGGGCAAGGCGCTGTACATCGGCGTCAGCGAGTGGACCGCCGACCAGATCCGCGAGGGCCACGCCCTGTCCAAGGAGCTCGGCTTCCAGCTGATCTCCTCGCAGCCGCAGTACTCGATGCTGTGGCGCGTGATCGAGGACGAGGTCGTGCCCACCTGCTCCGAGCTGGGCATCTCCCAGATCGTCTGGTCCCCCATCGCCCAGGGCGTGCTCACCGGGAAGTACAAGCCCGGTCAGGCACCGCCCGAGGGCACGCGCGCCACCGACGACAAGGGCGGCGCCAACATGATCAAGCGGTGGATGCAGGACGACGTCCTCACCGCCGTGCAGAAGCTGCAGCCGGTCGCCGACGAGGTCGGCCTGACGATGGCCCAGCTCGCCGTCGCCTGGGTGCTGCAGAACGACAACGTGGCAGCGGCACTGGTCGGCGCCTCGCGTCCGGAGCAGGTCGGCGAGAACGTCAAGGCCGCCGGCGTGAAGCTCGAGGCCGACCTGATGGCCAAGATCGACGAGGCGCTCACCGGCGTCACCGTCTCGGACGCCGGGCAGACCGCCGAGGGCGCACCCAAGACGCGGGTCGCCTGACCGCCACGCTCAGCAGCAACCGCACGCCACCAGGCCCGGTCGACCGCTCCGGTCGGCCGGGCCCTGGTGCGTCCGGAGGAGTGCGCGGCCGTGCTGGTCCGGGACCGGCTGCAACTGGGACCGCCTGCTACTCGGCCGGACGCAGGGACATCGGGCCGTAGACCACGGTGTCCCCCTCGAGCAGCGTGACCGAGTCGACCCCGGCGTCGAGCAGCTCGCGCCAGGCCTCCCCCACCCACGACTCGGCGTCGGCCTGGGTCGGGACGCCGCGGGTGGGCGCCGACTCGGGTCTGCAAGCCGCTCCGGCGGCATCGGCGTAGGTCCAGGTCCACGGCGCTGCGGTCATGGCTCCACCGTAGAGCGGCGTGGCATCCTCGGTCGATGCGGCCCGTCAGCGAGCCCGTGCCCACGGACCAGCGGTACCGCCTGTTCGCGCAGGTCGAGGCGGCGGGCCTGTCCGAGCAGTACGAGCGGCTGGCCCTGGCGGTCGCCGACGACCCGAGGGTGCTGACGCTGCTCGACCGGGTCGAGCAGCCGCAGCGGCAGCCGAACCTGCTGTTCGGGGCGATCCGGCTGCACGACGTGCCGACCCGGGACCCCGCGGTCGCGCTGGACTGGGTGGTCGCCCACCCGGACGAGGTGCTCCAGGTGCTGCGGACGAGGTTCACGCAGACCAACGAGGCCGCCCGCTGCGCGCTGCTGCTCCCGGCCCTGGCCCGGATCGCCGACGGCCGCCCCGTCGCCCTGGTCGAGCTCGGTGCCAGCGCCGGGCTCTGCCTGCTCTACGACCGCTACCGGTACCGCTACCGGGCGCCGGACGGGACCGAGCAGGTCGTCGGCGACGGTGCCGTCGAGCTCGTCTGCGGCACCCGGGGCGACCCGCCCGTCCCGGTCGAGGTACCCGAGATCCTCTGGCGCGCAGGCGTCGACAGGAACCCGCTCGACCCGGCCGACGACCAGGACGCGCAGTGGCTGCGGTGCCTGGTGTGGCCCGAGCACCCCGAGCGCGCCGAGCAGCTCGACGCCGCCCTCGCGGTCGCCCGCACGGATCCCCCACGCGTGGTGCGGGCCGACTTCGTGGCCGGGCTCGAGGCCCTGCTGGCCCAGGTGCCGGACGATGCGGTCACGGTCATCACGCACACCGCCGCGCTGGTCTACGCGCCCTCGGAGGTGCGCGAGCGGGTCCGGAGCCTGTGCCGCGACGCCGGCGCCTGGCGGGTGGGCGCCGAGGGCCAGCAGGCGCTGGCGGGTCTGGACGTGCCGGCGCAGGCCACCGACCGGGTCGAGCTGCTCGTCTCCGTGGGGCACCCCGACGGCCGCGAGGAGGTGGTGGCCCTCGCGCAGCCGCACGGCCGGTGGCTGCGGTGGACGGCCCCGCCCGGGTGGACCGTCAGCAGGTGAGCAGGACGCGTGGCCGCCGCCGCTGCCGCGGCACCACCCGACGCACGACCGACGGCGACACGATCGACGAGGACGATGGGGCGAGCCGGGCCGCCAGGCTCAGCGCGAGGAGCGGTCCTGCACCAGCTGCGCCAGCCGCCGTGACTCCGCGATCGCCAGCTCGCCGTCGGAGCGTTGGATGCCCATCACCGCCAGGGTGTCGCCGTCGGCGAGGTCGAGCTGCACCCACGGACGCTCGCCGAACCGCACCGAGACCACCTGCGTCCACTCCAGGTCCCTGTGCAGGAACAGGTTCCGTACGTGCAGCCCTCGCTCGGACGGCACGGCGCGCACCGTGGCCTGCCGCCAGAGGAAGCCGTCGATGAGCGCACCGACGAGCAGGAACCCGACCCGGTCCGGCCACTGGAACTCGTTCGGGACGAGCAGGGCCAGGGCCACCACGAGGACGGTGACGCCGACGCCCAGGGCGAGGGCGACCTGACGGGTGCGTCGCGGACCGAAGGGCCGCATATCGCTTGAGCCGGAACGGGTCCCGTCCGAGGACATCAGCGGACCTCAGATCCGGCAGGCGTGGATGGTCGTCACCAGGATGGCGCGGGCTCCGAGTCCGTACAGCTCGTCCATCACCTGGTTGGTGCGCGCAGTGGGCACCATCGAGCGGACGGCCACCCACTGCTCGTCGCGCAGCGGGGAGACCGTGGGCGACTCCAGACCCGGCGTGAGGGCGCACGCCTGCTCGACCAGCTCGACCCGCACGTCGTAGTCCATCATCACGTACTGGCGGGCGACCAGGACGCCCTGCAGCCGCCGGACCAGCACCTCGACGGCGTCGGTGGAGGCGGCGCCACGACGGCGCACCAGCACCGCCTCGGACGCCAGGATCGGGTCGCCGAAGACCTCCAGCCCGGCACCCTTGAGGGTCGCCCCGGTGGAGACGACGTCCGCGATCACGTCGGCCACGCCGAGCTGGATCGAGCTCTCCACGGCGCCGTCGAGTCGGACGACGTCCGCGGTGATCCCGCGCTCGGCGAGGTAGTCGTTCACCAGGGCGTCGTAGCTGGTGGCCACCCGCCGACCCTGGACGTCCTGCAGGGACGAGGCGACCGAGGGCCTCGCGGCCCACCGGAAGGTGGAGCGGCCGAAGCCGAGCTGCAGCGCCTCCTCGGCGTTCGCGCGCGAGTCCAGGAGCAGGTCCCGCCCGGTGATGCCGACGTCGAGCGTGCCGGACCCGACGTAGACCGCGATGTCGCGGGGGCGCAGGAAGAAGAACTCGGCGTCGTTCTCGGGGTCGAGGACGACCAGCTGGCGGCTGTCGCGGCGGGTGGCGTAGCCGGCCTCCGACAGGATCGTGGCGGCGGACTCGGACAGGGTCCCCTTGTTGGGGACGGCGACACGGATCATGGTGTGCGGCGGACCTTCTCGTGCTGGGGCCGGAGCTCGGCCCAGGGGTGGCTCAGAGGTGGGAGTACACGTCGTCGAGGGTGATGCCGCGGGCCAGCATCAGCACCTGCAGGTGGTAGAGCAGCTGGGAGATCTCCTCGGCCGTGCGCTCCTCGCCCTCGTGCTCGGCCGCCATCCAGACCTCGGCGGCCTCCTCGACCACCTTCTTGCCGATGGCGTGGACTCCGGCGTCGAGGGCGGCCACGGTGCCCGAGCCGTCGGGGCGCGTGCGCGCCTTCTCGCTGAGCTCGGCGTACAGCTCGTCGAAGGTCTTCACGCCGTCGAGGTTACCGGTGGGCCGTGGTCAGCCTGACGCCGGTGAGGCCTGCTCGGCCAGGTCCCTCAGCTGCTGCACCGCGACGGCCGCGTCGTCCGCGCCGTAGACGGCCGACCCCGCGACGAAGACGTCGGCCCCCGCCTCGGCCGCACGCTCGATCGTCTCGACCGAGACGCCACCGTCGACCTGCAGCCACACCGGCAGCCCGGACGACGAGATGGCTTCCCGCACAGCGCGGATCTTCGGCAGACAGACATCGAGGAAGGACTGGCCGCCGAAGCCGGGCTCGACCGTCATGACCAGCAGCATGTCCATCTCGGGAAGCAGGTCGAGGTACGGCCCGACACCGGTGGCCGGCCGCAGCGCCATCCCGGCACGCGCGCCCAGCCGGCGCAGCTCTCGGGCCAGCCGCACCGGTGCCGCCGCCGCCTCCACGTGGAAGGTGACC
>JBBQSN010000068.1:0-17927 GCA_038213835.1 Actinomycetales bacterium
CGAGGCCGAACTGAGGGTGGCCCGGCTCCAGCTCGCCACCGGTGCGCCAGCCGCGGCCAGGGTGACCGCGGCACGGGCCGCCGGCCAGCTGCGTCGCCAGCGCCGGTCCCCGTGGGTCGCGCGGGCGGTCCTGGTCGAGCAGCAGGCGAACGAGCAGCGGGACGCCAGGGTGCTCCGGCGGGTGGCGCGCGTGCTCGACGACGCCGGGCTCGTCCACGACGCGGTCGCCGCCCACCTGGCGGCAGGGCGGGCAGCCGCCGCAGGGGGTGATCGCGACGCAGCACGCGCGAGCCTGACGATGGCCGCGGCGCGGTCGCGGCGGGCGCCGCTGCTCGTCCGGCTCAGCGGCCGCCTCGCCCTCGCCGAACGCGCCGTCCTGCAGGAGGAGCCGGTGACGACCGTGGTGCGCGCCTGCCGGCAGGGTCTGGACGACCTCGCGGCGCACCGGCTGACACTGCCGTCGGACGAGCTGCGGGCGCTGGCCGCCGGCCACGGCGTGGAGCTGGCACGGCTCGGGCTGAGAGCCCTGCTCCCGAAGGCCTCACCTGCTCGCGTGCTGGGATGGCTCGAGCTGATGCGAGCCGCGGCCATCGGCGGGACGACCAGGATGCCGACGGCACAGGACGACCGGCTGAACCGGTTGCGGGCCCTGCACGGCGAGCTGTCCGCGACCCGGTCCCGGGCCGAGCCCGACCCGCCGCACCTGCTGTCCGAGGTCGCCGACCTCGAGGACGCCCTGCGACGCGGGGCCTGGCTCGGCGACGGCGCCGTCGACGCCGCCGGACGCGTCGGGCTCGCCGACCTGCGCGAGCGGCTCGAGGACCACGTGCTGGTGGAGTACGCCGAGCTGGACGGCCGGGTGCTGGCCGTCGTCGTCGGCCGTCGCCTCGTGCGGGTCGTCGACCTCGGACCGGTCGCGCCGATCCAGAGGGCCACGGGCATGCTGCACTTCGCGCTGCGGCGCCTGACCGTGCCCGGCCTGGACCCCGCACGGGCCGAGCTCGTGGGCGGGTCGGCCCGAACCACCCTGGACCGGCTCGGCGCCCTGTTGGTGGCTCCCCTGCGCCTCGACCCGGACAGACCCCTCGTCGTCGCCCCCGTGGGGGCGTTGCAGCTGGTGCCGTGGGCCTCCCTGCACGGCGGCCCGGTCTCGGTGGCGCCGTCGGCATCGCTGTGGGCCGCGACGGCCGGTCCGGCACTCACCGGCAACGCCCGGCAGGGCGTGGTGCTCGTGGCCGGCCCCGACCTGCCGGGTGCCGACGACGAGGTCGCTCGGCTCGCAGAGGTCCACCTCGGTGCCGACGTGCTGGTCGGGGACGCCGCCCGGGCGACCGACGTGCTGGCCGCCCTACGGGGCTCCGCCCTGGTGCACCTGTCGTGCCACGGGACGGTGCGCTCGGACAGCCCCACCTTCTCGGCGCTGCAGATGGCAGACGGCCCCCTCACCCTGCACGAGATCCTCACGAGCGGAACGGCTCCCGAGCGGGTCGTGCTCGCAGCCTGCGACTCGGCGGTGGAGACGACCTACCCGGGCGACGAGGCGCTGGGCTTCGTCAGCGCCCTGCTCTCCCACGGGTCGCGCGCTGTGGTGGCCAGCACCGTCCTGGTCCCCGACCGGGCCGCGGTGCCCCTGATGGTCGCGCTGCACGAGGGACTGGCCCGTGGGCTCAGCGCGGCCGACGCCCTCCACACCGCCCGCGCAGGCGCCGAGACCGATTCTCCTGCAGGCTTCGTGGCCTCGTGCGCCTTCACCGCCTTCGGGGCCGGCTGAGTCTCAGACCAGCCCCGCCCGGACGGCCACGGCGACGGCGTGGGTACGGTTCCGCAGGCCGTGCCGGGTCGTCAGGTCGTAGACGACGTTCTTGATCGTCCGCTCGCTCCAGCACAGGGCCCCGGCGACCTCGCGGGTCGACATCCCCTGCGCCAGGAGCCTCAGCACCGCGATCTCACGGTCCGACCAGGCGAGTCGGGCAGGCGGGCCGAGGTCGGGGACGACCCCTTCCACGGTGCTCATCGGACCCTCACCGGCTCGTGTGGAAGGAGAGCTCGGTCAACGAGGCGTCCTCCCCCTCCTGCCCGGGGTACACGTCCACGATCGTCAGGGTCAGTTCGCTGACCGCGGTCCCGGCCAGGGGGTAGGTGCGGAACTCCGCGGTGTCCGCGAGCTCGAGCCGCGCGGTGGCCGGCTTGCCCGCTACGTCGACCATGTCGACCTGGACGGTTCGCAGCCGCGGCTGCTGGGCGAACGCCGTCTCGGTCGCGCCGTTGGTGATCCCGATCCGGGCGAGGTCCGTGGGAGTGGCGAACGAGACCGACAGCGTCGCACCGATCCCCGGTCCCTCGCGCGCCTCCGACCAGTAGCTGCTGGAGTTCTGGTCGATCGCAGCGACGGCGGCGTGACCCTCCTGCGCCGAGTCAGCGACCGCCCCCGCCGGGGTGACCGCGACGAGCTCCGGCGCGATCTTCTCCCGCACCGAGTCGTAGGTCTCGAACGCCCACGTGGTCGCCTTGGCCCGCAGCGGCGAGAGCCCGAGCCCGAACAGGGAGAGCACCATCAGCGGGACCGCCAGCTTCCCGACGTTGACCTTGCTCGGCCACCGCAGGCCACGACGCCGGTCCTGACGCGCCGCGTGGCGCTCCCAGGACCGCGGCCGCTCACCGGCGCCACGCGGGTCGCGGCTGCGACCGAACGGCCAGAGCGGCCGGACCCAGCGGGCGAACCAGCCGGGTCGAGCGTCGGGCACGGGGTCGGCGAGGAGCTCGCCGCAGCTTCGGCAGAAGGCGCGACCGGTCGCGTTGCCGGAACCGCAGGATCCGCAGAACAGGTCGCGCGGTCCGTCCGAGGCCGCGCGGCGCGGGGCCGGCCGCTGGGCCTCCGGCTGCGGCACCCGGTGCTCGAGAGCAGGGTTTGGGTCCGGAGCGAGGGGTACGTCTCCCGCGGCGACGGGCACAGCGACCGGTGTGGCGACGGTCCGGGCCTCTGCCGGTGCGCCGTCCCACTCAAGGAACGCGCTGCACGACCCGCAGAAGGTGTCGTCGGGGGCGTTCGCACCGCCGCAGCCGGTGCAGGTGATGGTGGTCATGTCTCCTCCTGGTCGTGCTGGTCGCGCTGGTCGTCCTCGAAGGTCACGGTCACGGGCAGGTGGGCCGGTGTCGATCGACGGACCAGCCGCCGCACGAGGGCGCGGTCGCACCGGCCGAGCACCACCACGTCGACGGCGGCCACCGCCGGTGCGTCCGGCGGAGTCGAACCTGCTGTCCCCGACCAGATCACGCCGCCACGGTCGTGCACCCTGACGTCGACCCCGCAGAGCCGGCCGAGCTCGTCGGCCAGGGCCGGGGCCGTCCCACGGCGGGCGCCGATCGAAGCCGCCACCGGCACGAACGCGCGCAGTGCCGCCGTCCGCTCGTGCTCCCCCATCTCGTCCGGGGGGGCTGCGACCCAGTGGCCGAGCCACGCGAGGAAGTCCGCGGGAGCGGTGCCCGGGTCGAGGTAGGCGGTGAGGTTGTCGTAGGAGCCGACGGCCGGCGCGAGCACGGTGTCGAGGGCGGAGGTGAAGCGTCGGGCGTAGTCGTCCTCGGCCAGCAGGCGGGGCAGCCCGGTCGACAACGGCACCGCGGTCGGCAGGTCGGGCACTAGTCCTCGCACGGTGTCACCCGCACCTGGTGGTCGTAGCCGAAGACCAACGCCGTCGGCTCGAGCTCGACCTTGCGGGTCGCCTCGCCCCGGGTGCCGGTGACCGGGTCGGCCGGGAAGAGCCGCACGTCCTCGACCACGTCGACCCCACGCACCCTCTGCAGCACGGCGAAGACCTCGCCGTACTGCACCGAGCGGCCGAACTCCCAGCCGCGGCCGTCGGCGCCCCCGTGCACCGGGTCGTGGTGCTGCTGCAGCGCCTCCAGCGCCGCGGAGTGCACCGTCTGCGGGGCGTGGCCGGGCAGGGCGCGCAGGTGCGCCACGACGGTGAGACCCCGGTAGACCGGCGGCTCCACGACCACGCGCGCGCCGATGACGCGCCGCTCCTCGATGGCGGCCGCCACCCGACGCAACGTGTCGTCGGCCGGCTGCAGGTCCTCGAACGGGCGCCGGCCGGTCCCGTCCCCGCTGGCCGGCACGAGCAGCACCCGGACCGTCCCGTCAGGCTCCGGTACGCACCGCACGCGGGCCACCTCGGGAGCGGCGGTCGCTGCGACCTGCTCGTAGTCCTCCTGCGTGACGGCGCGGTGGGTGCCCCTGAGCTCCAACGGGCCCCTCAGCTTGGCGTTCTCGACGTCCTCGGCGTCGCGACCGCCCCGGGCGGCGACCCGGTTGCCCACGCGCGACACGTACGGGATCGAGGACCGCAGCACCTCGAGGGCGTACGCGCCGACGTTGCCGGCCGCCCCGCCACCGGTCCGGTACGCCCGCAGCCGCAGCGTGGCCCCGCGAGCCGGCACCGCCCCGTACTGCCGCACGGTGCCGTCCATCAGCCGCACGCAGGGTCCGAGCGAGAGCGTCCCGGTCACGGCGTCGAGCACGAAGTGCCGGTCGTCCGGCCCGCTGTCGGCGAAGGAGTGCACCTGGGTCCACTCCTGCCACCCGGTCCCGTCGTCCGAGACCTCCACCACCAGGGGGTGGTCGGTCGGCAGCACCGGTGCGCGACCCACCGTGAAGCGCTGGCCGGAGACGCCCTCGGCCGTGCCGAGGGTCTCCAGCAGGACCAGCCGGGCGTCGACCGCCTCGACCGTCCCGCCGATCGTGAACGCCTGGGCGCCGCGCAGTCTCGGGGAGGCCGAGTACCCCGGCGCCCCGTCCGGGGGCGTGACCACGCGGGCGCGCACCCACCCCGCCCGCAGACCCGCCACCACCGACGTGGTGTGGTCCTGCGGAAGGTGCAGCACGACGTCACCGGCCTTGTTGAGCGCCCGGGTCTCGTCGCGCTCGAGGCCGCACGGCCGCCAGCCGTCGGCGGTCCAGGCCTCCCAGACCAGCGGCGGGCGGTCCGGGTCGACCCCGATGCCGTCCACGTGGCACCCGAGCCGGAGCGCGACGACGCAGGACGGCGCCGCCTGCGACAGCCCGAACATGAGCGTCTCCTCCGGCTGGGGGACGTCGGAGAAGCAGCGCACCCACGGGCCGCCGTCGATCTCCTCGGTGTGGTCGACGCCGTTCCCGCGGGCATCGACGGTGCGCAGCCCCTCGAGCCGGGTGGGGACGACGGCGAGGTCCTTCGTCGACCCGAACACGCGCGGCTCGACGTCCGGGGTGCGGCGGGTGGCGACCTCCGTCCCGGCGGGGACGCGCACGACCTCCCGCTGCGGCGCCGACAGCCAGAAGGTCACGGGTGACCGGGCGGCCGTCGCCGGGAAGAGCCGGACCCCGATGAGCTCGAGGAACTTGACGTAGTGCAGGTCCGGGACGCGGTTCAGCCGGTACACGACCTGGTCGGCCATGGCTGCGAACGCCTCGATCAGGGTCACCCCGGGATCGGAGACGTTGTGGTCGGTCCACTCGGGGCAGCGCTGCTGCACCATCCGCTTCGCGTCGTCGACGAAGTCCTGGAACCGGCGGTCGTCCAGGTCGGGCACCGGCAGGCTCATCACTCGTGCTCCGGGATCGAGTAGAAGGGGAAGACCAGGTTGCGCTGGTCGTTGGTGGACCGGACCCGGTAGGAGACGTCGACGAGGAGCGTCGCCGGTGACGTCGGGTCCGGTCGGACGTCCACGTCGGCGACCTCGATGCGCGGCACCCAGCGGGTCAGCGACTGCGTGACCTCGAAGGCGACGGCACCGGCCAGGGCCTGGTCGAGGGTGCCGAACACGAGGTCGTGGATGCCGCAACCGAACTCGGGGCGCATCGGCCGCTCGCCCTTGGCGGTGCCGAGGACGAGCAGCATCGCCTGCTCGACGTTCCGGGTGCCGCTCACCATGGCGGTCCCTCCGGACGGGTTGGCGGCCAGGGGGAATGCGAAACCCGTCCCGACGAAGTCGATCTGGGTGGCCATGTCAGCCACCGACCTGGACGGTGGCGGCTGTCCCCACGAGGGTCGCGCCGGGCATGCCGCACGCTGTGCACGCGTCGCCCGAGCGAGCCAGCGGGGTGCCGCCGGCGAGCACCGTCCCGCTGCCCTGCATCACGGCGCCCAGCTGGGCCGGGGGCGCCATGAAGGGGTCGCTGGGGTGCAACCCGACCTGGGGTGGCGTGCACTGCCCCTGGGCACCCACGACCACCACGGGCGTGCCGCCGACCTGCACGGTGGCGCAGGTGCCCGTCGTCACGGGGGCGCTGAACGGCATCGGCGGGCCGGGCTGCGGCGCACCGGACGCCGGGTTCGGCACCAGGTGGATCGAGCAGGTGGCCGTGATGCGGTCGCCGAGGACCGCTGCGGGGGCTCCCATCGGGATCTCCTTCGTGGACGTGCGGTGGGTGGAGCCGGGACGTTAGTTCAGCGTGATGAGGCCGCCGGAGACCTCGACCGTCGGTCCACCGTCGATGCTCACGCCGCCGGATCCTCTGAGGGTCAACGTGCTTCCTGCCTCGAGGCTGATCGAGCCGTCGCTGGTGATGCTGACCTCGCGCGACCCGCAGATGGTCACGGACCCGTCGGAGCTGATCGCGATCGTGGTGTCGGTCTGCTTCATCGAGATCCGGAGCGAGTCGTCACCGCTGAGCAGCGCCGCGCCGCTCTTGGCGTCGTCGTCGAGGAAGACCAGCCGGTGTCCTGCCTTGGAGACGAACCCGCGTCGCCTGACTGCTCCGGTCGAGGCGTCGACGAGCCCGTCGCCGAGCCGCGGGAGGTCGACGCCGTTGTAGAGGCTCCCGACCACGTACGGCCGGCGGGTGTCACCGTGCTCGAACGCGACGAGCACCTCGTCGTTGACCTCGGGCAGCCACACCGCGCCGCGCTGGTCGCCGGCACCGAGCTGGGCGACCCGGGCCCACCAGCTCTCGTAGTCGTCGGACAGCCACGGGAAGGAGAGCTTGACCCGACCGGCCCGGTCCGGGTCGTCCACGTCGGTGACGATCGCGACGACGACGCCGTGCACCAGGGCCGGTGCAGCGGACCCTCCTGTGAGGTGCAGCGTCGAGCGGTCCTGCTTCCCGCTGACCCCGAGGTAGGTGCGGTATCCGGCGTCGTCGTACACGTGCCGGGCCGTGGTCAGCGTGTACCGGCCGTCGAACGGCCAACCGGCGTGGCCGACCGAGACCGCGACGCCGGCCCGCAGCCGCGGGTCCCCAGTCGCCACCCCGTCGGCCTCGGCGTGCACGCCGGCCAGCCCCTCGGCCAACGCCTCGGCGGTGGCGTCGGCCTCTGTCTGGGAGCCGATCGGACGGGTGACGCAGACGTGCTGGCCACCACCGAAGGCTGCGGAGAGGTCGCTCGGGGTCAGGGGCACCGATGCCGCCGAGGTCGCCGCCGCGGCCCGCCCGACCACCGCCTGCTTCGCGACCGGGTCCCAGCCGCGCACGGTCACGTCGTCGACCTGGGAACCGGCTGTGACGCGCGGCCGGAACCGGACCAGGTTGGTGCCGACCTTCAGCTGCAGCGGGGCGGTGTGCTCGTCGAACGAGCCCGAGGGGTCCGGTGCCTCGGTCGAACTCGTCGGACGGCGCCAGTCCAGCCGGCCGTCGACGACCCGCAGGTCGTGGCCGGTCTCGCGCGCCCGCGCCGTGAGGAACTCCCAGTCGGTGGCGTTCACCTGGGAAAGGTGCTCGTGCGTGGTCGACGTCACGTCGACCTGGCCCAGCTCGACGCCGGCCCGATCGGCGACCTGGCGGACGACGTCCGAGTCGGTGACGTCCTGGTAGGTGGCCGTGCGGCGTCCACGGCTCAGCCGGTGCGACCGGTCGTAGCCGCGCAGGACCGCAGCGGACCCCCCGGGGCCGAGATCACGCTCGAGCGCCGTGATCTCGGCCTGCACCAGCTCGGACTGCACGCCGTCCCCGAGGCGGGTCGCGCTGACGACCAGGGTGCTGCCGATCCGCACGCGCAGCTGCTCGAAGACGTCGTGGCCGGGATCGCGCAGGCTGACCTGCACCATGTCCGGCTGCTGCAGGCAGGAGTCGACGACGACGGCGGTGACGAGCGCAGCCAGGTCGTCGCGCAGGTCGGCACCGTCGAGCTGCAGCACCGGCTGCGCGCCGAACTCCCTGATCTCAGCCACGACAGGGCCCTGCGACGGAACGGGCCTCGTGCGTCGGCGGGACGAGCAGCGCCGTACCGCGCGGGATCCGGGTGGGGTCGTCGATGCCGTTGGCGACGGCCACGGCACGCCACAGGGCGGGGTCCCCGTACTCGCGCTGGGCCACCTGCTCCAGCCCGTCGACACCGCCGAGCAGCACCCTACGACGACCCGGCGACCCCCCGGAGGTCGGGTTGGTCCGCCCCGGCTCGCTACCCACCTCGGTGAGCCGCAGGTTGACCTTCGCACGCACCGGCGTCCCGTCCGGCGCGAACAGGGTGTGGTCGACCTTGAGCTTGGTGATGTGCACCGGTCCCCAGTGCCGGCCGCCCCACTCGAGCATGAGCAGCGGGGGCGACGGCGTCTGCCGGTCGCGCGACTCGATGGTGGTCCGGGTCCAGTCGACGAGCTTGATGATCGCGTCCGGCACCTTGCGGGACGGGTCGTCGACGCTGTCCAGGACGATGTCCATCGTGTAGGTCACCGGCTCCGCTGCTGTGAACTCGCCTGCTGGAGCTCCCTTCTCGCCCCGACCCGCCGCTGGGCGCGCGTACCGGGCACCGGTCCGCATCGTGATGGTCGCCGGGTTGTAGTGCAGCACCAACGCGTCGGACCTGTTCTCCTGCGAGACCAGCTTCGCCTTCTGCAGCGCGCCGGTCATCCGGTGCTCCCGTGGAAGCCGGTGTGCGCCAGCTCGATCGTCTCGATAGCCGTGGTCGTACCGGAGGACGTGAACCGCGGTCCGCTGTACCGCACCGGCCACACCCCGACGAGGTCCCACCGGGCGACCTGGTCGGCGTTGGCGTCGTAGGCGACCACGGACGCGGTCGTCCGCACGAGCTCGTCGCGGACCGTGCCGAACCACCGGGCCAGGGCTGCGCTCTTGTGGTCGACCGCACGGCTGATCTTGACGTTGGAGTAGCTGATCCCGGTCGGCAGCACGTGCCCGCTCGCTGCCCCGCCCTCGCTGAAGGTGTAGACGTCGTAATGGGCGTCCAGGCCCTCGCAGGCGGTGACGTTGTCGAACTGCTCGCCGCCGTCATGGATCTCGAGCGAGAAGCGCAGCGCCAGGGCTGGCTTGAACGGGTCCTTCGGGGACGGGGCCATGCAGACAAGAGGTCTCCGGCGGTGCCCAGATACACCACTCCTGCACGCCGGCTCTGCGCCCCCTCGCTCAGGTGCGCCGGGCCGGACCGGTCAGGACTCGAGCTCCCACAGAGCCCTGTAGTAGGCGATGCGCTCCTCGTCGGGGTCGATGCCGTAGGCGTCGAACAGCTCGCCCTGGTGCCCCTCCCCGAAGTTCCAGTCCAGGCTGAGGGACGCGATCGCGAGGTCGGCCCAGCGGTCACCCACGGCGAGATCACCGAAGTCCACGTTCCCGGTCCATTCGCCCTCGTCCGAGACGAGGGTGTTGGGCGCACATGCATCACCGTGCACCAGGACGGGTCGGTCCAGCACGGGTCGAGGTCCGAGTGACGACGGCTGTCGCCCGACCCACACCTGCCGCGTCCACTCGGACGGGAAGTCGGCGACGTCGATCGCGTGAATGGCTCGTAACCCTGCCGCGAGAGCGCTGATCGCTTCTGGGCGACGAGCCCGCCACCGGTCCCCCACCGCGGGCTTACCCGGAACGGCAGCGGTCACCAGCCACTGCGACTGCTCATCGCCCCCGACATCGAGGACCTGCGGGGCGGGGTGCCGGCCAGACACCCACCGGAGGCGATCCCGTTCGCGGTCCAGATCGATGCCCGTCGCGCGCGGGTTCCACTTGATGAACCGGTCGTCCCCGATGGAGAAGGTCAGTCCGCCGAGGTCGTTGCGCCACACGAGCTTCAACAGGTCACCTCGGGCGATGTCGACGACTGTCGCGGGAAGGGGATCATCGCCGAGCCGGTGTTGCGCTGCGAGGTGGGAGAACTCATGACCATCCGCCACCGGACCACGGTAGCCCCCGAGCCCTGACGTCTCCCGGCGGCTCGCCAGCAGCGAGGGTCCCGCTCAGTCGGCCAGCATCGCCGCCCGCTCCCGGTCCACGAGCAGCTCGTGCCGCAGGCGGGTGCGCACCTGCTCGTACAGCTCGTCCACCGACGGGCTCACGGGTCGCTCGACGTCGTCGTCCTCGTCACCACCGGCCGCGTCCGGTGACGCAGGCCGAGCCACGGCGGTCGGTCCGGTGTCGGTGGGCAGGCCGAGGTCGACCGGTACCAGCCCTGCGCGCGGACCCCGTGTCGGTCGCCCCACCGCGCCCTCGGTCCTTCGACCTGGGTCCGCGGACGACACCGGGCCCCCCTCGGGAGCCGGGGACGCGGCGGCCATCGCAGCGGTGGCCAGCTCGGCGAACCCCGTCGGCGCCAGCACGGCCCGCGCGGCTGCGGCGGGACGCGGCAGAGGCGCCCCGACCCGGAACCGGCGTGGGACTGCCGTGACGTCCGGCAGCGGCTCGACCCGGGACGACTGCGGGGGAGCTGGTGGGCTCTCCCACGCTCGCGCCGCGACCGGCGCCGGGCCGGGATCCGGGTGCTGGTCCGGCCGGCCCGCGACGGCCTGCCCGAGCGCGCTGTCCTGCTCCGGTCCCTCGGCCTCCTCAGCCTCCTCCGAGACGTCCGAGGGCTCGACGTCGTCCCCCCCACCGTCGTCAATGGCGGCAGCGGTGTCCTCCGGCTGCGGCCAGGGAACGCGACGAGGCGGCACTCTGCCCGGCTCTCGGTCGGCGGGAGCCCGGGACCCGACGGCCGGCTCCGTCTGCGCGTCCGCCGGCGCAGTCAGGGCACGCCGGCCCACGACCTGCTGCGGCCCCTCGACAGCAACCGGACGGGACGGGTCCTGTGGCACCGTGGGCGGCGGAACCGCTCGCACGGCGCCGCTGCTGAACCAGTCGGGGACGCCCAGGCCCGTCGCCGGCCGTCCGGCGTCGACCGGAGGGGGCGCGGTCTCGACCTCCACGGCGGGACTGGACGCAGCGACCGGCTCGACACCCGCGCGCAGGGGCTCCCGACCGGTCACCAGGGCGGTGGTCTCGCCGACCAGGCCACGCACCCGGCGCGGGGACGGCGACGGAACCTCGGCCGTCACCGGACGCTGCCTCGGGGCTGACGGCGCGACCGGTTGCTCGGGCGCCCGCTCGGTCGGCGGGGGGGACGGCGCACGCTGCGGCACGGGCAGCCCAGGAACCGTCGTCTCCTCCTGATTCGGCGACGTCACGTCCACGGCGCGGACGGGTGGGGCCACGAGCGGGGCCCGGGGATCGACACCCGGGCGGCTCGGAACGGATTCGGCGGCAGTCGGTTCCGTACGGAGGCCAGCGAGGTGCCGCACCTCCGCCGACAGGGCGACGCCGACATCGGGGGCGGGCGCCCCGACGGCCTCTGCCGGCGACGGCGCGGCGGGCGTGCCTCGCCGCGGCACCGCGGCCGACGGCGGCCCCGTCCGGACGACCTCACGCACGGCGACGACGTCGGGCTCCGGCGCCGGAGTAGGCGAAGCGGACCGTCCCAGATCCAGGACGGTCGTAACAGCCGCGGAGGGCGCCCGGAGGGCGGGCGTCTGCACGTCCGGACCGGCGGGTCGCGCCGCAGCCCCCCGCCACAGGGGTGCGGCGGGCACTGCAGGCAGGGCCTCGGGGACGGCCGCCCAGACCAGCTCGGGCGGCTCGGGGTACCCCTGGAGCGGCCCGCCCGCCACGGACACGTGCCCGGCAGGGGCGGTGCGCGCGACCTCGTGCCCGAGCGGCTCCAGCGCCGCCGGCACCTGCCACCGGGTCGAGAGCGTCCGGACGAACTCCAGCGGCTCGGCGGCCGAGGAGGCTGGGCCGGTGACGGCGCCCGTCACCGTGGTGAGTGGCTCCAGCCCCCGCCAGTGACCCCGAGGGCGCGAGACCGGCTCCGGCACAGCCGGGGTCGCCTGCTCACCGCCGGCAGTGGTCCCCGCCTCCCGACGCTGCCAGGGCCAGCGCACGTCTCAGCCCCCCTCGGCGCGCTGCACGATAGCGCCGATCTCGCCGACGTAGCGCTGCCGGTCGGCGTGCTCGAGGTCGAGGATCTCGGCCTGCGGCCAGTGGAAGTGGTAGGCGACGTACGCGATCTCCTCGTGCAGGCGGTCGATCGCGTACGTCACGATTCCCCCGGGCGGCTCCCGGCGAGGTCGACCTCGAATCCGTGCCGGCACGACGGGCAGGTGACCGCCGCGCGGGTGCCGCCCTCGGAGTTGATCCGCCGGTAGTGGTCCTGCAGGAAGGCCAGGTCGGTGGCGAACATGCCCTCGATGACGCCGGCGTCGATGCTCCCGAGCGTCCCCAGGCCGGTGATGACCCGACCGAGCAGGATCACCGTGAGGTACGCCTCGTTGTCACGCACCCGTGGGTCGCGCAACGGCATGATCTCGTCACGGGCCGTGGCCAGCCGCATCCTGCCCTCCCGGTGCACCTGGCCGGAGCCGTCCACGTAGCCGCGCGGCAGCACGAACGGGAACTCCGTGACCAGGCCGCCCTCGACGGCCTCCTGCACGGTCGCGGTCATCAGCCGATCTCCAGCCGCTCGTGCGTGATCGTCACGGTCTCGAGCAGCACCGTGTCGGTGGCGGACTGGAGCTTGCCGAGCTCGACCTTGCACGGCCAACCCTGCTTGAAGTCGAACTTGTTGACCTGCCCGTGGGCGTAGTCGTAGAGGATCACCGAGCCGTCACGCCGGGCGCTGTCGATGTCGCCGTCCTGCACCTGCTTGATCCAGGTCCAGAACGCCGCGTCGTTGACCTTGCCGCGGGAGAGCACGATGTTCTCGAACTTGACCGTCCCGGGAAGCTTGCGCAGGACCGGCTGTCCCCCACCGGTGTTCGAGCGGTGCTCGATCACGCCGACGGAGATGGAGAGGCCGTCGACCTCCTTGAACTGGGCGATGGTGACCCCGTCCACGTTGACGTGGAAGGCGTACGTGGCGATCGGGTCGAGTCCGATGGGCATGGCGATCTCCTACTCGTTCACGGCGGACGTGCCGCTGGGCAGCTGGGCGAGGCGGAAGACGACGAACTCCGCGGGCTTGACCGGCGAGATACCGATCTCGCAGACGACTTGACCGGACTCGATGACCTCGCTCGGGTTCGTCTCGTCGTCGCACTTGACGTAGTAGGCCTGCTCGGGCGTCGCACCGAACAGCGCACCGTCCAACCAGACCCGGTACAGGAACGTGTTGATCGAGCGCTTGACCCGTCCCCACAGCTCCTGGTCGTTCGGCTCGTAGACCACCCAGCTGGTGCCGGCGAGGATCGAGCCCTCGACGTAGTTGAACAGGCGCCGCACGTTGATGTAGCGCCACGCCGGGTCGCTGGAGAGCGTGCGCGCCCCCCACACCCGGATGCCACGACCCGGGAAGGACCGGATGCAGTTGACCGCCACCGGGTTCAGCAGGTCGTGCTCGAACCGGGTGATGGTGGTGGCGAGGTCGATCGCGCCCCGGACCACCTCGTTGGCCGGGGCCTTGTGCACGCCGCGCTCGGCGTCGCTGCGGGCCCAGACCCCGGCCATGTGGCCAGACGGCGGCATCAGCATCGTCGTGCCGGTGCCCGGGTCGAGGACCTTGACCCACGGCCAGTACAGGGCGGCGTACTTCGAGTCGTAGCCGGCGCCGTCGACCCGCCACTCGCGGACCTCCTGGGCGTCCAGGCCGGGCGGGGTGTCGAGCACCGCCATCCGGTCACCCATCCGCTCGCAGTGGCCGATCAGCGCGGTCTGGATGCCCTTGACCTGCTCGAGGTCGAGGTTCCCGCGCTCGTACTCCGACATCAGGTCCGGCAGGCAGACCATCGTCACGGTGTCGACCGACTCGAGGCCGGCGAAGCCGGTCCGGTCGCGAGCGTCGCCCACGTACTCCCCGGCGTCCACCGGGACGGGCTCCAGGGCACCGCCACCGGTGAGGACGACCTGCCCGGCTGCTGGGCGCTCGATCGCGGCACCGCGACGCTCCTCGCGCTCCACCAGCCGGATCAGGGTCGACTGCTCGTTCACGACAGTGACGACGTTGGTGCGCTGGCGCCGGCTGGTCGTGAGGCCGTCGAAGCTCTCGTGCTGGTCGCCGTGACGCACCTCGACCCGGAAGGTGTCGGTCTGCTCGCCCTCCGGGTGGTGCACCTCGACGGTCGTGCCCTGACCGGCGTCGCCCGGCAGCAGGGACTCGATCGCGTAGGCCTCGAGCGGGGTCTCGCTGCCCGTGAGGAGCTGGGCCCTCGCGGGCTCCACAGCCACTGTGCCGGAGTCCTTGCCGACGCGGACGACGTAGGCGGCGCCGCCGCCGTTGTTGAAGTAGGCGTACACGGCGTGCGCCAGGTAGCAGCCCGGCGTGAAGCCGCCGAAGGCGGTCGTGAACTGGGTCCAGTTGGTCACCAGCGTCGGGGTGTGGAGGGGACCCTCGGCGGCCAGACCGACGAAGGCGGCGACGGCGGTGCCGACGCCCTCCACCGGACGGGTGCTCGCCTCGAGCTCCTCGACGTAGACGCCGGGAGACAGGTACTGCGGCATGGTGCGCCTCTCAGTTCGTGCGGTGGGTCGTGCGGGTGGGTAGTGCGGGTGGGGCGGCGTGCGGGTGCGTCTCGTGCGGGTGCCGCGGCACCCCTCCCCGCCATGACCGGGAAGGGGTGGTCTACCCGCACAGGTGGTCTCTCGGACTCCGGCCGCGCACGGAGAGCAGTCGACCGGCCTCAGGAGCGCTGGCGTCCGTCCTTGAAGCCGTCGGACAGCGCGCCGCCCAACCGGGCGACGAAGCTCACGGCTCCCTCGGCGGTCTCCTGGACGTCCTCCACGACCCGCTCGAGGACGCCGTCCGGCTCGGCGTCGTCGGTCGGTGTCGCGTCCTCGGCAGCGGCGGCGCCGCTCACTCGAACAACCCCGCGACCGAGTCGTAGACCTCGCCGGCGGTCTCGCTCGCGTAGTCGTAGGCCTGGCCGGCCGTCTCGCTCGCGTAGTCGTAGGCCTCACCGGCCGTCTCGCTCACGTCGTCGTAGACCTCACCCACGTACTCGGTGGCCTCCCAGGCCGCGTCGCCGATCGCCTCGCCGACGTACTGGGTGGCGTCCTGGAAGGTCTCCCGGGTGTCGATGCCCGTGTCGGCCTCGAACCGGTCGACCAGGTGACTGAACCCGCCGTCGGACACGGCGTCCAGGGCCGAGCTGCTGGCGTCCAGGTATCGGTCGACGGCGACGTCCACGTCGCCGGAGATCAGGGCCGCCGTGGCGTACCCGGTGTCGTACAGGGCGTCGATGGCTTCCTCGCCGATCGAGCCGAACTCGTCGTCGGACATGCGTCTCTCCTCGCTGCTGCCGGTCCCGATGGCCGGGCTGGTCAACAGAGGTACCGACGGTCCTGGCAGATACGAGGAGTCCGGTCGAGGCCCCGACGAGTGGCAGGGAATCGCTGCAGGCCACGGCGGAGCCTGCTCGTCGCCTCTGCCGCGTCTGGGGCGGACGTCCGGGAACGGCGGTCAGCCGAGGCCGAGGGCGGCGATCTCCTCGCGCAGCTCGTCGCGCACGTCGGGGTGGGCCGCGAGCTCGACGAGACGGCGCGCCTGCTCCCGCTCGTCGAGCCCGAACAGCTCTGCCGTGCCCTGCTCGGTCACGACGGCGCTGGGCTGGAACGACGTCACCGGTTCGTCAACGAGCGGCACGATCGTCGACCGGTCGGCCTTGGGGTGCCAGGAGCGCAAAGCCATCAGCGCCTGCCCGCCCGGGCTCTGCAGCGCGCCGCTGACGAAGTCGCTCTGGCCGCCGAACCCGGAGTAGATCCGTGCCCCGATCCTCGAGGCGTTCACCTGGCCGAACAGGTCGACCTGAAGACCGGTGTTGATCGAGGTCATCGCCCGCCGCGCGGCGATCAACCCGGGGGCGTTGGTGGTCTCGGTACGCTGCATCAGCACCCGCGGGTTGCCGTCGACCCAGTCGTAGAGCTCCTGGGAGCCGAACAGGAACGAGGCGACCAGCGGCACCGTGGGGTCCAGGCATCCGGCCTGCTCGAGCCGCAGGACGCCGTCGCTGAACATCTCGGTCCAGACCCGAAGACCCCTGTGCCGCAGCAGCCCGGCGAGCGCGGCGTCGGGCACGGCCCCGATCCCGGCCTGCACGGTCGCACCATCGGGCACCCGTGCGGCGACCGCCTCCCCGATCGCGACGGCGGTGCCGTCCGGCGGCGGTGCCGAGTGGGTCGCGAGCGGCTCCTCGACCTCGACCGCCAGGTCGACCAGGTCGGCGTCCAGCACCGCGTCGCCTCCTGTGCGCGGCAGGGTCCGGTCGAGCTGGGCCACGACCAGTCCGCCACGGGCACGGACCGCCTCGACCGCCGTAGGCAGGATGTTCACCTCGGTGCCGAGCGACACCGCTCCCGCCTCGGGCACCGTCGTGCGCAGGACCACGACGTCCGGCGGCAGCGTGGTCGCGAACAGCCTCGGCACCAGCGAGAGCCGGGCCGGGACGTACGACAGCCGCGGGTGGGAGCGCATCCCCGCCCCGACGAAGCAGGTCTCGGGGACCACGCCCTCGCGATCCGGCACGACGCCGCGCTGCGCGTTGAGCAGGAACAGCCGGTAGGCGGGCAGCTCGGCATCGAGCAGCCGCAGCAGCCCGAGTGGGGTCGCGTGGTTGCCGCTCGCGACCACGCGCGGCACCTGCGACGAGAGCTCGCGCAGCCGCGTGGCCAGCACCTCGGGCGGCACGACCCTCACGTCGTCGCACCCTGCTCCGCGGCCCCGAGCGGGACGTCCCAGGACAGCCGGCTCCCGGCCCCCGGCCCTGCGGACAGGACGAAGCCGCCGCCCCGCGACGCCGCCCGGTCGGCCAGGTTCCGCAGCCCGCTGCGCCGTCCCGTCCCCTCGGGGGGTGGGCCGGTGCCGTCGTCGGTGACCAGCACGGACAGCCGGTTGGGGCCGACCACGACCTCGACGACCGTGGTCGTGGCGGCGGCGTGGCGCGCGACGTTCGAGAGGGACTCGCGCACGACCGCCACCACGTCGTCCGCCACGCCGGAGGGTACCGAGCCCAGCGTCCCCGAGGTGTGGAGTCGAGGCATGAAGCCGAGAGCCTCACGGGCAGAGTCCACCTCGTCGTGCAGCGCCCCCCGCAGATCGTGCGGACCGGAACGGTCGTGCAGCCGGTAGATCGAGCTGCGGACGTCCTTGATCGAGCCGTCCAGCTCGTCGACGACCTGCTCGAGGCGCGCGGCGAGACCGGGAGGCAGTTCGTGCCGCGCCACCGACTGAACGCTGAGCCCCACCGCGAACAGGCGCTGGATCACCAGGTCGTGCAGGTCGCGCGCGATCCGGTCGCGGTCCTCGATCACGGCGAGTCGGGCCCGGTCGCGCTGGGAGGCGGCGACGTCGAGCGCCAGGCCGACCTGGGCGGCGTAGGCGGCCATCACCCCGAGGTCCAACGGACCCGAGGCCGGCTCCTCGTGCCAGGCGACGACGACGGCGCCGTGCCGTCGCTCTGCGGCCTGCAGCGGCAGCACCACCACGCGCGCCCAGCCCCCCAGGTCGCCGGCCGTGACCGGGACGCCGTCGGCGACAGCGCCGTCGACCAGCTGGGTCAAGGCGGCGTCGTCCGGACCGTCGTCGGTGACGACCTCGACCAGGTCGGCCCCGGATGCCTCACGGACGGCCCCGACCACCTCGGGCAGCGGGTCCGACGTCGCCGCCGTGACGGCCCGCACGCTCCGGGCCGCCGCCTGCAGCCACTCCTCCCGGAGCCTGCCCTGCGCGTACAACCGGGCGTTCTCGATCGCCACGCCGGCCGCT
>JBBQSN010000069.1:0-17787 GCA_038213835.1 Actinomycetales bacterium
TGGTCAAAGGCCTTGCAGAGCGCCGACGTCCAGCTGCCGCAGGTCTGGGGAGCGGCGCTGGCGCTGGCGATGACGGGCCACCTCGACCCGGCGGAACGCCGCGGTCTGTTCGGCGAGGCGGCGCGACGGCTGGTGCCCGGCGGACCCCTGCTTGTCTCCGTGCAGCCGCCGGCGCGCGTAGAGGTCGTGGCGGAGGCGGAGTGGGGGAGCGTGCAGGTCGGCACCCACACGTACTCGACCTCGGGGCGGGCAGATCCGGACGGCCCCGACTCGGTCCTCTGGCACATCACCTACCGCGTGCACGCCGAAGGCAGACAGCTGCGCGAGGTGCAGATGTCGCATCGGTGGTACGTGCACGGTGTCGCTGACGTCGTCGCGGAGATGGAGGATGTCGGTCTCGAGACCGAGGTCCTCGGTGACGACCTGGTGCTGGGGCGGCGCCAGACCTGACGGCCTACCTCCCGGGCTCCAGCGTGTGCGTCCAGCTGTGCGTCCGCCGGGTCCAGCGCCGAGGTGGGCTCGATGGCCAGCAGTGTCACGAGGTGTGCCCGCGGTGATCGCCCGCCGACGAGCCGACGACCACGCTGAGCCCTCCCGGGTCGGGCTGCTGGGCCCTGGCCACGTCGATCTCGCTCTCCAGCTCGGCGGCGCTGCCGTCCGACAGCAGCTCGAGCTGCTCGTCCAGCACGGGGCGCCGATCCGGCGGGGCCACGTCACGCAGGTCGCGCAGGGCCGCCTGCAGCCGGCGCGCCACCTGCGGCGAACCCGCTCCGGCGAGCCGGAGCTCGTCGAACGCGAGGTGCACGTAGGCGTCCCACGTCATCACGTGCTCGATCAGACGCAGCTCGCCGTCGCGATCGTGGTGTCGACCGTCGGGGATCGGTCGAGCGGCCAGTTGGCGCAGGCAGTCGTGCAGCCGGTCGATGGTCTGCACCGCGGTCGTCGGGTCCTGCCAGCGGGAGTCGGACAGGGACCTCACCGCCATGTCGACCAGCAGCCGGATGCCGTAGGCGACGTCCTGGTCGAACGTCCGCTCCATCCGCAGGATGACGGCCTTGTTGACCTTGCCGACGTCCAGCCGCTCGGGGTCGCCGTCCACGGTGAACAGCGGTGCCCCCGCAGGCACGAACTCCCCCAGTGCGGGGACCAGCTCCAAGACGCAGTCGCCGTCGCGGGCGCAGTCGACCAGGCGGTCGTGGGCGATCGTGGTGACGACTCCCGACCTCTTCGCCACCACGGTGCGCGGGTCGGTCCGGTCGTCGTCGACGGGTCCGTGGTCGGGGTAGACCCTCTCGAGCAGCTTGCGAGTCTCCTCGCCCGCCAGCTCGACCAGCGCCGAGACGCGCAGCGCCTGCCCGACGTGGTGCACGTACATGACCAGCACGGCGATGCTCGCGAGCGACAGCACGAACGTGGCGATCACGGCGACGCCGGGCACCTGCCCGGGCTCGCCCGGATCACCCGGGTCGATCTCGCGGATCGCGAGCAGCGCGTGGACGAAGGTGGCGACGAACAAGCCGATCGCGAACTGGCTGGGACGGTCACGCAGCAGCCGTTGCACGATCCGTGGGGAGAACTGGCCCATCGCCAGCTGGACGACGACCAGGACGATCGTCAGCACCAACGCCGTCAGACTCACCATCGAGGTCGCGACCGTGGTCAGGATGCCGAGCGCCGCGTCGGGACCACCGACGACCGACGGCGGAACGAGCTGGTAGTCGTTCGCACGGTCGACCGCGATGGTGGCGAACGAGATCAGGGCGCCGATCAGCACGCAGAGCACGGGCACGAGCCACAGGCTCGAGCGGATGCTCGTCCACATCTTGTACAGCGACATCTTCATCGACGACCTCCTGGTCCCGTGCAGCCTAGGGTGCCCGCCCCCGCCGTCCCCTCAAGCGCGTGCGCGGGCGTCCCGGCGGGCGCCAGCCTGCGGACCACGGAGCTGCCCCGGCGATCCTGACCACGGCGTCGGGGCCCTACGGCGCGGCTCCGGTCGCACCGGGCGCCCCGGACGCCCCGGACGCCCGGACCGTCCCGACGAGGTCGGCGTAGACGACGAGGTTGTCCTGGGACGCACCGCCGTCGTTGCGCTGGAAGCAGGTGATCAGCACCAACCGCCCGGGCACGACGTTCCAGACCTCGTCCACGTCGGGGAGGCTGCCCTTGGGGTAGCGCTCAGTCGACTCCACCGCGTACGTCAGCCGGCCGGCAGCGGTCGTCACCACGATCTCGGCACCGGGCTGGACGAGGGCCACCTGGGCATCCTTGTCGAACAGCGGGTTGAACGCCGCCGCCCCCCGGTCGAAGGAGTGACCGGCCAGGTACACGGTGTTGTCGGAGTCGGTACCAGGGGTGCCGTAGGTCTCGATCCAGTACGCCTCGGTGAGCGTGGGCGGATCGAGTTCTCCCCCGGTGGGAGTGACGGGGAGGACGTCCACGGCGAGGTCGACGGACGGGACCTCGACCCGGGTGGGGGCCGCGACCTGCACCGCCGCCTGCGCCGGGGGCGTGGTGGGCGCAGCCGGGCTGGTCGGCGGTGCGGTCGCCGTCGGAGGCGGCAGGGAGCGTGCAAGCGGTTCACCGGCGAGCAGGAGCGTGCCGACGGCCGCCACCGCGATCACGGTGACGGCCACCAGCAGTGCTATCCACAGGCGCGACCTGCGAGGCAGCGCGCCCAGACCAGCCAGGCCTGCGTTCAGCGCACCGCCCCGCGTCGGCGGTAGCCCGCAGCAGCAGCACCGAGAGCCAGCAGGATCAGCAGGCCGGCAGAGGCCCACACCGGGCCACCTGCGCCCGCCGTCACGCCGGTGTCGACCCGGAGCCCGGGGTTGCGACCGCTGCCGGCACCCACACCCCCGGTGGGAGGCGGCGTCGGAGCCGGACCGGTGGTCGGCGGCGGCGTCCCGCCCGCCGGGCAGGCGGCGCCCGAGACGTTCAGCGGCTCGGCGTCACCGCCGGCCGGGGCACGGCGCGGCTCGACGTCCGGCGTCACCGGGCTGCTCTGGTCCAGGTAGGCCGTCAGGGCCTCCAGGTCGCTCGCACCCAGCTGCTGGGCGTCCTCGCCCTCGGCGAAGGCCCCGAAGTTGTCCCCGCCCGAGGCGAGGAACTCGTTCACCGTCACCCGGTACTCCGTGCCCGGCAGGACCGGCTCGCCGTCCAGGGTGATGGAGGTGATCCGCGAGCCCTCGGCCAACGTCTCGTCGTAGGCGAAGAAGAAGCCCTCGGAGACACCGAGCGCCAGGAACGGGCGGTCGGCACCGTCCGGCTGCCACTGCTGCTCCAGGGCCTCCTTGATCTGCGCGCCGGTCATCGTGGAGGTGACCAGGGCGTTGGCGAAGGGCTGGACGCCGTTCGCCTCGCCCAGGGTGATCACGCCGCACGCCTCGTCGCCGAACTGGTTGTCGATCAGGAAGTCATCGCGCAGGCCGCCCGGGTTCATGAACGCGATCCGGGCACCGGCATCCTCGCGGGTCTGGTCGAGCTGGACGTCGGCGATGAAGTTGCCGAGCACGCTCTCCACGCCTCGGCTGCCGTCCGCGCCGCGCAGGATGTCCGTCGTGGCCTGGCCGAGCGGGACGCTGCCCGCCTCCAGGGCGAAGGCGACGGCTGCGTCGACGGTAGCTGCGACGTCCGGGTTGAGGGTCTGGTCGAAGTCGACCATCTCGAGGACCTCGGCCGTCGTGGCCGTGACGTCCTCGAGCACGTCGTCGTAGGTCAGGGTGATCCGGTCGAACGACTCGCCGTACTGGCCTCCCTGCACCACGGGGCCGGTGAAGCCGCCCGCACCGACCACGGTGTTGCAGGCGTAGGCCTCGTGCGTGTGGCCCTGGAAGATCACGTCGACCGCCGCGCTGGCTCCGTTCGGCACGTCGCTGAGCGCCACGTCGGCGCAGTCGGTGCTGGAGGACCCGGAGTGGGCGAGCACCACGATGACGTCCGCCTCGCCGTTGTCCTCGTCGTCGTCCGTCAGCTGGGCAGCCACCCGGTTGATGGCATCGGCCTCGTCACCGAACTCGATGCCGGCGATGCCGGCCGGGGTGACCAGGGACGCGGTCTCCTGGGTCACCGTGCCGATGAACCCGATCATGATGCCGTCCGGCGTCTCCTCGACCAGGTACTCCTGCAGCAGCGGCTCCTCGGTGCCCTCGGCGTACACGTTCGCGCCGAGGTACGGGAAGTCGGCCAGCGCGTCCACCCGACCACCGTCGGCGATGTCGTCGTAGCCCTTGTCGAACTCGTGGTTCCCCACTGCCGAGACGGTCAGGCCCATCTCGTTGAGCACCTCGATGGTGGGCTCGTCGTCCTGCACGTTCGAGGTGAACGTCGAGGCACCGATGTTGTCACCGGCGGAGACGAAGTACGTGTCGCCTGCGAACGCGCTGCTGAGCTGCTCCACCGCCCCCGCGAGCTGCTTGGCACCACCGACCTCGACGTCGTCAGCCGGGTCGTCGGTGTCGTTGTCATCGACGGTCGAGGTCAGCCGTCCGTGGAAGTCGTTGATGCCGACCAGCTGGATCTCGAACGTGGCGGCTGAGGCGGGAGCGGTCAGGGGGCCTGCGACGAGCGCGAGCCCGCAGACGGTGACGGCGGCCGCGCGAACAGGGTGACGACGCATGCGATGGGCTCCAGGGGTGGTGGCGGTGGCCCGGCGATGATGTCATCACGGAGACCTCCGCGACCACCCCTCCAGGGAACAACTTCGGGCAAACGGCCCAAGAACAACGACGCCGGGCGGCGACGGCTTCAGTGAAGGGGGTCGTCGCTGCCCAGGTCCTCTCCAGGAGGGCGTCGAACGGCTCCCCGGTGAACCGGACCGCGTGACCCGCTCCGGCGATGCTCGCCCGCTCGGCCCCCACCCGGTCCGCCGAGGTGTCGCAGATGGCGTCGACATGTCGCTGTGACCGCCCGAGACGACCACGACGGGGAAGGTGGCCACGGCGAGCGCACCTCGTCGGCTGCTCCATGGGCGCCATGGTCGCGATGCTGGCAGCCGCCCGGGCCCCCGGGGCCGTCAGGAGCCTCGTCCTGGTCGAACCGGCGGCGTTCGACCTGGTGCGGGGACGAGCGGACGCCGAGGCGTTCATCGCGGGCTACGACGCCCTGCGCGCCGGCGCGAGCGACGCCGAGCAGTTCCTCCGGGAGTTCCTCGTGCTCTTCGGGGCCGACCCGGGTGAGGTGGCCCAGGTCCCCGATCCGATGCTGGCGTCGGGGCGAGCCCTGGTCCTCGCGGCGCCCACGCGCGGCGCTGCGTCACCCACTAGTTGGTCAGGACCGCGTCCAGGTCGATCCGGGTGCGACCGGGTGTGCCCTGGTTGACGATCGTGATCGTCGGGCTGCCGGCGCCGACGCCGCCGACGGCGGTCTGCCACACGAGCATCCTCGGTTGGTTCGTGGCCGCGTAGGTGTCGACGGTCCCCTTGAGCACTCCGTCGACGTAGACCGTGAACTTTCCCCGGTTCGGACCCTTGTGCATCACCAGGCCGACGTGGGTGTAAGCGTTCGCCGAACCGGGCGGGTACTGGGTGAACGGCAGGGGGATCTCGAGGGTGGCGGTGGCGCCCTTGGCGGTGGTCTTGTGCACACCGCCGTGGGACCAGCAGCTGCACGAGGCCAGCTGCCAACGTCCGCCGTAGCTGATCCTCGGCACTGTGGCGTAGTCAGCGAGATCGGCCAGGTTGTTGTCCTGCGTGAGCCTGATGCGTCCGCCGTAGATGTTGCGTGTCGTGGCGTTGCCGGCAGCGTCCTTCGCGGTCAGCGTCCACTCGTAGACGGTGCCGTTTCCGCCGCCGCAGTCCTGGTTCGTGTTCTCACCCCATGCCGCGTACGACCTCTGCCGGCTGTCGCTGAAGACGTCCTGCGTTCCGTCCCTGCCGGTGCTCTGGGTGAGGTCGTACCGCACGTAGCCCGAGGCGTCGGAGCCGGTCCACGTGAAGTTCTGAGCCACACCGATCCGCAGGTCCCAGGGCTCGCCCTCGCCGCAGTCAGGAACGTAGCCAGGCTGGATCTGCTGACCCACGGTGAAAGACGACTTGACCGGGGCCTTCAAGGTCGGTGGCGTCGTGTCCGCCGCCGACTGAGCCGGGCCGGAACCGGTCATCACCAACGCGCTGACAGCAGGGATGAGGAGGCCGACGATCGCGATGCGCTTCACAGCAGACTCCATGTTGACTGGGGGATCGAGCTGGTCCTGGGCCGTCGGCTTCCACCCCTGGTGCGCGTCGTCGCCTCCCCGAGAAGGCATCGTCGCCCCGGGTGGACTCCAGGATGGGGGATCTTCCGCTGCCCCCGCATCATCCGTTCGCCCATGTCCATGGTCGCAAGGTCCGATCCGCGAGCCCACTGCCAAGACGGTCCGAACGGCCGACTGCGTCGCCCACCCGTCGCCGCCTACCGTCGAGCATCCCCGGCTCCGGTCGCCGGGAGGGTCGAGGTCCCGGTGCGACGACGCGTCAGCCTGCTCGGCGCCACCGCGACGGTGCTGCTGGCCTGCGTCGCACCCGCCGCGCCGGATGTCGCTGCACCCCCCACCGGCGGCCTGGTGCTGCACTACCCGATGGAGACGCTGACCGGTGGCGTGGTGGACGACGCGGCCGGTCCGCTCGACGGCCGGGTGGTCGCCGCCTCCGGTGCCCCTCGCCTGGCTCCCGGCCTGCCGGGGTACGGACGGGCGCTCCAGCTCACCGGGAGCGGGCACCAGTACGTCGACGTGCCGCGCTCCACCGCGCTCGACGTGGACCGCTACACGCTCTCGGCCTGGGTGCGCCACACCGGCGCCGAGAACGACCTCACGCTCGGACGCTGGGAGGTGCTGGAGAAGGCCGGCGCGTACTGGATGAACGTGCGCACCGACGGCCGGGTCAGGGTCGGCGGCTTCTTCGGCGGCTGCACCAACCCGAGCTGGCAGTACCTCGACAGCACCGTCGCGATCCCGGTCGGACGCTGGAAGCACCTGACCTCGACCTACGACGGCAGCTGGCTGAGGGTGTTCGTCGACGGCCGCCCGGTGGGCGCGAAGCAGGTCGGCGGCCGCACCTGCGTCAGCGGCGAGCCCCTCGCGGTGGGTGCGAAGAACAACCCCACCAAGGGCCTGCTCGAGGCGTTCTGGGACGGCCGCCTGGACGACGTCCGGGTCTACGACCGGGCGCTCGGCCTCGCCGAGATCCGCCGGCTCGCCGCCCGCCCCTGACCCGGGCAGTGCGGCGTCCACAGGCATCGCCGTACGTCGTGGTCGTTCCCAGGTCTGTGGTTGGCTGGCGCGGACGAACCGGGCGGCACGAGGAGGACCATGAGCGGCAGCGAGCCGACCACAGGCTGGGAGGCCCAGGCCTGGGACCCGCCCGCGGACCCCGTCGGTGCCGAGCAGGAGCGCACCGACCGCCCCACCCGGCTGACGCCGTCCGACGACGACCCCACGTCCGAACAGCCCAGTGACAAGGGGCTGGTCGACCACCCCGCCGACCAGACCGTCGCGGACCCGGTCGTGCCGGACGAGGTGGAGACCACCGTGCCGATCGGCGCCACGGGGAGCACCGAGGTGGCCGGCGGCCCGGCGGACGAGCCGGCGGTGGACGTCGCAGCACACACAGCAGCGAGCCTCGACGCGTGGCGGGACCTGCAGGTGCAGTTCGTGGACGACCCGGCTGGCGCGGTCGAGGGAGCCGCCTCGCTGGTCCGGCAGGCCGTCGAGACGCACACGGGCGCAGGCGGTTCTACCGACACCGAGCAGCTGAGGCGAGCCTTCACCCGGCTGCGCGACCTGCACGCACGACTGACTCGCTGAACGCCGAGACGGTCAGGGGGCGCTCAGCGGCCGAACAGGTCAGCGGAAGCCGCGGGAGGAGAAGTCGGCAGCCGACCGCCTGCGCCCGGAGGACGCAGCCGCAGAGCCGGACCGCGACGACCGGGGCTGGCCCTGCTTCGGCGCGGCCTGCTGACCGGAGCCACCGCGACCGCGACCGGACTGGCCTGCACCCGAGTGGCCCCGACCCGACTGCCCTCGAGCGGACGAGCCGCCGGCGGAACCGCGACCGCGGCCTGCGCCGCCACCGCCGGACTGCGCGGGGGCCTGGACGGGTGCGGGCTGCACGAACTCGGCCTGCTCGCCGACGACGGACCGGACGGCCTCGTGACCGGGAGCCACTGCCGTGGTCGTCGGGTGGATCCTGGCGAGCCGGACGAGGTCCGCGACATCGCGCTTCTGGTCCGGCGTCATCAGCGTGACGACCAGGCCGGCGGCGCCGGCGCGCGCGGTGCGACCCGAGCGGTGCAGGTACGCCTTGTGCTCCGACGGCGGGTCGACGTGCACGACCAGCTCGATCTCGTCCACGTGGATCCCGCGGGCCGCGATGTCGGTGGCCACCAGCACCCGGGTCTGGCCCGAGGTGAAGGCGGCGAGGTTCTTCTCGCGCGCGTTCTGGGACAGGTTGCCGTGCAGGTCGACGGCCGGGATGCCGGCGGCGGTCAGCTGCTTGGCCAGCTTCTTCGCGCTGTGCTTGGTGCGCATGAACAGCAGGCTGCGGCCGGTGCCCGACGCGAGCTCGCGCACCAGCGCGGGCTTGTCGGTCGACTGCACCGCGAACACGTGGTGCGTCATGGCGGGCGGCGGCGCGGAGGCGGAGTCCACCGAGTGGGTCAGCGGGTTGGACAGGTACCGCTTCACCAGCACGTCGACGCCGTTGTCCAGCGTGGCCGAGAACAGCATCCGCTGCCCCTGGGTGGGCGTACGGTCCATGATCCGCTTCACGCCGGGCAGGAAGCCGAGGTCGGCCATGTGGTCGGCCTCGTCCAGGACGGTGACCTCGATCGCGCCCAGGTCGCAGTGCCCCTGGCCGATGAGGTCCTCGAGCCGGCCGGGGCAGGCGATCAGGACGTCAACGCCCTTGCGCAGCGCGGCGACCTGCGGGTTCTGGCCGACGCCGCCGAACACCACGGCGGTGCTCAGCCCGGCGGCGGTCGCCAGCGGCTCGAGGGCGGCCCGGATCTGGTTGGCCAGCTCCCGGGTCGGCGCGAGCACCAGCGCCCGCGGCTTCTTCGGCTGGGCGCGCCGACCGGACGCGGCGAGCCGGGTCACGGCGGGGATCGCGAAGGCCAGCGTCTTGCCGGAGCCGGTGCGGCCACGGCCGAGCACGTCGCGGCCGCCCAGGGTGTCGGGCAGGGTCGCGGTCTGGATCGGGAACGCGCTGGTCAGGCCCTGCGCCTCGAGGGTCCGCACCAGCACGGCGGGGACACCGAGGTCGGCGAAGGTGGCGCCCTCACGGACGTCGGCGCGCTCGACGGGAGCCGCGACCGGCGCGGGGACGGGGACGGACGCGGCCACCGGGGCAGGCACCGGCTGCGGGCCGGAGCCGCCGCGCCGGCGCCGCCGGGCCGGGCGCTTGCCCGAGCCGGCCTCGGCCAACCCAGCAGACGTCACAGCAGACGTCACAGCAGACGTCACAGCAGAGGAGGGGGTGGGACGGGTGGCGGGCGCGGAGGTGCGCTCCGCCCGGGCAGAGGTGTGCACGGATGTCCTTCCGGATCAGGTGGCCGCAGTGCCGGCTCACCGTCACCGCGCGCCTCACGCACTCGCCACAGGGGCTGTGCGGGCGCTGCCAACGGGACGAACCGCGCCGCAGGGGCGCGAAGCAGACGACCTCGACACGACCACCGTGGTCACGTCTGCCTCCACTGTGCCACGTCCGGGCTCGTTCGCCCGCATCGCCACCCGATCGATGAGGCCCCCCGCTCAGCCCGGGAGCCCCCATCGCGTCCACGGCGAGGTCCGCACGCCCATCAGGGTGGTCACCATCTGCCGCTGCGCGAACGGCAGCCGCGACATGACCGCCAGGCCGAGGTCCCGCGGCGGCCCGATCGGCGTGAGGCCGCTCTGGAACACCGGTGTCATCAGCATCGACCACCACCGGTAGTACCGCAGGTGGCGGGCCCGCTGCCGCACGTACAGCCGCAGCGCCGTGTCGAGGTCGGCCGGGTGCTGGCCGAGCGCCCAGGCGAGCGTCCAGGCGTCGGCCAGCCCCATCGAGGCACCGATCCCCATCTGCGGGCTCATCGCGTGCGCCGCGTCGCCGACCAGGACGGCGCCGTGGCGCGCGGGCTGCCGCACCACGACGTCGCGGTACCGGGCACCGAGCACCCCGGCCTCGGGCATCGACTCCAGCACGGGGGCGAACCGCCCGCCGGACACACGCAGCGCCTGCCGCACCAGCGCGTCGGGGCCGGCGGCCAGCGCGCGGTCGATGTCGCGCACCGGGATCGACCAGAACACCGACACCCGGCCCTGCCCGGTGGGCATCAGGCCGAGGGTGGTGCGGGTGCCCACCCAGCGCTGCACCAGCGCGTCGCCGACCAACCGGTCCGGGTCGGGGACGATCGACCACAGCGCCCCCCAGGGGTACTCGCGGTCCATCTGAGGGGTGAACGCCAGCCGGCGCAGCTGCGAGGCCGCCCCGTCGGCCCCGACCAGCAGGTCGTACGGGCCGTGCTCGCGGCCCCCGACGTCGACGGCGGTCCACCCGCCGGCGTCCTCGCGCACCACGCGGACCTCGGTGCGCGGCACCACCTCGGCGCCGGCCCCAACGGCGGCCGCGTGCAGCAGCTCGAACAGGGTGCCGCGCTCCACGCCCCAGGCGTCGACCGCGGCGTCGGTGTCGGTCACCACGTCGGCGTACCGCACCTGCATCGTGGGGCGCCCCGTCAGGGTGCGGCCGTCGACGCTGCGGATCGGGCTGGACCGCTCGCGGAGCTGCTCGCCGATGCCCAACCGGTAGGCCACCTGCTGCCCGAGCCGTTGCAGCATGAACCCTGCACCCACGGGGCCGAGGTCGTCGCTGCGCTCCAGCACCGTGACCTGCCGGCCGTCGCGGGCCAGCAGCGTCGCGACGGCCAGCCCGCTGATGCCGGCGCCCACCACGCCGACGGCCCTGCCCGTCACTGCCCGGCCCCCGGTGCGCTCACGCAGGACACGGTGCCACGTCCCGTGCGAGGACGACGGGTCCGCCTTCGCGCAGTGACGACCCGCAGGGGGCGGCACGACGTCACACTGGGGCCATGCCGGTCGGGACCAGCGGACGGGACGCCGCACGCGAGCGCGAGTTCAGCGCCTCCGTGCTCGCGCGCCGCGGCGCCCTGGTCCGCACCGCTGCGCTGCTGACCGCCGGCGACCTGCACCTGGCCGAGGACCTCGTCCAGACCTCGCTCACCCGGCTCTACCTGTCCTGGGCGTCGGTGCGCCGGCGCGGCAACGAGGAGGCGTACGTCCGCCGGATCCTGGTGAGCGCCTACGTGGACGAGACCCGCCGGGCGCGTTGGCACCGCGAGCAGCCGCACGAGACGCTGCCGGACCGCGCCGACCTGGCGGCCGGCGCAGGCCAGGGTCCGGCCGACGGCCCGGACGGCGCTGCCGTGCGCGCCGCGCTGGCGACCCTGACCCCGGGCGAGCGGACCGTCGTGGTGCTGCGGCACTGGCGCGACCTGTCGGTCCAGCAGACCGCCGACCACCTCGGCTGCTCGACCGGCACGGTGAAGTCGCAGAACGCCCGCGGCCTGGCGCGGTTGCGCGCGGCCCTGGCCGACCGCGGGGTGCCGGCATGAGTCCCGGCGCCCTCGGGCCCCCCGGGCGGCAGGATGCCGCGGTGCGTCAGCTGCTGGCCCGGGCGGCGCCCGACGTCACGGCTCCCGTCGACCTCGACGGCGACCTCGAGCGCGGCCGGTCCGCGCTGGGACGCCGCCGGTCCCTGCTCGCCACGCTCGCCGTGGGCGCCGGCACCGCCCTGGTCGCCGCCGCGGCGGTGCTCGTGCCGCAGGGCCTCGCAGGCCTGAGCGGTACTGCCGGGGTGCCGGCCACGGGCCCTCTCACGCACCCGGCCGACCCCTGGCCACCGGCCGACGCGACGCGCGGCGACGAGGTCTCCCGTCCCACGGCCCCGGTGGCCCTGGGCCCCGGGCCCGCCCAGCACGAGGAGGACGTCGTCGCCACGCTCGTCCCAACCGGCTGGGAGGTCGTGCAGGCCGGACCCGACTCCCTCGTCCTCGGGCGCGACGGCGAGGTCGTCACCGTCTCGGCCCTGCCGGACACGACCGGACCACCCGTGATGGGCGGCGTCGGCGACTTCGAGCGGGTGGCCGGGGCGCGCGTGTCGTACTACCTGGTCGACGCCGCGGACGGCCGGGCCGGCCGCCCGACGATGGTGCTCGAGCTGACCTTCGGCAGCTGGGCGCAGGTCAGCGCCAGCCCCGCCCTGGGCTGGGGCATGACCGAGCTCACCGCGTTCGCCACCGGGCTGCGGGCGCCGTTCGCCTGCACCGAGCCCTGCGAGGTGCCGCTGACGCCGTGAGGGCGCTCCCGCTCCAGCACGCTTCTGGCACCCTGACCGGGTGCCCACCACCCCGACCGTCCTGCGAACGATCGCGGCCGAGCACGCCGAGGACCCCGACGGCCTCTACGAGGCCTTCGTCGCCTGGGCGAGCGACCAGGGCCTGCCGCCGTACCCGGCCCAGGAGGAGGCCCTGCTCGAGCTGGCCACCGGCTCGAACGTCGTCCTGGCCACCCCGACCGGCAGCGGCAAGTCGCTGGTGGCCCTGGGAGCCCACGTGGCGGCGCTCAGCCAGGGCGTCCGGACGTACTACACGGCGCCGATCAAGGCCCTGGTGAGCGAGAAGTTCTTCGCCCTGTGCGACGCGCTCGGCGCCGACCAGGTCGGCATGCTCACCGGCGACGCCGCCGTCAACCCGGACGCGCGCGTGATCTGCTGCACCGCGGAGGTTCTCGCGAACCAGGCGCTGCGCGAGGGGGCCGCTGCCGACATCGGCCAGGTCGTGATGGACGAGTTCCACTTCTACGGCGAGCCGGACCGCGGCTGGGCCTGGCAGGTGCCGCTGCTCGAGCTGCCGCACGTCCAGTTCCTGCTGATGTCGGCCACCCTGGGCGACACGACCGAGCTGCGCGAGGACCTCACCCGCCGCACCGGACGCGCCACCGCGCTCGTCGCGAACGCCGAACGCCCTGTGCCGCTGCACTTCTACTACGCGACGACGCCGGTGCACGAGACCATCGCCGAGCTGCTCCAGACCAAGCAGTCGCCGGTCTACGTCGTGCACTTCACCCAGGCGGCGGCGCTCGAGAGGGCGCAGGCCCTGATGAGCGTCAACGTCTCCACCCGGGAGGAGAAGGACCGGATCGCCGAGGCGATCGGCGACTTCCGGTTCACCACCGGCTTCGGCAAGACGCTCTCGCGGCTCGTGCGGCACGGCATCGGCGTGCACCACGCGGGCATGCTGCCCCGGTACCGGCGACTGGTGGAGCAGCTGGCCCAGGCCGGGCTGCTGAAGGTCGTCTGCGGTACCGACACCCTGGGCGTGGGCATCAACGTGCCGATCCGCACCGTGATGATCACCGCGCTCAGCAAGTACGACGGCATCCGCACCCGGCACCTGCGGGCCCGCGAGTTCCACCAGGTGGCGGGCCGGGCCGGCCGAGCGGGCTTCGACACCGCCGGCACCGTGGTCGGGCAGGCGCCGGACCACGAGGTCGACAACCTCAAGGCGCTGGCCAAGGCCGGTGACGACCCGAAGAAGCGGCGCAGGGTGCAGCGCAAGGCGCCTCCGGAGGGCTTCGTCAGCTGGAGCGAGAAGACCTTCGACCGGCTGGTCACGTCCGACCCCGAGCCGCTGCGCTCCCAGCTGGTCGTCTCGCACTCGATGCTGCTCAACGTGATCGCCCGCCCCGGTGACGCGTTCGCAGCCATGCGCAAGCTCCTCACCGACAACCACGAGCCGCGCGCGAACCAGGTCAAGCACATCAAGGAGGCGATCGCCGCCTACCGGTCGCTCGTCGCCGGCGGTGTCGTCGAACGGCTGGACACGCCGGACGGGACCGGCCGCACGGTACGCCTGACTGTCGACCTGCCGATGAACTTCGCTCTGAACCGGCCGCTCTCGACCTTCGCGCTCGCCGCGATCGAGCTGCTCGACCTCGAGTCCGAGACCTACGCGCTCGACGTCGTCTCCGTCGTGGAGGCGACCCTGGAGGACCCGCGGCACGTGCTGAAGGGTCAGGAGCACAAGGCTCGCGGCGAGGCGGTGGCCGCGATGAAGGCCGAGGGCATCGAGTACGAGGAGCGGATGGAGCTGCTCGAGGAGGTCACGCACCCGCGCCCCCTGGCGGAGCTGCTCGATGCCGCGTACGAGACCTACCGGCTCGGCCACCCCTGGGTCTCCGACCACCAGCTGTCCCCCAAGTCGGTCGTCCGGGCGATGTGGGAGCAGGCGATGACCTTCGCCGAGATGGTCTCCTCGCTCGGTCTGCAGCGCACCGAGGGCATGCTGCTGCGCTACCTGGCCGACGCCTACCGCGCGCTGCGCTCCTCGGTGCCCACGCACGCCCGCACGCCCGAGCTCGACGACGTCACCGAGTGGCTCGGCGAGGTGGTCCGGCAGACCGACTCCAGCCTGCTGGACGAGTGGGAGGCGCTGGCCCACCCCGGCGAGGACGGCGCGCCGGTGCGCCCGTCGGACACCACCGGGACCCGCCCGGTCACGGGGAACGTCAGGGCGTTCCGCGCGATGGTGCGCAACGCGATGTTCCGCCGGGTCGAGCTGGCCGCCCTGGAGCGGGTCGACCTGCTGGCCGACCTGGACGACCGCCCCGCGGGACGGGACGGCTGGACCGCCGACCGCTGGCGCGACGCCCTGGACGCCTACTTCGACGAGTACGACGCGATCGGCACCGGACCCGACGCCCGCGGCCCGGTCATGCACCGCGTCGACGAGCACCCCGACGGGGTCGGCCGGGCCTGGCGCGTTCGGCAGGTGATCGACGACCCCGCCGGCGACCGCGACTGGGCGATCACCGCGCTGGTCGACCTCGATGCCAGCGACGAGAGCGGCGGTGCGGTCGTGCTGGTCGAGCACGTGGGTCCGACGTCGTGACCCGCAACTCGCAGTGGCTCAGCGTCGCGCCGGGTTGCTGAGCCCGTCCCGCAGGTCCAGGACCGCGTCCTGCGCGGGTGCGTCCTGCCCGGGTCCTGACGGCACGACGTCCTCGCGCCCGGCCCGGCGCCGGGCGGCGACGACGTCGATCCCGAGGCCGAGCAGCATGCCGAGCCCGACCCCCAGGGCGATCGCCAGCAGCGGACGCTCCTGCAGCAGCGCCCCGGCCGCGACGCCGAGCAGCACCGACCACAGCGCCCAGCTGAGCGCGGCGACCGCCGCGAAGCCCAAGAACCGGCGCAGCGGGTACCCGGCCGCTCCGGCGGCCAGGTTGACCGCCACCCGGCCGACCGGGACGTACCGTGCCGCGAGCACCGCGGTGCCGCCGCGTCGCTGCAGCGAGCCCCGGGCCCACTCGACGCTGGCCCGTCCTCGTCCCCGTCGCAACAGGGGGAACCGGTCGACCGGCACCCGGCGGCCGATCGCGAAGGCGGTGAGGTCACCGGTGAAGGCGCCGGCGGCCGCCACCACCACGACCGCCCACAGCGGCGGCCCGTCGCCCGCGACCGCCAGCGTCGCCGCGGCGATCACCAGGGACTCGCTCGGGACGGGCGGGAAGAAGCCGTCGACCCAGCAGCAGACCAGGAGCACCGCCAGCGCCCAGGGCGATGCCGCGAGGTCGAGCAGCGTGCTGGTCAGCTCACTGGTCAGGGCGTCCCACATGCCTCGACCGTAGGCAGCCGGCCCCCTCGCGCAGATCGGGCGAAGGCCGGGTCCTCCCCTGGTCCGGCACCGACTTTCGTCGGGGTCGGACCAGGGTCGACGCCGGTGGAGGGTGGCCTCCCACGGCATAGAGTGTGCGTGCCGCCAGTGCAGCCCAGGAAGGGGTTCCTCGATGTCCGACCCGCTCAACCTCAGCACCCCGCTGGCCCCTCCGGCCACGACCGTCCAGACGACGAGCACCGACCTCGTGCTCGCGCCGCCGGCCGCCGTCCCGGTCGTCGAGGAGAAGCAGGCCGAGGGCATGCTGCCGATCGAGCCCTCCGTGCACCAGCAGCTGCAGGCCAAGGCGAGGGCGTTCGTCGACGACCTGATGACGGTCGACCCACGATCCCCCGAGTTCGGCCAGAAGGTCGCCTCGATCACCACGATGGGCCAACGCGAGATCGCCGAGTCCAGCAACGTCTCGAACCGGATGCTGGAGCGGCCCGCCGCAGCACTGAACGGCACCCAGGGCAAGGGCCCCGGAGCCCAGGCGAAGGTGGCCGGGAGCCTGGCCGAGCTGCGCAACACCATCACCGAGCTCGACCCCGGGCAGTCCGACCTGCAGGGCGCCCGCAAGCTGTTCAAGTTCATCCCGGGCGGCAACAAGCTCAAGGCCTACTTCGACCGGTACCAGTCGGCGCAGTCCCAGCTCGACGCCATCATCAGGGCGCTGGCCTCGGGCCAGGACGAGCTGCGCAAGGACAACGCCGCCATCGAGGGCGAGCGCGGCAACATGTGGGCGCTGATGGGCAAGCTCAGCGAGTACGCGGTGCTGGCCGGTGCGCTCGACCAGGCGGTCGAGACCAAGATCGCCGAGCTGAACGCGTCCGGGAAGGCCCAGGACGCCTCGACCCTGTCCTCGGACGCGCTGTTCCCGATCCGCCAGCGCCGCCAGGACATCCTCACGCAGATGGCCGTGGCGGTGCAGGGCTACCTGGCCCTGGACCTGGTGAAGAAGAACAACGTCGAGCTGATCAAGGGCGTCGACCGCGCGCAGACCACCACGGTGGCAGCGCTGCGCACCGCCGTGATCGTCGCGCAGGCGCTGGCGAACCAGAAGCTGGTGCTCGACCAGATCAACGCCCTCAACACCACCACCAGCGCGATGATCGAGTCGACCTCGGTGATGCTGCAGCAGCAGGGTGCGCAGATCCAGCAGCAGGCCGCCTCGTCGTCGGTGAGCATCGAGCACCTGCAGCGCGCGTTCGACAACGTCTTCGCCACGATGGACGCCATCGACACCTACAAGGCGCAGGCCGTGATCAACATGGCGCAGACCGTGCAGGCGCTCGAGGGCCAGGTCGCCAAGGCCAAGCCGTACCTGGAGCGCTCGCACACCGACAGCCAGGTGCTCGGCGAGCAGGGCTGAGCAGGAGTGGTCCGAGCAGGCTGACGACGGGAGGATCGGGTGTCGGGTTTCTGGTCCGGGCTGTTCGGTCGCGAGGAGCCACCGTCCGGAACGCCATCGCCCGGAGCGGCGGGGCTGGGAACGCCTGCGCCGCAGCAGGTCCCGACCGAACCTGCTCGGCCGTCGGGCGACCCGATCGAGGACCTCGAGCGCCAGCTCACCGAGCTGGTCCGCCGGGTGAACCGCGCGGGCGGGACCATGCCCGAGGGTGGCGTCCCCGCCGTGCGCGAGGTCGAGGACGAGCTCCGCCCGCTGCTGCGCTACCTGCGCTCGAACCCACCGACCGCGGAGGAGATGATCCCGGTGCAGGCCACGGTCACCGACTACCTGCCGAGCACGGTCGACACCTTCGTCGGGCTGCCGCCGCACTTCGCGGCCACGCACCGCAACCGGCAGGGCCGCACCCCCACCGAGGAGCTGCTCGAGCAGCTGCGCCTGCTGGCCGAGGGAGCGCACGAGTACGCCACCGCGATCTACGCCGGCGACGCGCAGAAGCTCACCAACCAGGGCCGCTTCCTGGCGACGAAGTTCACCCGCAGCGACCTCGACCTGTGAGTCGCAGCGGGACTCAGTCCCGCTCGTCGAGCAGGAGGGCGTCGGCCTCCTCCAGGCACCGGAGCGGGTCGTGCCGGTGGTACACGCGCTCGTCCGGCTCGATGCCGTCCAGGAAATCCTGGTACGTCGCGGCC
>JBBQSN010000070.1:0-17744 GCA_038213835.1 Actinomycetales bacterium
GCGCGGTCGCGGTGGCGAGGCCAGCACCAGCGGATCGGCCGCCGTGCAGGAGGCGTTCTCGGCCGAACGCCAGGTGGCGACCCCGGTCGCCCCGATGCGCGCGGCGGCCCCGGTCAGGCCCGTGCCCACCGGGCCGGGCGCCGGGCGCTCGCTCCCGCCCGGCGGGAGGGGCGGGGCCGCGCCCACCGGCGCTGCCCCCCGGGTGCTGGGCAAGCCGCCGGTGCGCAAGCTCGCCCGCGACCTCGGAGTCGACCTCGCCGACGCCACCCCCACCGGCCCGAACGGCACCGTCTCCCGCGACGACGTGCTGGCGCTGGCCGACGGCTCCGCCCCTGTCGAGGTGCTGGAAGCGGCTGCGGTCCTCGCCCCGTCTGACAGCTCGGGCGAGCGGGAGGTGCGCACCCCGATCAAGGGCGTGCGCAAGATGACCGCCGAGGCGATGGTGCGCTCGGCCTTCACCGCCCCGCACGTGACCGAGTGGGTCACGATCGACGTCACGCGGACGATGGAGCTGGTCAAGCGGCTCAAGGGCTCCCGCGAGCTCGACGGCATCAAGGTCTCCCCGCTCGCGATCCTGGCGAAGGCGCTGTGCGTGGCCGTGCGGCGCAACCCCGGCATCAACGCGATGTGGGACGAGCAGGCCGGCGAGATCGTCACCAAGCACTACGTGAACCTCGGCATCGCCGCCGCCACGCCCCGCGGCCTCGTCGTCCCGAACATCAAGGACGCCGACCGCCTCGACCTCGTCGGTCTCTCCACCGCGCTCAAGGCGCTCACCGAGACCGCCCGTCAGGGGCGTACACCGCCCGCCGACATGCAGGGCGGCACCATCTCGATCACGAACGTCGGCGTCTTCGGCGTCGACGGCGGCACCCCGATCCTCAACCCGGGCGAGGCCGCGATCGTGTGCATGGGCCAGGTGCGCCCGATGCCGTGGGTCGTGGACGGCGAGCTGGCCGTCCGGCAGGTGATGCAGCTGACGCTGTCCTTCGACCATCGCCTCGTCGACGGCGACCTCGGCTCGCGGACGCTGGCCGACGTCGCCGCGATCCTGGAGAACCCGGAGATGGGCCTGGTCTGGGGTTGAGCCCCGACCGTGCATGACCCGGGAGCTGACCGGCCGACGTCAGCGAGCCTGCCCCATCCGGGTCGAGCGCCGCACGTGGTGCGTGCCGTCCGGCCGTCGCGGCTCGCGGTCGCCTCGAAGGATCAGCACGGCGCCGCCGGCGCGGAGGTCGGGCCGTGATGCCGCACCAGCGTCACCGCCGCCTCGAACTCCGCCTCCGTGCACGGGTAGGCCGTACGCCGCGCCATCGCCAGGACCTGGTGGCTCGCGAACGCGGTACCGCGCAGCTCGAGCACCGACACCGGGTCGTGCGTCACGTAGGCGTCGACGTCCAGCGGGACGAACGGCTTGCCGTTCTCGCGTCGCTCGACGTCGCCGGCCACCGTCCCGACGGCGTGCACACCGCGCAGCTCTGGGTCGGGGTTCGCCATCCAGACCAGCACCCGGTCCCCGGGTGCGACGTCGCGCTGGATGCCGGTGACGCACCACGACGTGATCGGGTCGGTGAACAGGCGGCCGGGGTCGTCCCAGCGGCGGGGGTTGCCCTGCAGCACCCAGTGGCTCATCGCCACCTCCTGCCCTGATGGCGGTCCCTCACACCCATCGGGTCGGAGCCGCCCATCCTTCTGCCCCGTATGGTCCCATCTCTTGCGCCCCCGGCATCCGCGGTGACTTCCGCCCGCCCGTCCTCACGGTGTATCACCAGAGGCACCCGGCGCCTCCTGGCGCTGTCCACCCCCTGACCCGGCCCTGCCAGCGAGGACGTGCTGCGTGATCCCCCCTTATGTCGTCGACGAGGTCATCGTCTCTCCTGGGGACGGCCACGCCGAGGCGGTGGCGGTGCTGCGGCGGGCTGCCAAGCACCACGGGCTGGTGCCGCGGGAGACCAGGCGGTCCAAGGACCTCGCCCGCGCGCTGGACGACCCGGAGTACCGCAGGACCCCGCGGTCCTTCGGCCTCGTCGACCAGGACGACCGCAGCGACTCCTCGGGCGCGGACGCGATGCGCGTGGTGCGCCGGGCCAAGCGGCTGGCCCGCACCGAGGCCGTGGACGGCCCCGACGGTCCCGACCTCGCCGTGATGATCAACGTCAACCACGTGCTGAGCGCTGACACCGGGCTCAGCGGGATGGCTCCGTACACGGGTGGGCACGCGCCGTACACCGGTGGGCACGTGCCGTACACCGGCGGCCACGTCCCCTACACCGGCGGGCACGGGGCCGAGTCGTACGGCGTCATCGGCTCGGGTGCGCGGCAGCCGGTCGAGTGGGTGGGCGCGGCACCGACCCGCACCGAGCCGAAGCGGCGGCCGGTCGTCGTCACGCTCGACACCGGCGTCGGCGACCACCCTTGGCTCACCAAGGCGCTCGGTGTCACCAAGGGGCTCAAGCTCGACAACGTCCGGCTCGGTTTCACCGACCCCGACAACGACCCGGAGATCAAGGGCATCCGCTGGGGCGTCCTGGACGGCGCCCTCGACAGCCACAGCGGCCACGGCACCTTCATCGCCGGCCTGGTCCGGCAGATCTGCCCGGACGCCGACATCCGCGCGGTGCGGGTGATGCACGCCAACGGCGTCGCCGACGAGTACGAGCTGCTGCGCTGCCTGCTGGGCCTGGCCGAGCTGGTGCGCCGCGACCTCGCCGGCGAGGAGGGCGGGATGCGGGCCGACGTCGTCGTCCTGTCGCTCGGCTACCAGCACGAGACCCCCGAGGACGTCGCCTACGACGCGCTCATGCTTCCCGTGCTGCGCGACCTCGGCGCGATGGGGGTCGCGGTGGTCGCCGCGGCGGGCAACAACGCCTCCGACTCCGAGGTCTTCCCCGCCGCGTTCGCCCCGCACCGGCGCGGGCCGGTGAAGCGTCCGGAGAAGGGGGTCGTCCCGGTGACGAGCGTTGGCTCGCTCAACCCGAACGGCACGATCGCGCTGTTCAGCAACTACGGCCACTGGGTGCGCTGCTGGGACAAGGGTGCCGCACTGATCAGCACGATGCCGCGCACCCTCAACGGCGGCGTGCAGCCCTCGGTCGAGGTGCTCGACGACGAGGGGGCCACCCACAGCACCCTCGACCTGGACGACTTCCGCGCCGGCTTCGGCGTGTGGAGCGGCACCAGCTTCGCCGCCCCGGTCATCGCGGCCAAGATCGCTCGGGAGATGCTGGCGCACCAGGGGTTCGCCCACGGACTCACCCCGGAGCAGGCCGCCGAGGTCGTGCGGGGCGTCGTGCGCCGGCACCCGCTGCCCAAGGACACCGCGCCGCGCTCGCCGCAGGCGCCGCCGCGCAGGAGGCCGACCGAGCCGTGACCGCATCCACCCGGGGCACCGCCCTCACCGACCGTGCGCGCGACCTGTTCCTCGCGTGGTCCGACGGCGACGCCCGCGCCCTCGACGACCTCGTCAAGCTGCTGACGCCGATGCTCTGGCACCTCGCCCGCTCCTACCGGGTCGACCACTCCGAGGCCGAGGACGCCGTCCAGAACACCTGGCTGGCGCTGGTGCGGCACCGCGGTAGCGTCCACGACGCCCAGGCGATCGTCCGCTGGCTGTCGGTCACGGTCCGCCGCGAGGCGGCCCGGCAGGCGCAGCGCAACCAGCGGATGGCCCCGGTCGAGGACGCCGAGGTCGACGCCCACCTGCCGCCCGTCGACGGTCCCGAGGTGATGGTCATCGACCTCGCCGACAGCAGCGTGCTCTGGCGGCACACGGCCGAGCTCTCCGAGCGCTGCCAGCACCTGCTGCGCGTGCTCGCGTTCTCCGACCGCCCCGACTACCGCCACATCTCGGACGAGCTGGGCATCCCCGTCGGCAGCATCGGCCCCACCCGGGGCCGCTGCCTGGACAAGCTGCGACGCGCCTGTGTCGCCGACCCGGAGTGGAGCTGGTCATGACCATCGACCCGTCGGCCGAGGAGGCCGTCCTGCTCGACCAGCTGCGCGCGATGTGGGCCCGGCGCGACCCGGTGCCCGTCGACCTGGTCGACCGCGTCATGTTCGCGGTCTGGCTCGAGGACCTCGACACCGAGGTCGAGATGCTGACGATGACCGCGCAGTCCGGCGACCTCGTGGGCGTGCGCGCCACCCAGACCGCCCGCACCGTCACCTTCAGCACCGACGACCTGTCCATCCTGATCACGGTGAGCGACCGCCCCGAGGGGCGTCGTCGCGTCGACGGCTGGGTCACCCCCCAGGGTTCCGGAGAGGTGACGCTGCGCCGCTCGGACGGCACGTCGGTCACGGCGCCGGTCGACGCCGACGGCCGGTTCGCGCTCGACGACCTCTCTCCCGGGCTCGTCCAGATCGTGCTTCGCCGAGGGGACGCGGACCCGCTGGTCGCCGCCCCGCCGATCGAGCTCTGACGGGGCGGCGCCGGAGCGGGATCGCCCGGCCCGGCGACGACGTCGGACTGCACCACCTGCCAGCGCTGCTGGTAGCGGTCGCGCGCCACGGCCGCCAGCGGTCCGATGTCGAGCTGTTCGCGCCGTACCTGCACCCCGGACAGGTCCTTGCGCGCCTGCTCCTCGCTGCCGGTGCGCTCCACGCGGGGGCGGGGTCTGCGCCCCCGTCGACCCTCGATCGTGCACCCGTCGTGCCGAACCCGCAGGTCCGGGTGACCTCGTACCGCATCGGACGCGCACGTGACGGGTGCGCGGTGGGCCAGACTGGGCCGGTGCCCCGGGTCCCCTCCTCGAGCGCACCCGCCCTGTGGGAGCGCGCCGTCGCGGTCGCGCGCCGCGGCAGCCACGCCGCTGCCGTCCGGCTGGTCCAGCGCGCGCTGGCGGCGCCCGACCTCGACGACGCGACCCACGTCCGCTGCCTGGTCACCCTGGCGCTCGCACGGTCCGAGCTCGACGGCGTCGACACCGGGCTCGCGGTGCTCGACGAGGCCGAGCAGCTCCTCGCGGTGGTGCCGCCCGCGGTGGAGGGTGTCTGGCACTGCCAGCGGGCGCTGATGCTGCTGCGCGCAGGACGACTCCCCGAGGCCGGGCCCGAGTTCGACCATGGCGCGGCGCTGGCGGAGGGACGAGACCTGGTGCTGTGCCTGCTGAACCGCGGCGTGCTGCACCTACGGACGGGCGACGTCGCGTTCGCCGAGGCCGACTTCCGCGGAGCCCTGGCTGCCGCCGGTGACCTCGAGGTCGAGGCGGCCAAGGCCACCGGCAACCTCGGCTACCTCGCCTTCCTGCGCGGTGATCTGCCCGAGGCGCTGCGCCTGGCGCAGCGCGCCCGTGTCGTCCTCGGTCCGCTCGGCCCCTGGCTGGACGGCATCGCCGCGAAGGGCCTTGGCGAGATGCTCCTGGCCGCAGGGCTTCTCAGCGAGAGCGAGGAGATGTACCGGTCTGCCGTCCGGTCGCTGCGCAGCGCCTCGCACCGGCAGGACCGCGGCGAGGCGCAGCTCGGGCTGGCCGAGATCGCCCGGCTGCGAGGGCAGTGGCAGGCCTCGCGCGCCTGGGCCCGCCGCTCCCGTGAGGTGTTCACCACCCGGGGCGCCACCGGGTGGGCACTGCTCGCCGAGCTCGAGCTGGTGCGGGCCGACGTCGCCACCCGGCCGGCGCGCGGTGCGGCCGCGGCCGGTGAGCTGGCCGGCCGGCTGCTCGCACAGGACCTGCACGAGGAGGCGGCGGTCGCCCGCCTGCTGCAGGCGTCGGCGCTGCTGCGGCTCGACCGTCCCGACGAGGTGACGGCGAACCGTCCCCGCGGTGGCTGGACACCGAAGGGTGCCCGGGTCTCCACCCGGATGCTGGACCACGAGACCACCGCCGCCCACCACCAGGCCACCAAGGGACCAGCTGCGGCACAGCGGATCCGGCTCACCGGCCTGCGCGACCTGCAGGACGTGCAGGCCCGGTTCGGCAGTCTCGACCTGCTGACGTCAGCCACCCGGATCGGCCTCACCCTGGCCACCGACGGCCTGGCCGAAGCACTGCGGGTGGGACGTCCGGACGACGTCCTGGCCTGGTCGGAGCAGGTGCGCGCCACCGGGTCGCGGGTGCGGTCGGTGCGTCCCCCACCGGACGAGCGCGTGTCGGAGCTGCTCGCACGGCTGCGGTTCCTGCAGTCGTCCGAGCGGGAGGAACGGTTGGCCACCGGTCGCGCCGACCCGTCCTGGCAGCAGCAGGTGCGGGCCGTCCAGGCCGAGGTGCGCGAGCGTTCATGGGAGGCCGACGGCGGCGGCGAGGTCGTCGGTCCCGTCGGGCTCGAACCGCTGGCGGCCGCCCTGGGTGGAGCGACGCTCCTGTCGCTGATGAGCGCCAGCGGCATGGTGCACGCGCTCGTCGTCGACGCTGCCGGACCACGGGTGGTCCAGCTCGGGGTCTCCGGCGCGGTGCGCGAGGACGTCCTGCGCGTGCGGGCCGACCTCGACCTCCTCGCCGGTCGTGCGCTGCCGAAGCCGTTGCGGGAGAGCGTGACTGCTTCCCTCAAGAGTGGTCTGGGCCGGCTTGGCGCCCTCGTGGCCCCGGCCCTCGAGGGGACGGACGGGCCGGTCGTGGTCGTTCCCTCGGGTCAGTCTGCCCTGGTGCCGTGGTCGATGCTGGCACCGCTGCGCCTCCGTGACGTCAGCGTCGCCCCCTCAGCCACCTGGTGGGCGGCGGCGCGAAGGCGTCCGACCGCGGAGGGCGGCCCGGTCGTCCTGGTCAGCGGTCCCGACGTGCCCCGCGGCGAGCCCGAGGTCATCGCCAGTGCCGCGGGCACCGCGGCCACCGTCCTGACCGGTGCCGCTGCCACGACGGCTTCGACCCTCGCGGCGATGGACGGCGCGGCCGTCCTGCACGTCGCGGCCCACGGCCGGCACGAGCCCGACAACCCCCTGTTCTCCTCGCTCCTGCTGGCCGACGGCTGGCTGTTCGGCCACGACCTCGACGCCGTCCGGACGCTGCCCGAGCACGTGGTCCTGTCGGCCTGCGAGACCGGGATGGCGAGCATCCGACCCGGCGACGAGGCGCTCGGCATGACGGCGGCGCTGCTGCACGGTGGCACCCGGGCGGTGGTCGCTGCCGTCGCCCGGGTGGGCGACGAGGTGGCCGAGCAGGTCGCCGTGCGCCACCACGCCGGTCTGCGCGCCGGCCTCGAGCCGGCTGCCGCGCTGACCGCCGCCGTGGCCGGGATCGACGCCGACGCCGTCGCGCCGCTCGTCTGCTTCGGGGCCGGCTGAGAACTGGTCGGGCTTCTCGGGGATCCGTCGAGGAATCTGCTCCGAAGCACGTATCAGAGCCCCACCGGGGTGCTCTTGAAGGTTGTCGGACGTCTGAGGGGGCGTCCGCGGCCGCCCGTCCCAGGGTGTCCTGGAGGGGAGAGCACCCCGGGACGGCGGCCAGCAAGGCTCGGGGACAGAACGGCACGACAGCACGGCACACGAGGGATCGGCGACGTCTGAGGGGGCTTCGCCACCCGCGGTGACGCAGGGCTCGTGCGGCCTTCTCTGGTGGTCGTACGGGCCCTGCGCCATCTCTGCGCCGCACTGCCTCGCCACCGGCGCAGGCCGTGGTCACGCAGGACCGCCGGCCGTGCCGGCCCAGCGTCTCCCGCCGACCGGGCTCATGCTGTCGCGAGGTGGGTCACGCGGTGGTGGCGGCTCCGGCGTCGGCGAGGTCCTCGTCCGGCTCGCCGAGGACGAGGAACAGCCCGGCGTAGGGGCCGAGCCAGACGGGGAACGAGCTGAGGTCGTCGACCCGGCCGATCTCGGCGCCGGTGCCGGCGTCGCGCACGGCCAGCCGCGGCGTGAGCGTCTCCGAGCGGACGGTGCCCTCGATCGGCTCACCGGTGAAGTTCAGCACCGTGACCTGCACCGGGGCACCCTCGAGCTCGGCGTCGCCGCCGTCGAGGCGGTGCACCATCACGAGCATGCCGGGGTGCGCGACGGCGGGGACGTCGACCTGCCTCGCCACCGCGATGTCGTACTCGGCCCGGATGGCCAGCAGGCCGCTGAGTCCGTCCAGGAACGAGCCCTCGGTCGCGAGCTGCTCGGGCAGCGAACCGTAGAGCGAGCGGCTGCGAGGCATGCCCGAGGTCGAGACCCGCGAGTCTGGCGCGACGTCCATCAGGTCGTGGGCGCCGCGGTGCACCCAGCGGGTGTCACCGGTCTCGATCAGCTCGCGCACCTGGTCGGCCGGGACGGGCAGCATGCCGAGCAGGTCCCAGCCGGACAGCGCGAACACGCCAGGCTGCCAGGCGTTGAACATCGCCAGCAGCAGGTGCGCGCGCCGGATCTGCTCGACGTGCTCGTCCTGGATGGCGTCCAGGGTGGTGTGCCCCTGGGTGGCGGCGATGACCGACGCCGTGGTGCACGCGATGCCGTTGGTGGTGAACACCAGGTTGTAGTCGGCGGCCTCGCCGGTGATGTGCCGTAGCAGGTCGCCACGGATCGTCTCCGCGATCTCGTGGCCGGTGACCTCGGCGCCGCGGAACTCGTAGGTCTCGCTGCTGTGCTCCGTGGCCCAGTGCACCAGCTCGTAGGTGAGCTCGTCGTGGTTCTGCAGCGCGTGCACCAGCGTGACGGGGTCGACGCCGACCTCGAGCGAGGTGCGCAGCGTCAGCCGCAGGAACTCGGTGTCGCCGGTGGCGAGCGCGTGCTGGTACGCGGGCCGGTTCACGAAGTCGTAGGACAGGTCGGCGCCCACACGTCCGGTGTCGCGGATGTCCTCGATCGCGAGGTTGAGCTCCTGGAAGGTGAAGCCGCCGACCTTGCGCACCATGCCGGCGATCACGTGGTTCGCGGCGTGCGAGAGCGGGTGGCCCTCGGACCACGCGGGCATCCCCTCGGCACTCTTCTCGACGCCGAGGAAGCCGTTGGCGTCCAGGCGGAGCGCGTGGGTGCCGAGGTCGCCGAGCGAGTGCAGGGCGTCGCCGATGACGAGCCGCATGCCGGCGAACGTGGGGTCGAGCCAGTTGATCGACGGCTGGCCCATCTTGAAGTAGTGCAGGTAGACCCAGCGGCGCACCCGGCCGTCGACCCCGGTGACGGGAGCCGTTGCGCTCCAGTTCGTCTCCTTGATGCCGGGCGCGTAGAAGATGACCCGCTGCAGCGCACCGATGATGTACCCGTGGGCGGCCAGCTCGGCCTCGACCTGTGCGTCGAGGTTGACGGCATCGCGACCCTCCAGGACGTCCGGGAGCAGGTGCCAGTCCTCCTCCGGGATCTCGACCATGTGGTAGATCCCGGGGTAGTCCTCGTAGGCCATCTCGGCGAGCCGGAAGTCGGCCCCCTTGCCGGTGTGGCCGGGGACGATGTCGTCCAGGACGCTGCCGCCGTGCGAGTCGGCCACCTCGCACAGCCGGCGGAACTCCTCCTCGGTGCCGAAGACCGGGTCGAGGCGGGTGCTGATCCGGTCGAAGTGCCCGTCGACGCTGGGCGTCTCCATCCAGCCGGTGAGGCCGCCGGCGCGCTTGACCGGGCCGGTGTGCACGCCGTCGATGCCGATCCGCTCGAAGGCGTCCCACAGGGCGTCGTCGCCGAGGGCGCCGAGGAACGACTCCCCGGGGCGGGTGACCAGCGAGATCGGGTACGCCGTGAACCACACCGAGGCGGTGCCGATCGCGCGCCGGGCGTCGGGACGCGCGTACGGGTTGCGCCACATCGCCGGCTGGCCCGAGAGCTGCCGGCTGAGCACGTCGGCGTCGGAGAGCATCGACTGCCCGACCAGCCACTGGACGTACGACGGGTTGGTGCCGTCGGCGGCCCGTGGGTCGGTGAGCCGCGAGCCCGCGCCGCGCAGCTGGGCCCGCGGCCTCAGCCGTTGCGGCCTGGCCGGGTAGCGCTGCTCGTCGTAGGTGATCTCCTCGGGATCCGGCTGGTCGAGCCCCTCCGGGTCCTGCACCGACGACGGGTCCGACCCCGCGGTCGGCTCATCGACCGCTCCTGCGTCCGACACCAACGACTCCCTCGACGCTCGTCCTGCGCTGACTGGTCTCCCGGGAGCCCACTATGGCATCGCGGGCCGGGTGACGCGGGGCCCTCTCAGGCGGTGGGCGCCTGCGCTGCTGCAGCGGTGGCCGCCTCGGCTGCGTCGTCCTCGTCCTTCTTCTCCTGCCGCGCGGCGTCGATGCCGGACGAGGTCCTCAGCTCCACCTCGGGCAGGAAGGCGACCACGACGATCGCCAGGGCCAGGATGCACGCGCCCACCAGGAACACCAGGTCCATCGAGTCCGAGAACCCGACCAGGAACGGACGGGCGAGCCGCTCGTCGAGGTCGTTGATGAACGAGGAGTCGTCGAGCACGCCGGCCGGTGCCACGCCGGTCCCGCCGGACTGCAGCATCTGCAGCACCGGGGCGTTCGCCGGGTCGGCGACGACCGCGGGGTCGTTGAGCGCGGCCTGGAAGGCGGGCGTGGGGGCGATCGTGGCGAACGCCCTGGTGATGTTGTCGCCTGCGGTGGAGAAGAGGATCGACAGGAACACCGCCGTGCCCATGGTGCCGCCGACCTGGCGGAAGAACGTCGCCGAGGACGTGGCCACGCCCATCTCGCGCGGGCTCACCGCGTTCTGCACGGCCAGGATCAGCGGCTGCATGTTGCCGCCGAGCCCGAGACCGAACACGACCATGATCGTCATCGTCCCCCACATCGGGGTGTCGACACCGATGCGGCTGAAGGCGAACGCCGAACCGGTCAGCAGGAACGCGCCGATGACGGGGAAGATCTTGTAGCGCCCGGTGCGGGAGATGACCTGGCCGGAGATGATCGAGCCGGTCATGATCCCGAGCGTGAGGGGCAGGAGCATAAGACCCGCCTCGGTGGGCGAGGCCCCCCGGACGATCTGCAGGTACAGCGGCAGGCCCGCGAGGACGCCGAACATCCCCATGCCGACGATGGTGTTGAGGATCGAGCCGACCGCGATCGTGCGGTTGCGGAACAGCCGCAGCGGCAGCAGCGCCTCGTCGCCCGCGGCGCGCTCGGCCACGAGGAACCCGACGAGCCCTGCGAGACCGATCACCATGCAGGCGACCGAGCCGAGCGACGTCCAGCCCCACTCGCGGCCCTCCTCGGCGAGCAGCAGCAGCGGCACCAGGGTGACCGAGAGCATCACGGCGCCCAGCCAGTCGATCCGGTGGTTCACGCGCTGGTGGTCGACCTGCAGCACCCGGCTCACCACGAAGAGCGCGAGCAGGCCGAGCGGGACGTTGACCAGGAAGACCCAGCGCCAGCCGTCGACGCCGAGGATGGTGTCGGCGCCGGCGAAGAAGCCACCGACGACCGGGCCGAGCACGCTGGACGTGCCGAACACCGCGAGGAAGTAGCCCTGGTACTTGGCCCGCTCGCGCGGCGGGACGATGTCGCCGAGGATCGCCAGCGCCAGCGAGAACAGACCACCGGCACCGATGCCCTGGACGCCGCGGAAGATCGCGAGCCACAGCATGGAGTCGGCGAAACCGCACAGGACGGAACCGATCAGGAAGATGACGATGGCCGCGATGAAGAACCGCTTGCGGCCGTAGATGTCCGAGAGCTTGCCGTACAGCGGGGTCGAGATGGTCGAGGTGATGAGGTACGCCGTGGTCGCCCACGCCTGCTGCGACAGCCCCTGCAGGTCGTCGGCGATGGTGCGGATCGACGAGGCGATGATCGTCTGGTCGAGCGCCGCGAGGAACATCCCCAGCAGCAGGCCGCTGAGGATGGTGAGGATCTGGCGGTGGGTCAGCGACGGCGAAGCCGTCCCGACGCCCGCGGGCTGAGCGGTCATGCTGAGGTCTCCTGGCTGACTGCCGCACCGGCGGCGATGTCCTGGAGGACGTGGGGAAGGGCTGCCTGGAGCTCGCCGGCGAGGCGTCCCATCAGCTCGGTGAGGCGTGCGGTGTCGTCGTGGTCCCAGTCGGCCACGAGCCGCGCGGTGAGCCGGTCGCGCTGCTCGCGCATCCGGCGGTGCGTCTCGCGGCCCTTGTCGGTGGCGGCCAGGACGATCGCCCGCCCATCGTCGGGGTCGGCGTGCCGCTCGACGTGGCCGAGGCGCACCAGCTCGTCGACCTGGCGGCTGACCGTGGAGGGGTCGACGCCGGCCGACTCAGCGAGCTCCTTGGTGCGCATCGGGCCACCGCCGATGAGGTGGAACAGGAGCACGTAGGTGGACCAGGAGACACCGTCGTTGCGGTGCGCGGCCGCGGCGCTCTTGATCGTGTGCATGGTGCGGGTGAGCACGAGGAGGTGCTGGTTCAGCTCGCCCGCGCGCGCGAGCTCGGGGTCCTCGTAGGCCGTGGGCGGGACCAGGGCGGGGATCGTCATGGGTCAGTCTTTCGATTCATGTAGCACGCAAGTAGTTGTACGGTACAGGCAACCATCCACGCCGTGCGCGCCGGATCAGGAACCCGTCGCCACCGGACGGGACGGGTCGCGCACCCACTGCGACCACGAGCCCGGGAACAGCCGGGCGTCGACACCCACCTCGTGCAGGGCGAGCACCAGCACGGCGGCGGTGACGCCGGACCCGCAGGACGCGGTCAGCGCACCGGCCCCGGGCCCCGCCAGGTCTCCGAGCGCCGCCCGCAGGTCGTCCCCCCGCAGCAGCCTGCCGTCGGCACCGACCAGGTCGGTGATCGGGTGGTTCACCGCGCCCGGGACGTGCCCCGCCACGGGGTCGAGCGGCTCGGTGGCACCCGAGAACCGTTCTGCCGCGCGGACGTCGACGAGCGTGGCGTCCGGGCGTCCGTTCGCCGACACCTGGTCCGCGAGCTCCTCGACCTCGAGCACCGGCATCGATCCGGGGTGGACGACGGCGTCCTCGGCCGGGTCCGGCAGCACGTCGCCGGCCTCGAGCGGGTGGCCAGCGGCCGTCCAGGCGGCGAGACCGCCGTCCAGCACCCGGACGTCGGCGTGCCCGGCCCAGCGCAGCACCCACCAGGCGCGGGCCGCCGCCAGCGGCACGCCGTCACCGGCGTCGAGGACGACCACCTCGGTCGTGGGCCGGACGCCGGCACGACGCAGCGCCGTGGTGAGCCGCTCCACCGACGGCAGCGGGTGGCGTCCGCCGTCACCGGGAGGGTCGGCCAGCTCGGCGTCCAGGTCGAGGAAGACCGCGCCGGGCAGGTGCCCGTCGCGGTACAGCTCGGGCCGGCTGCCGCCGCCCGCGAGCGTCCAGCGGACGTCGAGCAGGCGGGGTGCGGCGCCGTCGGCGAGCCGCCGGGCGAGGTCGTCCACGCGGATCAGTGCGCTGCCGGGCATGGCTGCGGAGCCTACGCTGCGGGGGTGCGCGTGGACCTGATGCAGATCGCCTACGGCGACGACGAGACCGTCGAGGCCCGGCGCGAGCGCGTCGTGGCGATGATCCGCGAGCGGCGCGGCGCAGACCTGGTGGTGCTGCCCGAGCTCTGGCCGCACGGCGGCTTCGCCTACCGGGAGTGGACCGATCGGGCCGAGCCGGTCGACGGCCCCACCATCACGGCGGTGGCCGAGGTGGCGGCCCAGATCGGCGCTGCCGTTCACGCCGGCTCGATCATCGAGCGCGACGGCGACGACCTCTGGAACACCTCGGTGCTCGTCGGCCCGGACGGCTCGACCCTGGCTCGCTACCGCAAGATCCACCGCTTCGGCTTCGGTGCCGGGGAGCCGAAGCTGCTCGAGGCGGGTACCGACCTGGTCACCGCGGTGCTGGACGTGGCGGGCCACGGACCGCTGACCGTCGGCCTGGCCACCTGCTACGACCTGCGTTTCCCGGAGATGTTCCGCGGCCTGCTCGACGCCGGCGCCGAGCTGGTGCTCGTCCCGGCCGCATGGCCGGCCGCCCGGGTTCACCACTGGACGCTGCTCTCCCGGGCCCGCGCGATCGAGGACCAGCTGGTGGTCGTGGCGGTGAACACGGCCGGCACCCACGCCGGCACCGAGATGGGCGGTCGCAGCGTCGTGGTGGGTCCGTCGGGCGAGGTGCTGGGCGAGGCGGGGACCGGCGAGGAGGCCCTCGTGGTCGAGATCGACCCGGCCGAGCCGGCCGCTGCGCGCGAGCGGTTCCCGGTGCTGCAGGACCGCCGCCTACCCTGAACGGATGAGCATCCTCCCTGTCCGGGCTGCCGCCCAGACCGTCGTGGCGATCACGCCGGAGAACGGCGGGTCGCTCACCGAGGTGCCCGACCGGGTCGAGGTCACCTACGTGCGCTCGCTCGAGGGCGCCGACGTCTCTGCCACGAGCGCGGGGCCCTCGACCCCGGCGGGCGACGTGGACGTCCGGGTCGACGGCAGCACCGCGCTCGTCCCGGTCCGCGACGACGGCCCCGGCGACTACACGGTCTCGGTCACCGTCGACGGCGCCACGAGCAGCACCGGGTTCACCGTCCTGCCAGCGGGCCAGCTGCCGCAGACGGAGCAGGTGTCCTACGGCCCGGTCGTCGTCGGCGCCGTGCTGCTGGCGCTCCTCGTCGTCGCCGTGCTGACCCTGCGTCGGTGGTTCAGCCGGTGACCACCGACCGCGCGACCCGCCCCTCGGCCGCCACCCGCACGACCTCCTCGGCCGGTCCCGCCCTCCTCGTCGCCGCTGTCGTCGCGCTGCTCGCCGCTGTCGTCGGGGCCGTGATCACGGGAGCCGCGGCGCCGTCCCAGTTCGGCGACCCCGGCGTGCTCGTGCGCTGGGGCTACCCGGTGGCCCGCGCCCTGCACGACGCCGCCGCCGCCGTCGCGATCGGCGGCCTCCTGGCCGCTGCCGCGCTCGTGCCGCCGGACCACCCGGCGTGGCCCCGGGCACGATCCCTCGGCAACACCGCCGCCGTGGTCTGGGCGCTCGCCGGCGTCGGCGTCCTGGTGCTCGGCGCGGCCGACGTCGTCTTGCTCCCGCTCACCGACCCCGGCTTCGGCCCCGCTCTGTGGCAGTACGTCTCGGAGATCTCCATCGGCCGGCAGGTCGCGATCGAGGTCGCGGTCGTGGCGGTGGTCGCGGTCCTCGCCTCGGCGATCCGCGGCCCTGTCGGCGCCGGGACCGCAGGTGCGCTCGCGGTCGTCGCGCTCGTCCCGCTCGCGCTCACCGGCCACTCGTCCGGTGCGGCGAACCACGAGCTGGTCGTCTCGTCGTGGTGGCTGCACCTGGTCGGGGTCTGCGCCTGGGCCGGCGGCCTCGTCGCGGTCGCCTGGCTAGGTCGGCGCGGTGGGCTCGGACGCCAGGTCACCGCCGTCGTCGGCCGCTACTCGGTCGTCGCCGGCTGGGGCTTCGCCCTGGTCGCGATCTCCGGAGTCGCGAACGCGTGGGCCCGGGTCGGCGGGCTCGACGGCCTGGCCAGCCGGTACGGGGCGCTGCTGCTCACCAAGGTCGGGGTGCTCGTGCTGCTCGGCGTGGCCGGGTGGTGGCACCGCCGTCGGCTGATCGGCCGGCTCGACTCCGCGCCCGGCGCGTTCTGGCGCCTGGTCGGTGCCGAGGTCGTCCTGATGGCTGTGGCGCTCGGTGCGGGCGTGGCCCTGTCGCGCACGGCCAGCCCGGTGCGCGACCAGCCCGCTGCCGCCCCGACGCCGGCCGAGCTGCTCACGGGCGAACCGCTCCCCCCTCCGCTCACGCTCGGTCGTCTGTTCACCGAGGTCACGCCGGACGTGCTGTGGGCGCTGGTCGTCGTGGCGCTCGTCGTCGCCTACCTCCTCGGTGTGCGGCGGCTCGCCGCCCGCGGCGACCGCTGGCCGGCGCATCGCACGGTGCTGTGGCTGGTCGGGTGCGCCGCGCTGCTCTACGTCACGTGCGGCGGCGTCTCGGTCTACGGCCGGGTGCTGTTCAGCGTGCACATGGTGCAGCACATGTCGCTGTCGATGGTGGTGCCGCCGCTGCTGGTCTTCGGCGCCCCGGTCACCCTGGCGCTGCGCACGCTCACCCGTCGACAGGACGGCTCCCGCGGCCCGCGCGAGTGGCTGCTCGGAGCGGTCGAGTCACGTCCGGCGCGGTTCCTCTCGAACCCCGTGGTGGCGGCCGTCGTCTTCGCCGGCAGCATGATCGCCTTCTACTACACGCCGCTGTTCGGGCTCGCCCTGGCGACGCACGTGGGCCACGAGCTGATGATGATCCACTTCCTGCTGGCCGGGTACCTGTTCGCCAACGGCCTGGTCGGTGTCGACCCCGGACCGAACCGGCCGGCGTACCCGCTTCGGCTGCTGCTGCTCTTCGCCACGATGGGCTTCCACGCGTTCTTCGGCATCACGATCATCTCCAGCGAGGTGCTGCTGGAGTCGACCTACTTCTCCTCTCTCGGATGGGGCATCGACGCCCTGGCCGACCAGCAGGACGGCGGCGCGATCGCCTGGGGCATCGGCGAGCTGCCCACGCTCGGCATCGCGCTGGTCGTGGCCTACCAGTGGTACCGGTCCGACTCCCGCGAGGCGGTGCGCCGCGACCGGGCCGCCGACCGCGACGGCGACGCCGACCTGAACGAGTACAACGAGATGCTGCAGCGACTGCGCGACAGGTGATCTCGCCCCTCACGCCCCGCGCGTGAGCACCGCCACCCAGCACGGCGGGCCGTCGTCGGCACCCCGTGCGCCGCGGACGAACTGGACGGCGAGCAACGTGCCCGCCCGGCTTGCGTCGGCACCGAGGCCCGCACCGACCACGACGGCGCGGCGGCCGGCACCCGGTCCGACGGCGTCGACATGCGCCGCCACCACGTCCGAGGGCTCGGTCCGGTCCCACGGCGGCTCGATCTCGTCGCGCTCGGCCGCCGACCACAGCTCGTCGAACCAGCGCGTCGGCTCGCCCGCGGACGGAACGCGCTGGCACCGGCGTCGACGCGGTGGCACGGTGTCGGTCGTCGTCGAGGAGGTCATCATGGTCACGCCGCAGGCCGAGGGAGCACGCACCGGGATCCACGCCGCCCTGGACTCCCCGGACGCCTCGCTCCGGCTCCAGGCCGCGCTCGCGGCCGGCACGCACCCGGACCCGGGCCACGTCGAGGTCCTGGTCGAGAGGTGCGCGACCGAGCCCGACTTCTTCGTGCGCGACATGCTCACCTGGGCGCTGACCCGACACGCCGCCTCCGCGACCGTCCCCCTGCTCCTCGTTGAGGCGCGGTCGGGCGGATCGCTCGCCCGGAGCCAGGCCCTGCACACGCTCTCGAAGATCGGCGAGCCGCGCGGCTGGGAGGCGGTGACGCCCGAGCTCCTGCGCGACCCCGACGACGACGTGGCCCGCAGCGCCTGGCGGGCGGCCGTCGTGCTCGTCCCGCCGGATGGGGAGCTCGAGCTCGCCGGGGTGCTGGCGTCCCAGCTCGGGCGCGGGGACCGGGACGTCCGGCTGAGCCTGAGCCAGGCGCTCGTCGCGCTCGGGGACGCCGCCACGCCGGTCCTGGCGGAGGCGTCCGAGCGCGGCCGCGACGAGGTGCGGGCGCATGCGCTGGCCACCGAGCGCCTGGTGCGCGACCCTGATGCGGGTTTCGACCTGGCGCTGTCCGAGGCGCAGCGCGTCCTGACTCTGAAGGGCGCCCCGGTCGGGGACCTCGACGGCTGAGCCCCGGCGTCGGGCCACCGGCTACGGCCGGTCCCTGCGGCCCGGCGAGGTCACCGACCGGCACGCAGGGGTGCGTCGAGGTCGACCCGGTGGTCCGTCGTCCAGCCGGTGGAGCGGTCGGTGATGGCGTACCGAAAGACCAGGCGCAGCACCAGGTCTCGCACCGCCCGCCCCGCGGGGCCCGGGATCTTCGCGCTGCTGCTGCGGGCTCCCGCCCGCACCACCTTCTCGACCCGGGGACGCCGGACGCCCTCGAACCCGGCGAACGCGGTAGGCGGGTCGGCGTGCTCGC
>JBBQSN010000071.1:0-17559 GCA_038213835.1 Actinomycetales bacterium
AGGTCGGCGCACACGGCGATCAGCGCCTCCTCCAGCCGGCGCACGTGCGCGACGACGTCGATCGGGTCGGGCAGCCGCAGGATCGGGTAGCCCACCAGCTGACCCGGCCCGTGCCAGGTGAGCTTGCCGCCGCGGTCGACGGCGACCAGGGACGAGAGCCGCGCCTCGACCAGCGGCAGCACCTCGGCCACCGTGACGGCCCGGCCGAGCTCCCGGCTGAGCGAGGTGACCCCGGCGTCGGGGATGCCGCAGGGGACGATCCCGTCGGCCCAGCCGAGGTCGCAGTCGGCGTTGACCGCGAAGCCGTGCATCGTGACGCCCCGCGCCACGCGGATGCCGATCGCCGCGACCTTGCGGTCGGGCCCGTGGGCGTCGGCGCGCACCCACACGCCGCTGCGGCCCTGCACCTGCGTGGTGGCCAGCCCGACGTCGGCGCACACCGCCATCAGCATCTCCTCGAGGCGGCGGACGTACGCCACGACGTCGATCGGGTCGGGCAGCCGCAGGATCGGGTAGCCCACGAGCTGGCCGGGGCCGTGCCAGGTGATCTTGCCGCCGCGGTCGACGTCGACCACCGGCGTGCCGTCGAACGGGCGCTCGTGCGCCTCGGTGCGCTTGCCGGCGGTGTAGACCGCTGTGTGCTCGAGCAGCAGCACGGTGTCGTCGCGCTCGCCGGACGCCACGGCGGCGTGCACCTCGCGCTGGCTCGCCCAGCCGTCCAGGTAGTCGACGGTGCCGGGGGCCAGGCCGAGCCGCTCGATCAGCATCCGGCCAGCCTACGCTCGGCCGAGGGTTCGGCACCTGTGGACGAACGACGGCAAACAGCCCCACCGGTGGGGTTGGATGGCGAGGTGGATCGAGAAGGTGACGCCGAAGGGGTCGACCGGGACGCGGCACCGGCGCGTCGGTCGGTGCCACCTCAGGTCGAGGGCCTCACGCCCGGTCGGCTGCTGGGCAGCGGCGCCTCCGGCGAGGTCTGGACGGCTGTCGACAGCCGGTCGGGGCGCACCGTCGCGGTCAAGGTGCTGCGGGCCGACGCCCAGGCTGAGCTGTCCCGGCGCGAGGCCTCGGTGCTGCGCAGGCTCGACCACCCGCACGTGCTGCGCCTGCACCGCACCGCGCGCACCGCCGACGGTCGGCTCGCCCTGGTCACCGACCACGCCGCGGGCGGCAGCCTCGCCGCCCTGGTGTCCGCCCGGGGCCCGCTCGACCCGGGCGAGGTCGTCACGGTCCTCACCCCGATTGCCGGTGCGCTGGCCGACCTGCACGAGCGCGGCGTCGTCCACGGTGACGTCTCGCCCGGGAACGTGTTGTTCCTGGCCGACGGCCGCCCCGTGCTCGCGGACCTCGGGACGGCGGGCCTGCTCGGGGTCGACCCGGCCACGCACGCCACCCCCGGGTTCGCCGACCCCGCCCTGGCCTCCGGTGGGGGCGTGCAGCCCGGCTCCGACGTGCACGCGCTCGGAGCAGTCGCGTGGTTCGCGCTCACCGGTGCGGCGCCAGAACCGGCAGGCCACCGACCGCCGCTCATCCCGGTGGCTCCCGCGACCCTGCCCGAGCTGGCCTCGCTGGTGGAGCGTTGCCTGGAGCCCGAGCCGCGGCGACGTCCGAGCGCGGCCGAGGTCGGCGTCGCCGCGTACCGCGCGGTCGATCCCGTCCCGGTCCGGCTGGTGCCCACCGACCCGCATGCGGAGGCCACCGACGTCGTGACCCACCGGCTGCGGCAGGACGCCACCCTGGTGCCCGCTCCGGACCCCGGGCGGACGCGGGGGAGCCGCCTCCGACCACTGGTGCTGGCCTGTACGGCAGGCCTGTTGCTGGTGACGGGAACGGCCGTCGCGGCGTCGTTCGGCGTGCTGCCCGGGCAGGGGCACGCCTCGGCCGGCGCCGCAGCCGACGTGTCGTCCAGGCCCTCGCCGAGCGTGCCGGGTCCGCGCGCGACGACGATGCTGACGCCGACCTTCACCCCCGACCGCGGCCCGACCACGCCGGACGACGACCCGCTGGCGTCGGACGACCTCGCCGTCGCGATCGAGGCCCTGAGCGCGCTACGGGCAGAAGGCTTCTCGACCACCGACCAGGCCCCCCTGCGGTCTGCCAACGTCAAGGGGTCCCCGGCACTGAGCGCCGACCTCGCCACGCTGGCCGACCTCGAGCAGCAGCAGGTGCGGCTCGACGGCCTCACCTTCACCGTCGACGACGTGGTGGTGCTCGGCCGCGCCGGTGACACCGCGACAGTGCGGGTCACGGTCGTGACCGGCGCCCACCAGGTCGTCGGTCAGGACGCCACCGCAGAGGTGGTCGAGCAGGTCGAGGCCTCCGCCCCCGCGCCCGTGCGGTTGGTGCTGGTGCGGGTCGACGGACGCTGGCGCGTGAACGAGGTGCTCTGATGCGAGTACCGCGCACCTGGCTCGCAGGCCACCCTCCGCGAGTGTGAGCCGCATGCACGACACGCCGGCGTTTCCCGCACGAGGGTCACACTCGCAGGGAACGGGAGCGCGGCTCAGCCGGCGGCGACCCAGCTCATGGCGGAGGCGATGTCCGGGTGCTCGAACTCGAAACCGGCGTCGAGCAGCGCCTGGGGCGCCAGCCGGTGGCTCGCCAGCACGTTGCCGGCGAACTCCCCGAGCGCCAGCTTGAGCGCGGGCGGCGGTACCACGACGACGGCCGGACGGTGCAGCGCCTTCGCGAGCTCCGCGGTGAAGTCCTTGTTGCGCACCGGGTCCGGGGCGGCGACGTTCACCGGTCCGCTCACGTCGTTCTCGAGCAGGAACCGGATGACCGACAGGGTGTCCGGCAGCGTGATCCAGCTCCACCACATCCGGCCACGGCCCATCGGCCCGCCCAGACCGAGCTTGAACAGCGGCAGGAGCTTGCCGAGCGACCCGCCGTCGCGGCCGAGGACCAGCGAGGTGCGCAGGTGCACCACCCGGATGCCGACGTCCTCGGCGGGACGGGCAGCGGCCTCCCACTCCTCGCAGACGTCAGCGAGGAAGCCGTCGCCGCGGGGGTGCGTCTCCGGCACGACGGTCTCGCCGGTATCGCCGTAGTAGTCCTGCCCGGAGGCCTGCACGATCACCGTCGGCGGACGCGGCAGGGCAGCCAGCGCCGTGGCGAGGGTGCGCGAGGAGTCGAGCCGCGAGTCACGGATGACGCGCTTGAACTCGCTCGACCACCGCTTGTCGCCGACGCCGGCGCCGGAGAGGTTGATCGCGGCGTCGACGCCCTCCAGCGCGGCCGGGTCGAGGGTGCCCGAGGACGGGTCCCACTCGACCTCCTCCGCGGTGCGGGGGATCCGACGCACCAGCTGCACGATCTCGTGGCCGTCGGAGCGCAGCTGATCCACGAGCGGGACACCGATGAACCCCGACGCCCCGCTGAGGACCACCCTCACCGTCGTGCACCGGTGGGGGACGGGACGGGGAGGGCCGTCCTCACAGGTTGAGGTCGCTGTCGAAGGCGCCCTCTTCCAGACGCTCCTTGATCGTGGTGAGGAACCGGGCGGCGTCGGCGCCGTCCACCAGGCGGTGGTCGTACGACAGGGCCAGGTACATCATCGAGCGGATCGCGATCGTCTCGTCGCCGTCGACGTCGGTGACGACGACCGGGCGCTTGACGACCGCGCCGGTGCCGAGGATCGCGACCTGCGGCTGGTTGATGATCGGGGTGTCGAACAGTGCGCCCCGGCTCCCGGTGTTGGTGAGCGTGAACGTGCCGCCACCGAGCTCGTCCGGGGTCACCTTGTTGCTGCGCGTCCGCGCCGCGAGGTCGGCGATCTTGCGGGCGAGACCGGCGATGTTGAGGTCGCCGGCGTCCCTGATGACCGGGACGAACAGGCCCTTCTCGGTGTCGACTGCGATGCCCAGGTTCTCCTGGGCCGGGTAGACGATCGTGTCGTCCTCGATCGTGGCGTTCACCTTCGGGTGCGCCTTGAGCGCCTCGACCGTCGCCAGCGCCAGGAAGGGCAGGAACGACAGCTTGACGCCCTCGCGCTGCTCGAACGAGACCTTGGCCCGCCCGCGCAGCCGCGCCACCTTGCTGAGGTCGACCTCGACCACGGTGGTGAGCTGCGCGGAGACCTGCAGCGACTCCACCATCCGGGTCGCGATCAGCTTGCGCATCCGCGACATCTTCTCGGTGGTGCCGCGCTGTGCGGCGACGGCCGGCGCCTTCGTGCCGCTCGACGACGAGGCCGACGGCGCCGACGCGGCCGGTGCGGCGGCCGGCTCCGGCTCCGGCGCGGGATCGGCGGCCTTCTTGGCCTCCTCGGCGGCGGCCAGGACGTCCTGCTTGCGGATCCGGCCGCCGACGCCCGTGCCGGTCAGGGCCGACAGGTCGACCCCGTGCTCGGACGCGAGCTTGCGCACCAGCGGCGTGACGTAGCCGGCGGCGTCGCCGCTCGACGGCCCGCTCGGCGACGCAGCGGGCGCCTGGGACTGCGAGGTGGGCTGCTCGGCGGAGGCCTCGCGGCGCTCGTCGCGAGGGCCGTCCTGGCCACCGGCGGGGGCCTGCGCCGGCTCGGGCTCGGACGCCTTCTCCTCCTGGGCCTCGGTGGCCTGCGGGGAGGGCTGGGTGGACTCCTCGGGCACCTCCTCGTCCTGCGGCTTCTCGTCCTGCGGCTCCTCGTCCTGCGGCTTCTCGTCCTGCGGCTTCTCGGGCTCAGCCGGCTCGGGCTCGGCCGGCTCGGGCTCGGGCTCGGCCGGCTTCGCCTCGGGCTCGGCGGGCTTCGCCTCGGGCTCGGCCTGCTCGGCTTCGGGCTCGGGCGCTGCGCCGGACCCGTCGCCGACCACGGCCAGCGGGGCGCCGACCTCGACGGTCTCGTCCTCGGCGACCAGGATCTTCTGCAGCGTGCCGGCGACGGGCGAGGGGATCTCGGTGTCCACCTTGTCGGTGGAGACCTCGAGCAGCGGCTCGTCGACCTCGACGGCGTCGCCCTCGGCCTTGAGCCAGCGGGTCACGGTGCCCTCGGTGACGCTCTCGCCGAGCGCCGGCATCACGACCTCCGTGCCACCGCCACCGCCGGAGGACTGCTCCGGGGCCGGCTCGTCCTGCTGCTCGGGCTGCTCGGTGCCCTCAGCGGGACCGCCGGAGGCGGCGGGCGCGTCGCCGGAGGGCTGCTCGGCCTCGACCGGCGCCTCGGAGCTGGGCTGCTCGGCCGGCGCCTCGTCCTGCTCGGCCGGCTCCTCGTCCTGCTGGGGCTCCTCGTCCTGCTCGGCGGGCTCGTCGTCCTGCTCGTCCTGTGCGGTGTCCTCGGACTGCGCGGAGCCGCCGCTGTCGCTGCCCCCGCCGCCGGAGCCGTCGCCGATCCGGGCCAGCACGGCGCCGACCTCGACCGTCTCGTCCTCCTCGACCAGGATCTCCTCGAGCGTCCCCGCGACCGGCGAGGGGATCTCGGTGTCGACCTTGTCGGTGGAGACCTCGAGCAGCGGCTCGTCGACCTCCACGGTGTCGCCGACGGACTTGAGCCAACGGGTGACGGTGCCCTCGGTGACGCTCTCACCCAGGGCGGGCATCTCGACGGAGCTGGACATCGGTTCTCCGATCTTGTGTGTCGCTGCTGGGCTGGGACGCGGGGCTGGGTGGGTCAGTTGTGCACGTGCAGGGGCTTGCCGGCCAGCGCCAGGTGCGCCTCGCCGAGCGACTCGTTCTGGGTCGGGTGCGCGTGGAGCAGGCTCGCGACGTCCTCCGGCCAGGCCTCCCAGTTGACGATGAGCGAGGCCTCGCCGACCTGCTCACCCATCCGGGCACCCACCGCGACGAACCCGACGACGGGTCCCTCCTTCTCGCGGATCAGCTTGACGAAGCCGGTGGTGCCGAGGATCTGGCTCTTGCCGTTGCCCCCCAGGTTGTACTCGAACACCTCGACCCGGTCGTCGCCGTACTTCTCCTTGGCCTGCGCCTCCGTGAGGCCGACCGAGGCCACCTCGGGGTCGCAGTAGGTGACGCGGGGGATCGAGGGGTCGAGCACCGGCATCGGGTTCAGGCCGGCGATCTCCTCGGCCACGAAGATGCCGTGGGCGAAGCCACGGTGGGCCAGCTGCAGGCCGGGGACGAGGTCGCCGACCGCGTACACGCCGTCGACCCCCGTGCGCAGCCGTTCGTCGGTGATGACGAAGCCGCGGTCGACGGTGACGCCGGCCTCCTCGTAGCCCAGGCCGGTGCCGTTCGGGCCGCGGCCCACGGCCACCAGCAGCAGGTCGGCCTCGATCGTGTCGCCGCTCTCGAGCGAGACCTTCACGCCGGAGCTGTTCTGATCGACCCCGGAGAACCGGACGCCGGTCTTGAACGCGATCTTGCGCTTGCGGAAGGCGCGCTCGAGCACCTTGCTGGCGGCCTCGTCCTCGCCGGGCACCAGGCGCGGCAGCGCCTCGACGATGGTGACGTCGGCGCCGAAGGACTTCCAGACGCTGGCGAACTCGACGCCGATCACGCCGCCGCCGAGGACCACGACGCTGTCCGGCACGTGGTCAAGGGTCAGCGCCTGGTCGGAGGTGATGACCCGGCCGCCGATCTCCAGACCGGGCAGCGAGCGGGCGTAGGACCCGGTGGCCAGCACCACGTTCTTGCCGGTCAGGGTGCGGTCGCCGACGGTGACGGTGGTGGGGGAGGACAGCCGTCCCTCGCCCTCGACCACGGTGACCTGGTGCGCCTTCGCCAGGCCCTGCAGGCCCTTGTAGAGGCGCGAGACGATGCCGTCCTTGTACTCGTTCACGGCGGCCATGTCGACGCCCTCGAGCGTGGCGCGCACCCCGAACTTGCCGGCCTCGCGTGCGCCGTCGGCGATCTCCGCCGAGTGCAGCAGGGCCTTGGTGGGGATGCAGCCGTTGTGCAGGCAGGTGCCGCCGAGCTTGCCCTTCTCGACGAGGGCGACGCTCAGCCCCAGCTCGGACGCCCGGAACGCGCAGGCGTAGCCGCCGCTCCCACCTCCCAGGATGACGATGTCGAAGGTGTCGCCGGTGGCCTCGGCCATGAGGGTTCGCTCCTGTGGGTCCGGCCCGGCGGCAGTGGTCGTGCGCGTGCCGGGAGGTGTCCTGTCGGTGTGTGCCCATCCTGGCACTACCCAGCGCACTCGTCGCAACGGGACCCCATCGCGTCCAGCTCGCCGCTACCGTTGGTGCATGGGGTGGATGTCACGTCTGACACGAGGCGGGGGACGGACCGCCGCGGAGCCGGGCTCCGACGCCCCGACCGGCCAGGTGCAGCTGGGCGCGGTGCAGCAGCACCTGGCCGATTTCGTCCGCACGCGCACGGAGGTGGAGGGCTACGTCGAGCCGGCCACCACCGTCACGCCGACCACGATCCTGCTCGTGGCCGGCGACGGCGAGTGGACCCGGCGCCCGGTGCCCGACCCGCGGGCCGCCGAGAGGTTCGCCAAGGACCTCGGCGTCCCGGTCTTCGACGTCAACCTCTCGGGCTACCCGAGCCGGATGCGGGAGTGGAACGCCCGGGTCAAGGCCGCCGCGGCCGAGGCCCGACGCCAGCTCGGCGGACCCTGAGCACCCTCAGCCGAGCCGCTCGGCCAGCGTGAGCAGGGTGCGCACCGCCACGCCCGTGCCGCCCTTGCCCGTGTAGCCGTGCGCGCCACCGGAGTTGAACGCCGGTCCGGCGATGTCGAGGTGCGCCCACGGGACGGTCTCGCCGTCGGCACCCGTCCCGACGAACTCGGACAGGAACAGCCCGGCGACGAGCATGCCGCCGAACCGGTCGCCGATGTTGGCGATGTCGGCGACGGGGGAGTCCATCGACGAGCGCAGCTCGGCGGGCAGCGGCATCGGCCAGAACTGCTCGCCGCTGTCGGCTGCGGCGCGGGTCACCTGGTCGCGCAGGTCGTCGTCGTTGGCCATCACGGCGCTGACCCGGTTGCCGAGCGCGACCATCTGGGCGCCGGTGAGGGTCGCGACGTCGACCAGCACGTCGGGGTTCTCCTCGCAGGCGGCGACGATGCCGTCGGCCAGCACCAGCCGGCCCTCGGCGTCGGTGTTGAGCACCTCGACCGTGCGGCCGCCGTAGATCGTGATGACGTCGGAGGGGCGCTGCGCCGTGCCCGACGGCATGTTCTCGGCCAGGCAGAGCCAGCCGGTGACCGCGACCGGGAGCGCCAGCCGCGACGCCGCGACGACGGTGTGCATGACGGCGGCAGCACCGGCCATGTCGAGCTTCATCGTCTCCATGCCCGCGGCCGGCTTGATCGACAGACCGCCGGAGTCGAAGGTGATGCCCTTGCCGACCAGGGCGAGGTGCTTGCGGCCGGCGGCGCGACCGGCCGGCGTGTAGGACATCTTCACCAGGCGCGGCCCGCGGCTTGAGCCCTGGCCGACGCCGACGAGGCCGCCGTAGCCGGCCTTGCGCAGGGCCGCCTCGTCGAGCACCGTCACGGTGACCCCGTGCTCCGTGCCGAGCGCCTGGGCGATCTCGGCGAAGCGGGCCGGGAACAGGTCGAGGGGCGGGCAGTTGACGAGGTCCTTGGTGGCCGCCACGGCCTCGGCCAGCACGTGCGCCCGGGCGACGGCGGTCTTCGCGCCGCGGTCGCGGTGCGCCGAGGTCGCGAGCGTGATCTTCGCGACGGCGGCCTGGGACGGGTCTGCGGTGCGCCGCCGGTACTCGGTGTACGCGTAGGCGCCGAGCAGGCCACCCTCAGCGACGGCGGCCACCCGGCCCACCGTGTCGGTGGGCAGGGCGAGCACGACGTGGGCGTGGCCGGCCAGGGTGCGGACGGCCGCACCGGCGGCGCGGCGCAAGGCCTCGTCCGGCACGGTCTGGTCCTTCGGTCCGGGGCGACCGGTGCCGGTGAGCACGACCACCTTGGCACGCACGCCCTCGGGCGACGGCACGCGGACCACCTCGTCGGCCGTGCCCTTCACGCCGAGCGCGGGCAGCGCGGACTCGAGGGCGCGACGCACGCCGGCGGGCAGGGTGTCGGCGCCGAGCACCGAGGCGGAGCCGGCCCCGTCGGTGGCCGGGGTGGTGGCCAGGACGAGTGCGTCGGCGGCGACGGTGGTGGCGTCCTTGCCGGTGAGGCTGAGCGTGGTCACGTGTCTCCTCTGTGCGGTGGCGGTGACTCGCGATGCTAACGGGGAGCGCGCTTCCCCCCTGTGCACACCGGGGGGACGACGTGGCGCAGCAGCCCGGTACCGAACCACCCCGGCCGAGTTCTCCCCCTCGTGGGCACGGCGAGTAGGTTCTGCGGCCATGGAGCACCCAGCGTCCCCCCTGACCGGCCCGTTGCACGACCGGCACCTCGCGTCGGGGGCCAAGCTCGCCGACTTCGGCGGCTGGTCGATGCCCCTGGAGTACCCCGGCGGCGGCGTGGTCGCCGAGCACACGGCCGTGCGCGAGGCGGTCGGCGTGTTCGACGTCAGCCACCTCGGCAAGGCCCGCGTGTCCGGTCCCGGCGCGGCCGCTTTCGTGAACGCCGCCCTCGCGAACGACCTCGGACGGATCGAGCCGGGGCAGGCGCAGTACACGCTGTGCTGCGACGACGCGACCGGCGGAGCGGTCGACGACCTGATCGCCTACCTGCGCTCGGACGACGACGTCTTCCTCGTCCCGAACGCCGCGAACACCGCCGAGGTGGTGCGCCGGCTGGCCGACGCCGCCCCCGAGGGCGTGCAGGTGGAGGACCTGCACCACGGGTACGCCGTCCTGGCCGTGCAGGGCCCGCTCTCGGACGAGGTGCTGGGCGACCTCGGTCTGCCCACCGGCCACGACTACATGTCCTTCGTCGAGACCGACTGGAACGGCTCGCCGGTCGTCGTGTGCCGCACCGGGTACACCGGTGAGCGCGGCTACGAGCTGCTGCCGCTGTGGGACGGGGCCGGACCGCTGTGGGACGCGCTGGTCGCGGCCGCGACGGCCCGGGGCGGACGGGCTGCCGGGCTCGGCGCCCGCGACACCCTGCGCACCGAGATGGGGTACGCGCTGCACGGTCACGAGCTCTCGCTCGAGATCACTCCCGTCCAGGCCCGGGTCGGGTGGGCGGTCGGCTGGAAGAAGGACGCCTTCTGGGGACGCGAGGTGCTGACGGCCGAGAAGGCCGCGGGACCCGCGCGCCAGCTCTGGGGCCTGCTCGCGATCGACCGCGGCGTGCCCCGGGCCGGCCTCGACGTCGTCGACGACGAGGGGGCGGTGGTCGGGCGGACGACGTCCGGGACGTTCTCGCCGACGCTCAAGCAGGGGATCGCGCTGGCGCTGCTGCCGCCCGGCACCGCCGCCGACGACGAGCTCAGCGTCGACGTGCGGGGGCGCCGGCTGCGCTGCCGGGTGGTCAGACCGCCGTTCGTCCAGGTGCAGACCCGCCAGGACTGACCCGGCGGCGGACGACCGATGAGCCGGCGCCCCCGGTGCGGTCCTCCCTGGGAGAGCACCCCCCTGGGAGAGGAGAACGGCCATGGGCAAGGTCGTCATGAACGCCGCTGTGTCCCTGGACGGGTTCGTCGCGATGGACGACGACATGCCCGGACCGATCTTCGACTGGTGCGGCAACGGGTCCGTCGCCCTGCCCCTGGGTGACGAGGAGCGGGTCTTCCACGTCTCGCCGCCGACCGCCGGGTACCTCGCGCAGATGCGTGACCGCACCGCGGCCGGGGTGATCGGGCGCTGCCTGTCGACGGGTGGGGCGGCCGGCCAGCCACCGGCCGGCGGCCACGTCTTCGTCGTGACGCACGAGCCCCCGACCGGCTGGACGTGGGCAGCGACGGCTCCGTTCACGTTCGTCGCCAGCGTCGAGCGGGCCCGCGCCTACGCCGGCGACAAGGACGTCTCGATGACCGCCGGGGACGTCGGCGGGCAGGCGCTGCGGCTGGGGCTGGTCGACCAGGTGGTGATGAATCTCGCGCCGGACGTGCTGGGCACCGGCGTGCCGTTCTTCGGCTCGGGTTCGCTCACCGAGCCGATCGAGCTGGAGGCCCCCCGGATCATCGCCGGCGACCGGGTCACGCACCTCGTGTTCGACGTCCGGCGCGAACGGTCGCACCACCCCGCACCGGTCCCGGCTACGTGGGGGACTGACGGGCTGACTAACCTCGTCGCGTGTCGGTCGCCGTCCGGGTCATCCCCTGCCTCGACGTCGACGCCGGCCGCGTCGTCAAGGGCGTCAACTTCGAGAACCTGCGCGACGCCGGCGACCCGGTCGAGCTCGCGGCGCGCTACGACGCCGAGGGGGCCGACGAGCTGACCTTCCTCGACGTCACGGCCTCGACCGGCGAGCGCGAGACCACCTACGACATCGTCCGGCGCACCGCCGAGCAGGTCTTCATCCCGCTGACCGTGGGCGGCGGGGTCCGCACGATCCAGGACGTCGACCGGCTGCTGCGCGCGGGCGCCGACAAGGTCGGGGTGAACACGGCAGCAATCGCCCGTCCGCGGCTGGTGAACGAGATCGCGGACCGGTTCGGCTCCCAGGTGCTCGTGCTCTCGCTCGACGCCCGGCGGGTGCGCGAGGGCACCACCACCGCGTCCGGCTTCGAGGTGACCACCCACGGTGGCCGCACCGGCACCGGTGTCGACGCGATCGACTGGGCCCGTCGGGTGGCCGAGCTCGGGGCGGGGGAGATCCTGCTCAACTCCATGGACGCTGACGGCACCCGCGACGGCTTCGACCTCGAGCTGATCCGGCTGGTACGTGCGGCGGTGCAGGTGCCGGTCGTGGCCAGCGGCGGGGCCGGCGCTGTCGCCCACTTCGCCCCTGCGGTCGAGGCCGGGGCGGACGCCGTCCTGGCGGCCAGCGTCTTCCACTTCCGCGACCTCGCGGTCGGCGACGTCAAGGACGCCCTGCGGTCAGCGGGCCACACCGTCCGCTAGCGTCCTGCAACGATTTCCGCGATCGATCTCGGCCGAGAAGCTCGAAGATCTCGTCGGCGCTCTGGTCCGGATGACGGGTCTCGGAGTGGTGCTGCAGTGGGCGACCAGAGGGCAGATGTCGGTTTCGAGGTGCTTGGTCGGATGGGTGGCTGCCTTGGCGATCCACCTCCTGCGTGATGACGGCGGCCCACTGGTCGACCCTGGATCGGCAAGCTGGAAGCCATTGGGGTGCAATGGATGTGAAAGCGTGACGTTGCACCGCGAACCGGTCGACCGGGCCCGTTGCACATTCGTTAGCGACGGGCTCGACTGCTTGGCGTATGTTCTGCGAGCGGCAACCCGTTTGCGGAGCGGGCGCCTAACCGGACAGCTCGACGGCATCAGGGAGCGCTTGTGGACAGAGATGTCATCCTCGAGATGCATGGCATCTCCAAGTCCTTCCCGGGGGTCAAGGCGCTGTCGGACGTCAACCTGAGCGTCCGGCGCGGTGACGTCAACGCCATCTGCGGCGAGAACGGTGCCGGCAAGTCGACGTTGATGAAGGTCCTGTCCGGTGTGCACTCCTACGGCTCGTACGAGGGCGAGATCCGGTTCAACGGGGAGGAGGTCCGGTTCGGGGGCATCCGCGACTCCGAGCACGCCGGGATCGTCATCATCCACCAGGAGCTGGCGCTCATCCCGGAGCTGTCCATCGCGGAGAACATCTTCCTCGGGAACGAGACGACCTCCCGCGGGGTGATCGACTGGGTGGCCACGAACAACCGGGCCCGTGAGCTGCTGGCCCGGGTCGGCCTGCGCGAGGACCCCGAGACGCCGATCAAGAACATCGGGATCGGTAAGCAACAGCTCGTCGAGATCGCCAAGGCCCTGAGCAAGCAGGTCAAGCTGCTCATCCTCGACGAGCCCACCGCGGCCTTGAACGAGGAGGACTCGCATCACCTGCTGGACCTGATCAGGGGGCTGCAGGGCAAGGGCATCACGTCGATCATGATCAGCCACAAGCTCAATGAGATCGAGGCCATCGCCGACGCGATCACCATCATCCGCGACGGTCAGACGGTGGAGACGATCGACGTACGGGCCGACGGCGTCGATGAGGACCGGATCATTCGCGGCATGGTCGGGCGGTCGCTGGAGTCCCGCTTCCCAGACCACACCCCGTCGATCGGCGAGAAGTTCTTCGAGGTCAGCGGTTGGACCGTCGCCCACCCGCAGGTGCCTGAGCGCCTGGTCTGCAAGGAGTCGGAGTTCTTCGTGCGCCGCGGGGAGATCGTCGGGTTCGCCGGTCTGATGGGCGCCGGGCGGACGGAGCTGATGCGGTCGATCTTCGGCCGGTCCTACGGCACCTGGCTGTCCGGGCGGATGGTCCTGAACGGCCGGGAGGTCCAGCTCCGCACTGTTCCACGCGCCATCGAGGCCGGTATCGGCTACGTCACCGAGGACCGGAAGCTGCTCGGCCTCAACCTGCTCGACGACGTCAAGACCACCACCGTGTCGGCCAAGCTCAGCAAGATCTCCAAGCGGTTCGTCGTGGACCGCCGCGCCGAGCATGTGGCAGCCGAGGACTTCCGCAAGGCGATGCGGACCAAGACGCCCTCGGTCGACGACGGCGTCAGCAAACTGTCGGGCGGGAACCAGCAGAAGGTCGTGCTGGCCAAGTGGCTCTTCACGGACCCGGAGCTGCTGATCCTGGACGAGCCCACGCGGGGGATCGACGTCGGCGCCAAGTACGAGATCTACGGGATCATCCAGCGGCTCGCCGAGGAGGGCAAGGGGATCATCGTGGTGTCGTCGGAGCTACCGGAGCTGCTGGGCCTGTCCGACCGGATCTACAGCATCTCGGAGGGCACGATCACCGGTGTCCTCGACAAGGCCGAAGCCAACCAGGAGTCCCTCATGCGCCTGATGACCGCCGGCGCCTCGCGAACCGCCACCCCGGCATGACCCTCACCTCTCCGCCCCAGCGGGCGAAGCCCGCCCGACGTCCCCCGGGAGCATCATGAACAAGCTGAAGGAGATCTTCGGGGGCGACACCCGCCAGTTCGGGATGATCTTCGCCCTCGTCGCCCTCATCGTGCTCTTCCAGGTCCTGACCGATGGCTTGACGCTGCGGCCCGAGAACGTCATCAACATCTTCCAGGGCAACTCCTACATCCTCGTGCTCGCCATCGGCATGGTGCTGGTGATCATCGCCGGCCACATCGACCTGTCGGTCGGCTCGATCGCCGCCTTCGCGGGCATCGTGGTGGCGATAGCGATGCGTGACTGGGGGCTGCCCTGGTGGGCCGGGATCCTGCTCGGCCTCGTGGTCGGCGCCCTGATCGGTGCGTGGCAAGGCTTCTGGGTGGCGGTCGTGGGCATTCCCGCCTTCATCGTCACCCTCGCCGGCATGCTCATCTTCCGCGGCGCGAACCAGTTCGTCGGGAAGTCCAACACGGTGCCGGTGAGCCCCGAGTTCCGGGTGATCGGGGCCGGCTACCTGCCCGAGGTGGGCCCCGACACCGGATACAACAACCTGACGCTGATGATCGGCCTCGGCTTGTGCGTGGCCCTGGTCGTCGGCACGCTTCGCACCCGTCGCAACCAGCTGAAGATCGGTGCGGTGCTGGAGAGCTCGACGACGACCTTCGTGCGGCTGGGCCTGATCTGTGTCGCGATCCTCGCCGTCACCCTGCTCATGGGCTCGGGCCGCCCGGGCACGTCGATGCCCGTCTCCGCCCTGATCCTCGGCGCCCTGGTGCTGGTCTACGGCTTCGTCTCGACCCGCACCATCATCGGCCGGCACGTGTACGCCGTCGGCGGCAACCGGCACGCGGCCGAGCTGTCCGGCGTCCGCAGCAAGAACGTGAACTTCCTGGTCATGATGAACATGTCGATCCTCGCCGCGCTCGCCGGGATGATGTTCGTCGCGCGGTCGAACGCCTCAGGCCCCTTCGACGGCGTCGGCTGGGAGCTGGACGCCATCGCGGCCGTCTTCATCGGCGGAGCCGCCGTCACCGGCGGCGTCGGAACAGTCGTCGGGTCGGTCATCGGCGGTCTGGTCATGGCGGTGCTCAACAACGGTCTGCAGCTGTTGGGCATCGGTGCCGACATGACCCAGATCATCAAGGGCCTCGTGCTGCTCATCGCCGTTGCCTTCGACGTCTACAACAAGAGCCAGGGCCGACGCTCCATCACCGGGCTGCTCATGCAGAACTTCACGGGCCGGACCCCCCCACCGAGCGGGCCCACCGCGGAGGAGAAGGCGTCCGAGCGGACGACGGACACCATCAGGCAGGAGGTCTGACAGCAGTTCCTGCCGCTGCCCCACGCACCTTTCCCCTCATCACCAGCACTCCCGATCAGAAGGTGAACACACAGATGCGCACACTCGCCAAGGCGCTGGCGGTCTCCGCCGTCGTCGCTCTCGCACTGACCGGATGCGGACGGTCCGAGCCCACCACCACAGGCCCCGACGCCGCCGGCAGCTCCGCCGGGGGGTTCGAGGAGGGAGCCCTCATCGGCATCTCCCTCCCCCAGAAGACCTCCGAGAACTGGGTCCTCGCAGAGGAGCTGTTCAAGACAGGCCTCGCAGACGCGGGCTACGAGGCCGACGTCCAGTTCGCCAACGGGGGTGTCTCGGAGCAGCAGAACCAGATCCAGTCGATGGTGACCAAGGGCGCCAAGGTCATCGTCGTCGGTGCGATCGACGGCTCCCAGCTGGGCAGCCAGGTCGAGGCCGCCCGCGACGCCGGCGCGGTCGTGATCGCCTACGACCGGCTGCTGAAGAACACCGACGCGGTCGACTACTACGTGGCCTACGACAACTTCGAGGTGGGCGTCCTGCAGGGGAACGCCCTCCTGGAGGGCATGGCCGCGAAGAAGCCCGAGGGCCCCTACAACATCGAGCTGTTCGCCGGCTCGCCGGACGACGCCAACGCGCAGGTCTTCTTCGATGGCGCCATGAGCGTGCTGCAGCCGAAGATCGACGACGGGACCCTGGTCGTCCCCTCGGGCCAGCTGGAGTTCAACCAGGTCGTCACCCAGGGGTGGAAGGCCGAGAACGCGCAGCGGCGCATGGACACCCTGATGACCTCGAGCTACGCCTCAGCCGAGCTGGACGGCGTGTTGTCGCCCAACGACACCCTGGGCCGCGCGGTCATCACCTCGGTGAAGGCGGCCGGCAAGCCCGTCCCGGTCGTGACCGGTCAGGACTCCGAGGTCGAGTCGGTCAAGTCGATCATGGCCGGCGAGCAGTACTCCACGATCAACAAGGACACCCGCGACCTGGTCAAGGCGACCCTGGAGATGGTGCAGGCGCTGCAGGCGGGGGAGGAGCCGACCGTCACCGACACAGAGAGCTACGACAACGGCGTCAAGGTCGTCCCCGCCAACCTGCTGCCACCGCAGATCGTCACGAAGGAGAACGCCAAGGAGGCCTACGCGGACGACCCGACGCTGTCCGAGCTGACCGGGTGACCTGATACCGCAGCCCCCCCGTCGGGCCTGGGTCGTCTCGTCGACCCGGGCCCGACGGCTGCGGGAGGGCCGCACCGCCTGCTCAAGCGGCAGCGCCCGCACGTCGACAGCCCGGTCGGCCTCCGAGCGAACCGTGGCACCTCGGGTCAGGCGTCCTGGGTGGCTACCGGGAAGTCCCGGTGGATGGACTCGATGATCGAGACGACGGCGACCGCGTCGGCGGGGTCGACGGGAAGCGGCCCGCCGCGCAGCAGGGCGTCTGCGAGACGCCGGTAGAAGGTGGCGTAGCTGCCGTGAAGCGTCGGCACCCGCCGCAGCGAACCATCGACCCCGAGCCGTCCCCAGCACGACTCAGGCTCTCGGGCGAACTCCGGGTCGGTGGGCAGGGCACCGGCCTTCAACGCCGCTTCCTGCGGGTCCAGCCCCCACTTCGTGTAGGCGGCCCGGGAGCCGAGCAGATGGAACCGTGGCCCCACCTGGGCGGCCATCGCGTTCATCGACAGGTGTGAACGGACGCCCGAGCGGTGCAGAATAGAGACGAACGCGTCGTCCTCGGCACCACCGCCCGAACGGTGCGTCGACAGCTCGGCCTGGACGCTCTCGACGGGACCGAACAGCTGGATGGCCTGGTCGATGAGATGGGCCCCGAGGTCGAAGAGGACGCCACCCCCTTGGCTCGGCGTCGATTCCGCCTTCCACGCCTTGATCTCCACCGGTTTCCACCACTCGAACCGGGACTCGAACCGTCGGACGTCCCCGAGGTGGCCCTTGTCGACCAACGAGCGCAGGGTGAGGAAGTCGCCGTCCCAGCGCCGGTTCTGGAACACGGTCAGGGCGACGCCCCGCCGATCCGCGTGCTCGACGAGCGACTCGCCCTCCGACGCCGTGACGGCCAGCGGCTTGTCGACGACGACGGCCAGCCCGGCGTCGATGGACCGGCGCGCGAGCGGTACGTGGGTAGCGGGAGGGGACCCGACCACGACGAGGTCGAGGGAGCCGGCGAGGTCGAAGACATCGTGGGGGCGCGGGACGATCCGAGCCTGCGGGTACCGCTCGCCTGCCTCGGCCACCCGCTCCGGACTGCCCGTCACGACGACGTCGAGGGAGTACTCGGGGTCTCCGTGCAGGAACGGGGCGTGGAACACCCGGCCCGCCGTGCCGAACCCGATGAGCGCGGTACGAATCGTCATCAGGCCTCCCCTCGCGCACGAGGACCAGAGCACGGCACGGCACGGCACGGTACCCCCCCGGCAGACTGTGAGGGTAGGCCCACCCGCAGCCCGTCACACATCGAGCGGACAG
>JBBQSN010000072.1:0-17505 GCA_038213835.1 Actinomycetales bacterium
ACTCGGCGGCCGGAGCGCGCTCGGCGACGGACCGGCGTCCACCCGGCGGCGCAGGCCCAGGCCCCTCGGCGCGACTCGACCAGTCGGCGGCGCAGCTGCGAGGCCTGGCGCGGGCCGTCGACGCAGACCGGGGCGGTCGCCACCGGCCAGACCCACAGGTCGCGCTCGACCAGCGCGATCTCCAGCGCACGCAGGTGCGCGGGGTCCACCAGGACGGTGGCCACGTTCTCGTGGGGGTCACGGCGCACCCCGGCACCGTACGACGTGGGTCCTCTTGTGGACAGTCCCGACGAGCGCCGATCAGCCGCCGGATCCCGACGCGACGCCGTGCAGGACGAGACCGGCGAGCGCCTCGTACGCGGCCGCGTCCCCGAGCCCGGTCTCGGCGCGCACGTGTCCTTGCTGGATCCGCACCATCTGGGCACCGACCAGGTCGACGACGAAAGCGGAAGGCACAGAACGGAACTCGCCGGTACGGACTCCGTCGGCGAGCATCTCGCCGACGCGGGCGGCCGCGATGGCGGTGTTCTGCCGGTACACGTCTCGGGCGGGTGCCGAGCCGGCCAGATCGGCGAAGAACACCGCGGAGCCGGGTCGCAGCTCGTCGCCGATCGCGCGCAGGTACGCCTCGACCCGGTCGGCAGCACCCGCGCACGGTGCGACCGCCGCCTCCACCCGCGCCGTCGCACCACGGAAGAAGTGCACGGCGACGAGGCGGACGAGCTCGTCCTTGCTGCGCGCCAGCTGGTAGAGCGTCGACTTCGAGCAGCGCAGCCGGGCCGCGAGGTCGTCCAGGGTGGAGCGGGCGAACCCCTCGGCCAGGAACAGCGCCACCAGGGCGTCGAACAGCTCCTGGTGCCGGGGGGTGCTGCCAGCCGCCACGGCGCTCAGCGCCACCTCACCGCGGCGCCATCCGGATCGCGCCGTCGAGGCGGATCACCTCGCCGTTGAGCATCGGGTTCGCCACGACGTGCTCGACCAGCGCCGCGTACTCGCTCGGGTGGCCGAGCCGGGACGGGTGCGGCACCTGCCGGCCGAGGGAGTCCTGCGCCTCCTGCGGCAGCCCGGCCAGCATCGGGGTCTCGAACAGCCCCGGCGCGATCGTCATCACCCGGATCAGGCTGGACGCGAGCTCGCGCGCGATCGGCAGCGTCATGCCCACGACACCGCCCTTGGACGCCGAGTACGCCGCCTGCCCGATCTGGCCGTCGAACGCCGCGGCCGAGGCGGTGTTGACCACGACGCCCCGCTCGCCCTCGACCGGCTCGGTCCGCATCATCGCGGCGGCGGCCAGCCGGATCACGTTGAAGGTGCCGACCAGGTTCACCTGGAGCACCTGGGCGAAGGCCGCGAGGGGCAGCGGACCCTTCTTGCCGACGACCTTGCCGGGCGTGCCGATGCCGGCGCAGTTGACGACCACCCGCAACGGCGCCAGCGCGGTCGCGGCGTCGACGGCGACCTGGACGGCCGCCTCGTCGGTGACGTCGGTCGGGACGAACTGCGCCCGCCCGCCGGCCGCGGTGATCTCCGCGACCACGGCCGCACCGGGGGAGGACGTCAGGTCAGCGACGACGACGGCCGCGCCGGCCTGCGCGAGCGTGCGCGCGGTGGCGGCCCCGAGGCCGCTGCCCCCGCCGGTGACCAGGGCAGATGCTGCGTCGATCTTCACGGTGGGGCGCTCCTCGGAGGGTCGGACAGTACTGGGACAGCCGTTAGAGTACTGCCATGACCGTCGACCGCGTGCTGCCCACCCCGGAGGCCGAGGACCTGCTGGCCCTCACGGAGGAGATCGCCCGCAAGGAGCTGACGCCGCGCGCCTCCCAGGACGAGGCGGCCGAGCGGTTCCCGCGCGACGTCTTCGCCCTGCTCGGACGCTCGGGGCTGCTGGGCCTGCCCTACGACGAGGATCTCGGCGGCGGCGGCCAGCCGTACGAGGTGTACCTCCAGGTGCTCGAGGTGATCGCCTCGGCGTGGGCCTCGGTCGGCGTCGGGGTCAGCGTGCACGGCCTCACCGCCTTGCCGGTGGCCACCTACGGCACCGACCAGCAGAAGCAGGACCTCCTGGTCGACATGCTCGGCGGCGAGCAGCTCGGTGCGTACTGCCTGTCCGAGCCGCACGCCGGCTCCGACCCGGCGGCGATGCGCACGCGGGCCCGGCAGGAGGGCGACGGCTGGGTCGTCGACGGAACCAAGTCCTGGATCAGCCACGGCGGCAACGCCGACTACTACACCTCCTTCCTGCGCACGGGCGAGCACCGCACCAAGGGCGTCTCGTGCTTCGTCGTCCCGGCCGGTGCGCCCGGCCTGTCGTTCGGTGCGCCCGAGAAGAAGATGGGCCTGCACTGCGACCACACGACCACGGTGAACTTCGACGCCTGCCAGGTCGACGGCGACCGGCTGATCGGGTCCGAGGGGCATGGTCTCCCGATCGCGCTCTCCGCCCTGGACTCCGGGCGCCTCGGGATCGCCGCTGTGGCAACGGGTCTGGCGCAGGGTGCCCTCGACGATGCTGTCGCCTACGCCAAGAAGCGCGAGGCGTTCGGGCAGAAGATCATCGACCACCAGGGCCTGGGGTTCCTGCTGGCCGACATGGCCGCCGCGGTGGAGTCGTCCCGCGCGACCGTGCTGCGGGCCGCGCGGCTCAAGGACCTCGGCCGGCCGTTCAGCCAGCAGGCCTCGATCGCCAAGCTGGTCGCCACCGATGCCGCGATGAAGGTGACCACAGACGCCGTCCAGGTGCTCGGCGGGTACGGCTACACCCGCGACTTCCCGGTCGAGCGCTACATGCGCGAGGCGAAGGTGATGCAGATCTTCGAGGGCACGAACCAGATCCAGCGGATGGTCATCTCGCGGCACCTCGCCCGGGGGTAACCTCGCGGCGGGTGGGACCACGGCGGCACCGGACGGTTCGGGGCGGTCCGCGAGGAGGGTGGGGTCGTGACGCGCTGGCTCGACGACGACGAGCAGCGGGTCTGGCGCGCCTACCTGGCCGTCAGCCGCAAGCTGTTCAGCGCCATCGACCGCCAGATGCAGGACGAGTCCGGCCTGCCGCAGACGTACTACATCATCCTGGCGATGCTCTCCGAGGCTCCCGGTCGCTCGCTGCGGATGAGCGAGCTGGCCGACATGGTGTCGTCGTCGCCGAGCCGGCTCTCGCACGCCGTGGACCGGCTGGCCGAGCGTGGCTGGGTGCGGCGCGAGCGCGACCCGCTCGACCGGCGTGGCAACCGCACCGTGCTCACCGACGAGGGCTGGCAGGTCGTGCAGGACCGTGCCCCCGGCCACGTCCGCACGGTGCGGGAGAACGTGTTCGACCTGATCGCGCCCGAGCAGCTCGCGGTGCTGGACGAGGTGTTCACCGCGATGCTCGCCAAGCTCGACGACCGGCCGCCGGGTCGCTCGCCCGACTGCTGACCGGCCTCTGAGCGATCGCCTGATCGGCTGCGCGTTCCGGCCGCCTACCTCTGGACAGGGCAAACTAGTTTGCGGTACAAAGTACTCTGTGAGCCCCGACAAGCAGTCCCCGCCCCTGACCGACGAGCAGCTGGACGCCCAGCAGAGCCTGGCGCTGGTGCAGGGTCAGCAGGCGCACGTCCGGGCCCGCACCCAGATCGACGTCGGTCTTCTCTACGGCGCCTGGGGCACGGCCTGGCTGGTCGGTCTCGGAGCGATGTGGGCGGCCCGGTCCGGCGCCTCGCCGGTCGAGGTCCCCGTCCCGGTCGCAGGGGTGCTGCTGTCGGGGCTGATCGTCGGGGCGGGCGTGGTCACCGCCACCCACTCGGCCCGCCAGGCGCGCGGCGTGCGCGGCGAGGACGACCTGCGTGGCGTCCTCTACGGCTGGAGCTGGTTCATCGGTTTCGGCACCCTGTTCGCCGTGCTCGTGGCCCTCGGCGGTCAGGGCGTCGACCGCGAGGTGCTCGAGCTGCTGTGGCCGACCATGTCGTGCCTGCTCGTCTCGGTGCTCTACATGATGGGCGCGGCCGTCTGGCGCGACCCGCACATGTTCGCGCTCGGCGCCTGGTTCGCGGTCTGCGTCACGGCCGGCGTGCTCGTGGGCATGCCCGGGATGCTCGCGGTGATGAGCCTGGCGGGCGGCGGCGGACTCCTCGCCGCCGCCGCGTACTTCACGGTGCGACGGCTGCGGGCATGACCGCCTCGACCGAGCTCGACCCGGTGATCCACGCCCAGGCCCGGCTCCGGGTGATGACCACCCTGGCCACGCTCGGGCCCAGGGACCAGATCACCTTCCCACGCCTCCAACAGCTGCTGGAGATGACCGCGGGCAACCTCTCGACCCACCTGCGCAGGCTGGAGGACGCCGGCTACGTCGCCGTCGACAAGGCGCACTCCGGGCGCACGCCCGTCACCTACGTCTCGATCACCGGTCCCGGACGCCGGGCGTTCGAGGACTACCTGGCCAAGCTCCGCGAGCTCCTAGGGGGAAGCACACCATGACCACGAGCACCGAGCTCCTCGCCCGGGCCGTCGACGTCCGGCGCACGTTCGACGCCACGGTGGCGCTGGACGGCGTCAGCCTCGACGTCCCGGCCGGCCAGCTGATCGGCCTGCTCGGGCCGAACGGCGCCGGCAAGTCCACCCTGATCAGCCTGTTGCTCGGGTTGCGACGCCCCACCGCGGGCAGGATCGAGCTGTTCGGCGGCGACCCCCGCGACGCCGTGAACCGCCGCCTGATGGGCAACACCCCGCAGGAGACGGGTCTGCCGCCGCTCCTCAAGGTGCGCGAGGTCGTCGACTTCGTCGCCGGGCACTACGCGACCCCCATGCCCACCGGTGAGCTGCTCGAGCGCTTCGGCCTCGAGGACCTCGCCGCGCGCCAGACCGGCGGGCTGTCGGGCGGGCAGAAGCGCCGCCTCGCCGTCGCGCTCGCCTTCGTCGGCCGGCCTCGTCTGGTCTTCCTCGACGAACCGACCACTGGCCTGGACGTCGACGCCAGACATGCTCTGTGGCAGGCGATCCGGGACTTCCACGCCGATGGTGGGACGGTCGTCCTGACCAGCCACTACCTCGAGGAGGTGCAGGCGCTCGCGGAGCGGGTCGTGGTCATCGACCGGGGTCGGGTCCTCGCCGACGACAGCCTGGACGCCGTCCGGGCCGTCGTCGACGTCCGCCGCGTGAGCCTGCGCACCGACGACCCGGCGGCGCTGGAGGGGTTGCCCGGCGTCACGTCGGTGACCCCGGGCAGGGCCGACCGGTTCGACCTTCTCACCGTCGACTCGGACGCCGTGGTGCGCGAGCTGGTGCACCGCTCGGTGCCGTTCGCCGACCTGGAGGTCTCAGCCACCTCGCTCGAAGAGGCGTTCCTGTCCCTCACCCGCCGCGCGCACGGCGTCGACTCCGACGCCGGTACCAAGGACCTGGAGGTCACCCGATGAGCGGGCGGAGCGAGCGAACCACCAGTCGGAGCGCCCGCCACGGCGAGGGACGAGCCGGAAGCACGCTCGCGCTGCACACCCGGTACCAGCTCCTCGAGCAGGTGCGGGTCCCGATGGCGGTGGTCGGCAACATCGCGTTCCCGGCGCTGTCGTTCCTGTTCTTCATCGTCCCGCAGAGCGCCCTGCGCGACGAGCCGGCAGCCGCGACGTCGGCGGCCGGTCAGCTGGCCCTGGTCTCGGTGCTGTCGGTGTGCCTGTTCAGCTTCGGGCTGGGCACCGCCGAGGAGCGAGCCACCCCGTGGGACCCGTACCTGCGCACCCTCTCGGCCGGTGTGATTCCCCGGCTGGGGGCCAAGGTGATCACCGGTCTCGCCTTCGCCGCCGCCGGCGTCGGCGTCATCGCGCTGATCGCGGCCCTGCTCACCAGCGCCACCGCGACCCTGGTGCAGCTTCTCGCGGCGGGGCTCGCCCTGCTGGCGGCGGGCACGCCGTTCCTGCTGATGGGGATCTCGCTCGGGTACCTGCTGCCGGTCAAGGCGGCGCTGCCCGCCGTCCAGATGATCTTCCTGCCGATGGCGTTCGCCGGCGGGCTGTTCCTCCCGCCGCAGATGTTCCCCCGGTGGCTGGACGCGATCTCGCTGCTGCTGCCGTCCCGCGGCGGACGCGACCTGGTGGTCTCCCAACTCACGTCGTCGGCGATCCCCACCTCGGCGATCGTGAACGTCGTGGTCTGGACCCTGCTGATGGGCGGGCTGGCCGCGTGGGCCTACCGCCGCGACGAGGGCCGCCGTTTCCGCTGAGGGCCGGCCATCGGTGAGCCCCGGGCGGGCCGCGAGCAACGGAGCGCGGTCTGCGACGATCCCCCGGTGGAGCGGATCGAGGCCGACCTCGTGCTGGTCGGCGGCGGCGGCGCGGCGACGTGCGTGCTGCAGCAGCTGGCTCTGGCGCGGATGTCGCCGAGGAAGGGCCGCTGGCAGGCGCAGCGCTCCCGGCTGCGGATCGTCGTGGTCGATCCCGTCGACCGGCTGGTGACCACGCCGGACGACCGCACCTGGAGCTTCTGGTCCCGCCGTGACCGGGGGGTGAGAAAGCACCCGTTCGCCGACCGCACCTGGCCCTCGCTCATGGTCGCCGGGCCGGAGCGGGTCGTCGACGTCGAGCTCGGCCCGACGCACGACTACCACATGGTCCGCTCCAGCACGTTCTACGCGCTGGTGGGCGACCTCGTGCGCGATCCCGCCGCCGGGCTGTCGGTCCGGCACGTCCCCGCGACGGCGGGCGCGGTGCTCGAGGAGTCGTCCGGGGTCACCGTGCACGCCGGTGGTGCCAGGGTGCACGCGCCGTGGGTGCTGACGTCCGCCCCGCTGCCGGGGGAGACCCCGCCACGGCCGAGGACAGCTCTGTGGCAGCACTTCCACGGGGCTGTCGTGCGCACCGAGCGGCGGACCTTCGACCCCGACCAGGCCGTGCTGATGGACCTGCGGGTCCCGCAGCCGAGGCAGGGCGTCGGGTTCGGCTACCTGCTGCCCGTCAGCTCGCGGGAGGCGCTGGTCGAGTACACGGTGCTGGCGCCCGGCCGGGCCGACCCGTCCCGCCTGCAGGCGGGCCTGGACGCCTACCTGGCCGCGGTCGGCGCCGCGGGCGCGACCGTGGTGCGCGACGAGCACGGCTCCATCCCGATGACCGACGCCAAGCACCGGCGACGGATCCGGTTCGGGGGCAGGGTGTTCCGGATCGGCACCGTGGGCGGCGCGACCCGTCCCTCCACCGGGTACACCTTCGCCGCGATGCAGCGGCAGGCGGCCGGGGTCGCCGAGGCCCTGCTCGACCGCACCACCCCAGTCCCGCCCCGCGCCTATCCGCGCCGGCACCTGATGGCGGACTCGCTGCTGCTGCGCGGCCTGGCCTCCGGCGAGATCGACGGCACCCGGTTCTTCCCGCTGCTGTTCGAGCGGAACCCGCCCGCCCGGGTGCTCGACTTCCTGGACGGGCTCACCACCCCGGCCCAGGACCTCGCCCTGGTCGCGTCGGTGCCGCCGCTGCCGATGCTGCGCGCCGCCGTGTCCGCCGGACGGGTGTAGCCACCGTCACGGTCCTCCGAGAGGCCGGTCCGGTGGTGCGTGCCTAGGGTGGGGACCATGCCGATCCGGCGCGTGGGTGTCGAGCTCTCGCGGTTCGCCAACGCCTCGTTCGTGGCGGTCGTCCCGCGCGACCACCGCGACACCGATCGTGAGTTCCTGCGTCGGCGGGTGGTCGCCGCCGTGACCCTCGTCGTCGGCGCCGCCCTGCTGGGCCTCAGCCTCAGCCTGGAGCCGGGTGACGTCCGGTTCTACTGGTTCACCGCCGCGCTCGCCGGGGTGTGGACCGTCGGCGCCTTCGCCTCCGGCCGGCTGCACCTCGGCTGGGCCCGTACGCGCGGGGCCGGACTCGTGCGTCCGGTGGTGCAGCCGTTCTGCGTCGGCCTGCTCGCCGTCGCGGTGTTCGCGGTCGGGGCCGTGATCGTCGCGCAGGTCCCGGTGCTGCGCGCCGCGGTCGACGACGTCCTGGACCACGCGCGGTTCGCGTCCCTGCCCGTCGTGCTCGTCATCACCCTGGTCAACGGCCTCGCGGAGGAGCTCTTCTTCCGCGGAGCCCTGTACGCCGCGGCCGCACGTCATCCCGTGCTCACCACGACGATCGTCTACACGCTCGTCACCGTGGCCTCGGGCAATCTCATGCTCGTGTTCGCAGCAGCCGTCCTGGGCGTGCTCGTCGGCCTGGAACGTCGTGTCACCGGAGGAGTTCTCGGACCCATGATCACCCACGTCACCTGGTCGGCCAGCATGCTGCTCGTTCTGCCCGGTCTGATCGAGGCGCTCTCGTGACCGGCCTCGCGCTCGTCACCGGCGCCACCGGCTACGTCGGGGCCCGCCTGGTCCCCCGGCTGCTCGACGAGGGCTGGAGGGTGCGCGTCCTGACCCGCTCCGCCGAGAAGATCGAACCCCGCGCGTGGGGCTCGCGGGTCGAGGTGGTCGAGGGCGACGCCAACAGCCGTCTGACGCTCGAGGAGGCCTGCGAGGGAGTCGACGTCGCGTACTACCTGCTGCACTCGATGGACGGGAAGCCCGGCTTCGCCGAGCGCGACGCCGAGCTCGCCCGCACGTTCGGCCTCGCGGCGCAGTCGCGCGACGTCGGACGCGTCGTCTACCTCAGTGGGCTCCACCCCGAGGGCGTCCAACTCAGCCCGCACCTCGCCTCCCGGGTCGAGGTCGGCAACCTGCTGATGGCCTCGGGCGTGCCCACTGCGGTGCTGCAGGCGGCCGTCGTCGTGGGCTCCGGCTCGGCGAGCTTCGAGATGCTCCGGCACCTCACCCACAAGCTGCCCGCGATGATCGGCCCGAAGTGGCTGTCCAACAAGATCCAGCCGATCGCGGTGCGCGACGTGCTGCACTACCTCGTCGGCGCGGCGTCGTTGCCGCAGGACGAGAACCGCAGCTTCGACGTCGGTGGCCCGGACGTCCTCACCTACACGCAGATGATCAAGCGGTACGCGAAGGTCGCCGGCCTGCACGACCGCCTGGTCCTGACCGTGCCCGTCCTGACCCCGGGGCTCGCCAGCCACTGGATCGGGTTCGTGACACCCGTCCCGACAGGTCTGGCCAAGCCGCTCGTGGGCAGCCTGGTGCATGAGGTGGTCTGCAAGGAGAACGACATCGACGACCTCGTCGGCCCGCCGCCCCAGGGGACGATGGGGTTCGACGACGCGGTCACGGCCGCCCTGGCCGGGGCCGACGGCGCCGAGCCCCTGGAGCCCGGCGAGGGCGACCCCGCCCGCCTGACCCGCTCCGACCCGGACTGGGCCGGCTGACGGCTCGTCGTCGTCCTGCGCCAGGGCGACGTAGCGCCCTTGGCGCAAGAGCCACACGCCGGCCCAGGCCGGCCGGGCTGAGTCGGCGACCACCTGCGCAGTCGCACATGGCCAGGTCGTGCCTCGGGGCTGGCGGGTCCGTACGCCGGAGTCGTAGCCTGCCCCGCATGGCCGGACCGAGCACGAGGCCCACCGACGCCGACGTCGACGCGTTCCTGGATTCGGTGCCCGACGCCACCCGTCGCGCTGACGCGAGATCGGTGTGCCGGATGATGACGGAGGTCACGGGCGAGCCGCCGGTGCTGTGGGGGTCCAGGATCGTGGGCTTCGGCAGCACGCGCCTTCGGTACGCCTCCGGTCGTGAGCTGGAGTGGCCCGTCACCGGTTTCGCCCCCCGGAAGGCCAGCACGACCATCTACCTGATGGACGGCTTCGAGGAGCGCGCCGACCTGCTCGAGCGGCTCGGCCCCCACTCGACCGGGAGGTCGTGCCTCTACGTCAAGCGGCTCGAGGAGGTCGACCAGGTCGTGCTGCGCGAGCTCGTCCAGGTCTCGGTGGTGCACGTGAGGGGGCAGGGGTGAGCGCCGCGGCACTGCCGGTGGGGCGCCACGATCAGTCTCGTGGCCCGTGACGTCGAGGCGACGCCGCAGCTGCCGTCGCGCGAGGCGGTCGACGCGACGCACGCCGACCTGGCGGCCGCCGCAGGACCCGCCGGACGCCTGATCGACTCGTCGGTCGGCCCAGGTCGGGACGGGTGCCGGTCGGGTGCCGGTCGGGTGTCGGTGCAGGCTCCTAGGGTGGTGCGGGTGAGCACGACGACGCGCCGCACCACCCAGTCACTGAGCCTGCCGCAGGCGCGGCGGGTCACGCTCGCGGCCCAGGGGTTCCTCGACACCCGGCACACCACACCCACGATGCGCACGCTCGCGCGCACGGTCGAGCGCACCGGCGTGCTGCAGATCGACTCGGTCAACGTGCTGGCCCGGGCGCACCTGATGCCGCTGTTCAGCCGGATGGGTGGCTACGACCCCGACCTGCTGCGGCGGGCGGCGGAGCAGCGGCCGCGGCGGCTGGTCGAGTACTGGGCGCACGTGGCCGCGTACATGCCGGTCGACCTGTGGCCGTCCATGCAGGCGCGGATGAGCCGCAACCGCGCGCAGTCCGAGATCGCGGTGCAGCAGCCCGAGCTGCTCCGGTCGTTGCTCGAGGAGGTACGCCAGCGCGGCCCGTCCACGGCGCGCGACCTCGACGACGGGCTGTCGCGTGAGCGGGTGGAGTGGGGATGGAACTGGTCCGGCACCCAACGCGCCCTGTTCCACCTCTTCCTCGTCGGCGATCTCGCGGTCGCCGGGCGCAACTCCGCGTTCGAGCGTGTTCTCGACCTCCCGGAACGGGTGCTGCCGCCCGAGGTCCTGGCGGCCCCGACGCCCACCGACGACGAGGCGCACCTCGAGCTGGTCCGTCGGGCGGCCCGCTCGTTCGGCGTGGCCTCCGAGCTCTGCCTGCGGGACTACTACCGGCTGCCTGCTGCCGCGGTGAAGCCGGCGCTGCGCACGCTGGTCGAGACGGGCGAGCTGCAGCCGGTCGAGGTCCAGGGCTGGGAGAAGCCGGCGTACCTGCACCACCAGGCCCGGGTGCCGCGCCGGGTGCAGGCGCGCACGCTGCTGAGCCCGTTCGATCCGGTGGTGTGGGAGCGGGCACGCACCGAGAAGCTGTTCGGGTTCCACTACCGGATCGAGATCTATGTCCCGGAGCACCTGCGCAAGCACGGCTACTACGTGCTGCCCTTCCTGCTGGGCGACGAGCTCGTGGCCCGGGTCGACCTCAAGGCCGACCGGCAGGCGGGCGTGCTGCTGGTGAAGGCGGCCCACCGCGAGCCCGGCGCTGCGAAGGACACGGCCGCCGAGCTGGCCGCGCACCTGGGCGAGGTGGCGCGGTGGCTCGGGCTCGAGGCGGTGGTGGTGGCCGAACGCGGCGACCTCGCTCCCGAGCTGGCCTCGGCCGTCGCCGACGACTGATCCGCCTCAGGTCTGGCGCTCGCGCGCCGGGTGCCGGTCGGTCACGCAGTAGGCGCCCCCGGACGGATCGCGCAGCACCACCCACCCACGGCCGTCCAGCACCCGGGTCGCGCCGAGCGCCAGGTGCCGCGCGACCTCGGCGTGGGGGTCGGCGGCTGAGAGGTCCACGTGCGCCCGCACCGAGCCGTCCGCCTCGTCCAGGTGCTGGAGCAGGAACCGCACCGGCAGCCCCTCGGGCCACGCCAGCCGGCCGAACTCGTTCTCGCCGCCGGAGCCGCCGGAGCCGGCGGAGCCGTCGTCGCCCGAACAGCCGCAGCCGCGGCCGGTGCGGTCCCATCCCGTGAGCGCCGACCAGAACGCGACCTCGACGTCCCACCGACCGGCGGGGACGTCGAGGCAGACCTGGTCGAGCAGGCTGCCCTCGTCCCTCGCCTGGCCGCGGGCGGTCTGTTCGGCGTCCCACCGGGTGAGGCAGAAGACCAGGCCACCCGGCGAGCGGCAGACGACCACGTCGTCGAGCTCGGCCTCCACCGTGGCGCCGATCGACACCGCGTGCCCGCGCGCCTGCGGCAGCGGGACGTCGACATCCAGGTCGACGTGGACGCCGCCCGCACCGCCGACCCGCTGCACCTTCACCCAGGGGTCGCCACGCTCGGGCAGCAGGGTGCTGAACTGGTCGTGCTCGCCCCGGCGCGGTGACGGCGTCGAGCGCGTCACCGCCGCCCAGAACGCCAGACCGGGAGGGGCTCGTCTACCCCGGCTCCCGGGCCGGGGCGCGCCACACGTGCCGCGTGATCTGCCGGGCGTGCAGCGCCAGGGCCGCGGCGGCGAAGGGGAGCGGGAGGCAGAGCACCGCGAGGGCGGTCGGCACGTCGTCCCCCGGGTCGGCCAGGGAGAGCAGGACCGGCAGCGTCCCGCCGACCGTGACCAGCAGGAAGACCGCGACCGACCTGCGTGCGAGGTGCCTCGGTGTCCAGGGGGCGGCCACGGCGACCAGCACGCCGCAGAGCAGGCCCGGGAGCGCGCCGAGCAGCGCGCCGAGCACGCCGCCGACCGGTCCGTAGATGGCGAACATGCCCGCCCAGCCCAGCAGGTCGGCCTCCGGCGCGCCGATCGGGCTGGTGGCGACCCCGGCCACGCTGACGCCGAAGGCAGCACCGGCCGCCGCACCCCATCCGGCGCCCGCCGCCGCCCCGAGCCCCAGCGGGACTCCCGGGCGACGCGGGGCGCTGGAGGCTGCGAACGGACGTCCTACCGCAGTATTGAACATGTTCAAGAGTGTAGCCGAGCCCGGCCGGCGTTGCGAGCCCCCCGCAGACCACGAGACTGGGACGATGGAACCCGCCCCGCAGCCCGGTTCGCGCCTGCGCGACAGGCTCGAGGGGCCGCAGGGTCCCGAGAGCGACGAGTACGTCGGGCCGCGCGACCTCACGTCGTGGGACACGCGCCTGGGACGCCGGGTCGCGGGCCTGGCGCGCTGGGCCTGGCACCGGGGCGAGGGGGTCTGGGGCTGGGCGGCGCCGCGCTGGGCGATCCTGCTGACGATCGGACTCGGGCTGGTGGTGGCCGGGCTGATGGCGGGTGGCACGGCCGAGATCTACGAGGGCGTGGTCGAGGGCGACGGCGTGGCCGGCCTCGACCAGCCCGTGCTCGACGCCGCGGTGCGGACCCGCTCGGACGGGCTGAACACGGCCGTCACCGCGTTCACCGACCTCGGCGGCACGGTCGGGATGCCGATCCTGGCGTGCACGGTCGCGATCGGCCTGGCGCTGATCTGGCGGTCGTGGTCACCGGTCGCGCTGATCGCGATCACCGCCACGGGGTCGCTGCTGATGACGAGCGTGGGCAAGGCGGCGGTCGGACGGTCCCGTCCGCCGCTGGCGGAGGCGGTACCTCCGTTCGAGAGCTCGTTCTCGTTCCCGAGCGGCCACTCGCTGAACTCGATGGCGATCGCGGGGATCGTCGCGTACCTGCTGGTGCGTCGGCTGCGGCACCGCTGGGCCCGGACGCTGGCGGTCGCGGGGTGCGTCCTGTTCGCGCTCGCGATGGGTGCCTCGCGGGTCTATCTCGGCCACCACTGGGTCACCGACGTGGTCACGGCGTGGGCGCTCGCGCTCGGCTGGCTGGCCCTGGTGATCACCGGCCACCGGCTCTGGCTCACCGTCCGGCGGCGCAGGGCGGCCCACGACCCCGTGCCCGCCCCGGTGCACGACCAGGGCTGAACGTCTGCCACGATCGGGCCATGCGCCTGGACCACGTGTCGTACGCCGCAGAGAACGACGGACTGCGTGCCACCGCCCAGCGTCTGGCGGACGCCCTCGGCGTCGAGCTGCTCGACGGGGGCATCCACCCCCGCTTCGGCACCCGCAACATGCTGCTCCCGCTCGACGGCCTGCAGTACGTCGAGGTGGTCGAGGTGCTCGACCATCCGGCGTCCGACAAGGCCCCCTTCGGTCAGGCCGTCCGGGCCCGGTCCGAGGCCGGCGGCGGTTGGCTCGGCTGGGTGGTGTCAGTCGACGACATCGGTCCGCTCGAGGAGCGGCTGGGCAGGCCCGCGGTCGTGGGCAACCGGCACCGCCCCGACGGCGTCGAGCTCACCTGGAAGCAGCTGGGCCTCAAGGGCCTGATGTCCGACCCGCAGCTGCCCTACATGGTGCAGTGGACCATCGAGGACGCCCTGCGCCCCGGCGCCGACAAGCCGTCCCCGGTGAGCATCGCCGGCCTCCAGATCGCCGGCGACCCCTCGCGGGTCACCGAGTGGCTCGGCACCGACGTCGGCGAGCCGCTGTCCGACGTGCAGGTCGACTGGGTCGCCCCCCACGGCACCCCGGGCCTGCTGGCCGTCGACTTCGCGACGGCGAGTGGTCCCGTCCGGATCTGACCCTGACCCTGCGGCCAGGGGCCGCCGCAGCTCGGACACGTCCGGCGTCAGGGCGCCGCTGCCGATCAGTGCGTCAGCTTCAGCCCGACCACGCAGCCGACCAGCCCCGCGAGCAGCAGCAGCCGCACGACCGAGACCGGCTCGGCCCCGGTCACCATGGCGTAGGTGACGGTCAGCGCCGCGCCGATGCCGACCCAGACGGCGTACGACGTGCCGACCGGGAGCTCGCGCATCGCGTAGGCCAGGCCGGCCATGCTGAGCAGCAGGCTGACCCCGAAGACCACCGACGGGACCGGACGGGAGAAGCCCTCCGAGCGTCCGAGCGCGGTGGCCCAGACGGCTTCCAGCACGCCGGAGATGATGAGGATGATCCAGGACATGACTGCCTCCGTGGAGCCGTCTTGTCGCTGTCCGGGTACGGCGCCGCTCGTCCGGGAACCCCTCGGGGGCTCTGGGACCGAGCCTGTCAACCCACACGGCGGTCGGCAAGCGCGCGGGTGGTGACCTCGGTCTCCACCGGTGTGCCCGGCGCGTCAGCGCAGGCCGAGATCGTCCGCGAACAGGTCGTACCCGACGAAGGCGACGACGTCGAGGAGCGTGTGCGCGACGACCAGCGGCATCACGCGTCTCCAGCGCAGGTACACGTAGCCGAACACCAGACCCATGACGACGTTGCCGACGAACGGCCCGAAGCCCTGGTACAGGTGGTACGACCCGCGCAGGACCGCGGAGACCGCGACGACCACCGGTGCGGCCCAGCGCATCTGCTGCAGGCGCTCGAAGAGGTACCCGACGACCACGACCTCCTCGAGGACGGCGTTCTTCAGCGCCGACAGCAGCAGCACCGGGATCGTCCACCAGTAGGCGTTCAACGCTGCGGGCACGACCTCGGCGGTGATGCCGATCGCCCGGCCCGCGAAGTACAACCCCAGACCGGGCAGCCCGATCAGCGCCGCGAGGCCCACGCCGGCGGCCACGTCTCGCAAGGGGTGCCGCAGGTCGAACCCCAGTCGCCGGGTGGCCGAACGTCCCGGTTCGGAGAGCAGGAAGAGGCCGAGAGCCACTGGCACGAGCGCGAACCCGATACCGAGCACCTGGTATGTGAGGTCGAGGTAGGACCGCTCGCTGCGGGAGGCGTTCAGGGTCGCGGTGGCCTCGCCGATCGGGCCCTGGGTCAGCTTCGCGACCAGGCTGGTGACCGCGTAGACGGCGGACTGCCCGAGCGACAGTCCCAGGACGATGAGGACCTCGGCGCCGAGACGCCGCCGGTCCGGAACCGCGGGGGCGGCATCGACGGTCGGCGCCTCGCTCATCCGCGCAGCGTAGGCGCTCAGCCGTCGCCGTCCGGGCCGGAGTCGTCCGTGCCGGAGTCGTCCGGGGGGCCATCGTCCCCCTGGCCGCCGGGGCCGCCGCGCATCCCCGGGCCGCCGGCAGGGCCGGTTCGGTCCAGGCCCTCGGTGATCCTCTCGGTGAGCCTGCTGCCGATCTCGTCGGCCTCCGCCTGGGTGAGGTCGCCGGCCGTGACCCGCTCGGTCAGCACCTTCTCGGCCTCGGTGACCAGGGCGGAGACCAGGTCGCGGCGGTCGACGCCCTCGGCGTCGGCGACCTCGCCCAGGGTCTCCCCGGCCAGGAGCCGGTCGCGCACGGCGTCATCCTCGAGCCCGAGGGTGGTCGCCGCGGTGGCCAGGCCCTGGCGCAGGACGTCGCCCATGGCTCCCGGTCCGCTGTGCCCGTGAGCACCACGACCCTCCGGCGCGGCCTCGGCCAGCGTCCTGGCCACGGCGTCGGCCTGGTCCTGGGTGATCGTGCCGTCGGTGACCAGGCCGGCCAGATGCTCGGCGATCGTCTCGGTGCGGCCGGCCGGCCGCTCGGCCCCGGTGGCAGCGTCGGGGGTGGCGTCCTCGGTGGCGGTGCTCGCGGCCTGCAGGGCCGGGACGGCGACGGCCACGCCGCCGATGGTGGTCAGGGCCAGGACACCTCCGGCCGCCAGGGCGACGGTCTTGCTGCGCATCGTGTCCTCCTCGTCGTGACCGCGGGCTGGACGCTCGTGGCGCTCGAGGACCAGCGTCGGCCCCGAACCTGGCAGCAGGCTGGGCGCAGGCTAGGAGCTCGCCCCGGCAGACCCTGCGGAGCCCGCGTCCAGGTGGTCGACCAGCCGGGACGCCAGGCCGGTGTACGTGGCGGGGGACAGGTCGGCCAGCCGCGCCTGGACGTCGTCGGGCAGGCCGAGCGCGAGGACGAACTCGCGCATCGCGGTGGCGTCGACCCGGTGCCCGCGGGTGAGCTCCTTGAGCCGCTCGTACGGGTTCTCCATCCCGGACGCCCCGGCCACGCCCGCGGCGCGCATGGCCGACTGGACGGCCTCGCCCAGCACCTCCCAGTTGGCGTCGAGGTCGCGCTCCATCGCGCCGGGGGCGGCGTCCAGCCCGGCCAGGCCGCGGGCGACGTTGTCGATCGCGAGCAGCGAGTGCCCGAACGCGGTGCCGATGTTCCGCTGCATCGAGGAGTCGGTGAGGTCGCGCTGCAGCCGGCTGGTCACCAGGGTCGAGGCCAGGACGTCGAGCAGCGCGCACGAGACCTCGAGGTTCGCCTCGGCGTTCTCGAACCGGATCGGGTTGACCTTGTGCGGCATCGTCGACGAACCGGTCGACCCGTGCGCCCCGAGCTGCTGGGCGAAGTAGCCCATCGAGATGTACGTCCAGGCGTCGGTGGCGAGGTTGTGCAGCACCCGGTTGAACCGCGCCACGTCGGAGTACAGCTCGGCCTGCCAGTCGTGCGACTCGATCTGGGTGGTGAGCGGGTTCCAGGACAGCCCGAGACCCTCGACGAAGGTGCGCGAGACCTGCTCCCAGTCGGCGTCCGGCACCGCGGCCAGGTGTGCGCCGTAGGTACCGGTGGCGCCGTTGAGCTTGCCGAGGAACTGCGCCCGGCCGATCCGGTCGAGCTGGCGGCCCAGCCGGCGCGCGAGCACCGCGAGCTCCTTGCCGAGCGTGGTGGGGGTGGCCGGCTGGCCGTGGGTGTGGGCGAGCATCGGCTGGTCGCGCAGGTCGCGGGCCATCGCCTCCACCTGCTCCACCAGGGCCCGGGCCCTGGGCAGCCAGACCAGCTGGACGGCGTCACGCACCATCAGGGCGTAGGACAGGTTGTTGACGTCCTCGCTGGTGCAGCAGAAGTGCACGAGCTCGGTCGCGGCCTCGCTCGCCGTGCGGGTCAGCCGGCGCTTGACGAAGTACTCGACCGCCTTGACGTCGTGCGCGGTCTCGCGCTCGATCTCGCCGAGCTCGCGCACCTCGTCCGGCCCGAACTCCTCGACCGCGCGTCGCAGCCGGGCCTTCTCGCCCTCGACCAGCGGCTCGGCGCCCGGCA
>JBBQSN010000073.1:0-17357 GCA_038213835.1 Actinomycetales bacterium
CTCGGCCTGTACGGCAAGTTCGTCAGCGGAGAGCAGCCGGCACCCGAGCCACGCGGTGCCCTGCGGCTGCGGCTCGAGGCACCGGACTCATACGCCGACCTGCGCGGGGCCACCGCCTGCGAGCTGCTCACGCGAGCGGAGGTCCGCGCCATCGAGGGCCGCCTCGGGCCAGACCCGTTGCGGCGGGACGGAGATCCCGACGTCGCCTATCGACGCATCTCACGGTCCCGGGTCGCCATCGGCACCCAGCTGATGGACCAGTCCGTCGTGGCCGGCATCGGCAACGTCTACCGCGCGGAGCTGCTGTTCCGGCACCGGGTCGACCCCTACCTGCCCGGGCGCGACCTGCCGCACGAGACCTGGGACGCGATGTGGGCCGACCTCGTCACGCTGATGAAGGCAGGGGTCCGCACCGGCCGCATCGTCACGACCGACCCGGCGGACCGTCCCGGCGGGCGGGTGACCCGAGAGAAGTCGCACTACGTTTACCGCCGCACGGGGTTGCCGTGCCGGGTCTGCGGGACGCCCGTCGTCACGGCCGTGCTGGTCGCTCGCAACCTGTTCTGGTGCCCGCGCTGCCAGTCCCCTTCCTGACGCCGGCCCGCACGCACGAGCCGAAAGGGCGTGCCACGGCCACCCCGCGGGTGGTTCGATGCGACTGCGTGCGACGACGCGCGCCCCAGCAGCGGAGGACGCCGTGCGCGTGCTTGCGACGGGGAAGGGGTACCTCGCGCTGGCCTGCGACCTCCTGCACCGCGTGCGGCTGGCGGACCCGAACGCCAGCGTCTGGGAGGCCGCCGACCTGCAGTGGTGGTGGCGTCGACCGCGCCTGACGGACGCGGTGCCGCAGCAGTTCTGGGTCGACGAGGCGGGCCTTCCGATGGCTGCCGTCCTGTTGACCGAGTGGTCCACCCACTGGGGTCTGGACGTTGCTGCCGTGCCGGGCTGCGAGCCGTCCGTCGTCGACACCCTGTGGGACGCGGCCCAGGCCGTCCTGGACGAGCACCGGGTGACGGCCGTCGAGTCGCTGGTGCGTACCGACGACCCGACGATGACGGCCCGGCTGGTCGGCCGCGGGTTCGTCCCCGGGGCTGCCTCGGGCGAGGCCTGGCTGGCCTCGACGGATCGTCTCGCCCCGGGCGACCTACCGCCCGGGTACCGGCTGGTGGACCGCGCCTCCCACCCGTCCGGACCGCACCCGATGGCCGTGCGGAACGGCGAGCACGTCGAGCAGCGGTTGCGCGGGTGCTCGCTCTACGAGCCCGGTCTCGACCTGTTCGCCCTCGACGACCAGGACCGCGGGTACGCGCTGTTCTGGAACGACCCCGTCACCGGCGTGGGGCTGGTCGAGCCGGTGCGTGTCGAGGACGAGCACTCCGGGCGCGGCCTCGGACGGGCCCTGGTGACGGCAGGGGTCGACCGCCTGGCCCGGCACGGGGCCAGGAGGGTGAAGATCGGCTTCGAGACGGAGCGCGCGCGGCGCCTCTACCTCGGCCTCGGGTTCGAGCAGCGCGCGTCGCAGCGCACCTACCACCGCCCGTCCGGCTGAGCCGGCGACGGGCGGCTCAGGCCGGGCTGGGCTGCTCCTCGCGCCCGGCGTGCTCAGTGAGCTCCACCGGGTCGAGGTCGGGGTCCGAGACGGCCTCGCCCGAGGAGCGCGAGCCCGCCTGGGCGTGGTGGCTCCAGGTCTCCAGCTCGGCCACGACCTCGCTGTGCTGGTCGACGCAGAGCACCACGAGGTCGCCTGGGTTGGCCCGCGTCATGCAGTGCCGCACCGCATCGGTCTCGTCGAGCACGACCTCGACCTGCTTGCACCGCGCTCCACCCTCGGCCATCCGGGCCCGCACGCCCTCCGCGATCAGCTCCGCGGTCTGGCCGGCGGGGCGTCGGCGCAGGTTGCGGTCCTCGCGCACCACGACGACGTCGAAGTGGTCGGCCCCCACCTGACCGAGCTCGCGCATGTCCTCGTCGCGCCGGTCACCGGCGGTCGAGATCATCCCGATCCGGGACGGCTTGGCGAGGTCACCCGCCCGCTGCTCGGTGTACCGCTCGACGAAGTCTCCCAGCTCGCGCAGACCTGGCACGTTGTGGCAGTAGTCGACCACGACGTCGAACAGCCCGTTCGGCGAGCCGACCTGGATGAGGTTCATCCGGCCGGGGGAGAGGTAGTAGCTGGTGCTGAAGGTGCGCAGTCCCTGACGGATGTCGTGCAGCGGGGCGCCCGCGGCGAACGCGGCGCCCGCTGCGGCGAGCGCGTTCGCGACGTTGAAGCGGGCGGCCCCTCCGAAGGTTGCGGGGAGCAGGTGGGTCCAGGCCAGCTGCATCGCCCGGCGCCCGTGCCGGATCACGATCATCTCGCCGCGGTCGGAGTTCTCGATCACCAGCGCCTTCCCACCGCGCCGGCAGTGCCGGTCGATGATCTCGCGCCCCTCGGAACCGGGTGCCCCCAGCGAGAACCAGATGATCTCGCCCGAGCAGTGCCGCCGCATGTCGCGAACGAGCGGGTCGTCGGCGTTCAGGACGGCGGAGCCGTTGCGCGGCACCGCCTCCACGACCACGCGCTTGACGGTCGCCAGCTGCTCGACGGTGTCGATCCCGCGGGCCCCCAGGTGGTCGGCCGCCACGTTGGTGACGACGGCGACGTCGTTGCGGTCGTACCCCAGGCCCTCGCGCAGGATGCCGCCGCGGGCGACCTCGAACACCGCCATGTCGACCCGCGGGTTCTGCAGCACCATCCTGGCGCTCTTCGGCCCGGACGCGTCGGCCTTGATGACGAGCCGCTCGTCGATGACGACGCCGTCGGTCGAGGTCATGCCGACCTTGCGGCCCAGGCCCTTGAAGATGTGCGCGATCATCCGCGACGTGGTGGTCTTCCCGTTCGTGCCGGTGACCGCGATGATCGGCACCCGGCTGGGCGCACCGGGCGGGAAGAGGGAGTCGACGACCGGCTTGGCGATGAACTGGGGGTCGCCGATGGTGGGGTGCGTGTGCATGCGGAACCCGGGAGCGGCGTTCACCTCGCAGATGGCGCCACCGGTCTCGCGGACGGGCTCGGTGATGTCGGGGCAGATGAAGTCGATGCCCGCGACGTCGAGACCGATGAGACGGGCTGCCTCCTCGGCGATCTCGACGTTGTCCGGGTGCGCGTCCAGCGTGCGGTCGATGGAGATGCCGCCGGTGGACATGTTGCCCGTCTCGGCGAGCTTGACCATCGTGTCGGCGGGCGGCACGTCGTCCATGCCGAAACCCTGCTCCTGCACCAGCGTCATCGCGGCGGCGTCGACCCGGATCCGGGTCAGCACCTTCTCGTGCCCGACGCCTCGGCGGGGGTCGTTGTTCGTGAGCTCGACCAGCTCCGAGACGGTGCGGGTGCCGTCACCGACCACGTGTGCCGGGACGCGTTCGGCGATCGCCTGCATCCGGCCGCCGATGATCAGGCACCGGTAGTCCTTGCCGGTGATGAACGACTCGACCACGACGGTGCCGCGCTTGGACTCCTCGCGCGCGACGTCGAACGAGGTGCGCACCTCGTCGTCGTCGCGCAGGCCCAGGCACACGCCACGACCGTGGTTGCCGTCGAGCGGCTTCACCACGACCGGGTAGCCGATCCGGCGGGCCACCACGACGGCCTGGTCGGCGGTGCGCACGGCGTCGGCCTTGGGCACGGGCAACCCCGCCGACCCCAGCAGCTTAGTGGTGAGCTCCTTGTCACCCGCGATGTCGACCGCGAGGGCAGAGGTGTTCGACGTCATGGTGGCGCGGATCCGCTGGGCGTGGACGCCCTGCCCCAGCTGGACGAGCGAGTACTGGTTGAGCCGCTGCCAGGGGATGTCGCGGGAGACGGCCTCCTCCAGGATGGCCTGGGTGCTCGGCCCGAAGCCCATCCGCTGCGCCTGGCGCAGGAACGACTCGATCGCCTCGGTCGGGTCGAAGTCCTCCTCGGCCCGCACCAGGTGGTTCATCAACCGGACCGCGAGCTGCCCGGCGGCCAACGCGATCCGCTCGTCGGTGAAAGCGAACACGACGTTGTAGACCCCGATGCGACCTCGGACCTGCCGGGTCTTGCCGCGGGTGAGGTCGTGGCCGGCCTCCTGCTGCAGCTGGAGGGCCACGTGCTCCATGACGTGCCCGAGCCAGGTCCCCTCGCGCAGCCGCTCGACGAAGCCGCCGCGGTGGCCGCGCGAGCAGGAGTGCCGCTCCAGACCGGGCAGCAGCGCCAGGAGCGGGTCGGTGAAGCCTCCCGGCCGGGCGTCGAGCAGGTCGGTCGGGTGCTCCTCCAGGATCCCGAGGTCGACCACGAGGTGGATCGCGGGGTCGTAGGACCAGATGTTGGGGCCGCGGTAGACGCGGGTCTCCAGGACGGCGAACTCGGGTGCGGCCGGTCCGCTCGGGGTGCGGCGCTCCTGCGTCATCCTCGCGTGGTCCTCTCGGTCGGGCGGGACGCCGGGAGGTCCCGCCGGTGGAGCCACGGCGCGGTCACGCGCAGCGGCGGTCGTCCGTCCGGCTCATTGCCCCGCCACTACGAATCCTCTTGCCGGTGCACGGTCGCGCGCAAGCGCCCGGCCAGCATCCGCGCCTCGTCACGGTCGGCGTGGTGCACCTGGGTGGAGTGGTCGGGGTGCTTCTCGACGAACGAGACCAGCGTGCGGCGCTCCAGGTCGAACCGGGAACCGGCCGGAAGTGTATGCACGACGGCGCCGGAGAGCAGCAGCGGCGCGCCACCCCGCGCCTCGTGGGCGTCGGACGTGGCGTGCCGGGCGTCGACGACGAACACGGCACCCGCCCCTACGACCTCCATCCAGCGCATCTCGGTGACGACCGCGGCGGTGTTCTCGTCGACGCCGATGCCGAGCAGGTTGGGGGAGGCGGCCACCAGCGACATCAGGCGTCCGAACCGGGTGCGCTGGTCGAAGTGCTGGTCGACGACGACGCCGTCGATGAGGCCCAGTCCGGCGCTCAGCTGGCTCGTGCGGTGCCGCGGCGTCACGCCCTCGCCACCCAGCGAGATCATGTGCGCGCTCATCACCGAGGCCCCCGCAGAGGTCCCGCCCACGACCGCCCCTCGCCGGTGGGCCGAGAGGATCGCATCGCCGAGCGCGGTGCCCGTGAGCCACTGGGAGAGCCTGAGCTGGTTACCCCCGGTCATGAAGATGCCTGTGGCAGAAGCGGTCTGCGCCGCGAGCCCGGGGTCGTCAGCCATCGCGCGGTTGAGCGGACGCACCGCCTTGACCTCCACCGCGCCGAGCCGGGTGAACAGGTCGGTGTACACCGCGACCATCTCGGGCTCCACCGACGAGGCGGTGGGAACCACGACCAGCCGGGCCCGGCCGCGGCCCCCCGCGAGCTTGACGAACCGGCGCAGCACCACGGATCGGCCGATCTTGTCCTCGGCGCCGCCGATGATCACCAGGGGACCGGGACCGCGCGACGCGTCGGCTGCGACGCCCCGCCCGTGGACAGGCGTCGTTCCGGGCGGTCGCATCCGGTCACCGTACTGGTGCGACCCGGCCCCGCAGCCGGGGACCCATCGCCTGGTGGTGCCCGGTCCGGTGCGCCAGGATCGACCGATGACCAGCACCCCCGCCCGGCTCCTGCTCGTGCGTCACGCCAAGGCGGCGAGCCCCGACGACCTGGACGACCACGCCCGCCCCCTGGCACCGCGGGGGGAGCGCGACGCGCCGCTCGCCGGTCGCTGGCTGGTCGAGCAGGGCTGGGTCCCGGACCACGCCGTGTGCTCGGACGCCGTGCGCGCCCGCAGCACGGCCGAGCTGCTCGTCACAGGCCTGGTGGAGGCGGGCGGCACCGCTCCCGCGGTCGAGGCGCTGCCGGACCTGTACGAGACCTCGGTGCACCAGCTGCTGCACCTGGTGGCCTCGAGCTCGCCGGGCGTCGGGACGCTGCTCGTCGTGGGCCACGAGCCCACCGTCTCCGGGTCGGTGGCGGTGCTCGTCGGGCGGCAGGTCGACGTCCCCACCTGCACGATCGTCCAGGTCGAGCTGGACGGCGGGTGGGGTTCGGCCGCCGAGGGCGCGGGCCGGCTGGTCGGCGTCCACACGCCCCGGGCCTGACCGTCGACCTCAGGGGGCGGCGTCGGCGTCCTCGACCTCCTCGCGGCTGATGCCGAGCAGGTACAGGACGGTGTCGAGGTAGGGGACGTTGACGCTGGCCTCGGCCTGGGCGCGCACGACGGGCTTGGCGTTGAAGGCGACGCCGAGGCCGGCCTCGGCCAGCATGTCGAGGTCGTTGGCGCCGTCGCCGATCGCCACCGTGCGGGCGAGCGAGAGGTTCTCGGCCGCGGCGAACTCGCGCAGCGCGGCCGCCTTGCCCTTCCTGTCCACGACGGGGCCGTCGATGCGTCCGGTCAGGCGACCGTCGAGGACCTCGAGCCGGTTGGCCCGCACGTACTGGCAGTCCAGCTCCCGGCCGAGCGGCTCCACGATCTCGACGAACCCTCCGGACACCAGCCCGAGGGTGAACCCGAGCCGTCGCAGCGTGCGGCACAGGGTCCGTGCGCCGGGGGTGAGCTCGATCTCGTCGCGCACCTGCGCCAGCACCCGGACGTCCAGCCCCTCGAGGGCGGCCACGCGCCGGTGCAGGCTCTCGGCGAAGTCCAGCTCGCCGGCCATCGCCGCCGACGTCACCGCGGCGACCTCGTTCTCACGACCCGCGTGCCGGGCCAGCAGCTCGATCACCTCGTCCTTGATCAGCGTGGAGTCGACGTCCATGACGACCAGCCGGCGACCGCGACGGGCCAGACCCGACGGCGAGACGGCGACGTCGACGCCGCGCACCGCTGCCTCGCGCACCAGGTCACGCCGCAGGCCGTCGGCGTCGGCACCGGAGACCTCCAGCTCGACCGTGGTCACCGGGTCCCGCGAGAGCCGCCGGATCCGGTCGATGTTGGCGTCGTGCCGGGCGATGGTGGCCGACATCTCGGAGACCGTCACCGGGGTCAGCGGCGCCCCCATCAGGGTGATCGCCAGCCGGCCGCGCCTGCGGGGTCGGTTGTCGCCGGCGCCCGTGACGCAGCGCACCTTCATCCCGAGGTCCTTGCCGGTCCGGGTCGCCGCGGCGATGAGGGGGCCGGTGTCGGAGGGGCACGTGACCAGGACGGCGAGGGTGAGGTTCTCGCGAACGACGACCTGCTCGACGTCCAGCACGCGCACGCCGGGCGCCGACAGCGCCTCGAACAGGCGCGTGGTCACGCCAGGACGGTCGGGGCCGCGGACGGTGACGAGGAGGGTCGGTGCGTCGGGTGCCACGGCGAGCCGCTGTGACCGTGGGGACGGCATGGACGAAGACTAGTGACGCGCCGGGCTCAGGACGACCGGCGGGCGTCCCGCCGGTCGGACCACCCGGTGCGGACGTACGACAGCACGGCCACGCCGGCACCGCCGGCGAAACCCCAGAGCGGGTGCGGGATCCCGCCACCGAGCAAGGCGTCGAGAGCCCAGAACGCGCCGGCCGTGATCAGGCCGCAGACCAGGACTGCGGCGACCACGACCAGGAGCCGTCCGGTCACCGGCTGGGACTCACAACGGGACCTTCTGCCCCTTGCCGATCACCGTGATCCCCGACTCGGTGACGTCGAAGCCGCGGGCGCGGTCGTTGTCGTGGTCCATCCCGATCTGCGCGCCCTCGGGGATGACGACGTTCTTGTCGATGATCGCCCGCCGCACCGTGGCGTGCCGCCCGACCTCGACGTTCTCCATCAGCACGCTGTCGGTGACCGAGGCCCACGAGTGCACGCTGACCTCGGGGCCGAGGACCGAGTTCTCCACCGTCGCACCCGAGACGACCACGCCGGCCGAGACGATCGAGTTCACCGCGTGCCCGATCCGGCCGTGCCAGCCGTGGACGAACTTGGCCGGCGGCAGGGGAGGGGACTGGGTGTAGATGGGCCACTGGTAGTTGTAGAGGTTGAACACGGGGTGCACGGAGATGAGGTCCATGTGCGCGTCGTAGTAGGAGTCCATCGTCCCGACGTCGCGCCAGTAGCCGCGGTCGCGGTCGCTCGTGCCGGGCACGACGTTGTCCTTGAAGTCGTAGACCCTCGCGTCGTTCTTGTTCACGAAGAACGGCACGATGTCGCCGCCCATGTCGTGCGCGGAGGACTCGTCGGCGGCGTCCTGGGTCACGGCGTCGACCAGTGCGTCGGCGGTGAAGACGTAGTTGCCCATCGAGGCCAGTACCTCCTCCGGGGAGTCCGGGAGGCCGACCGGGTCCTTCGGCTTCTCGAGGAAGTCGCGGATGCGGCTGGGGTCGTCCGGGTCGACGTCGATGACGCCGAACTGGTCCGCCAACGAGATGGGCTGGCGGATCGCGGCGACGGAGCAGGACGTGCCGGAGGCGAGGTGGTCGTCCACCATCTGGCTGAAGTCCATCCGGTACACGTGGTCCGCACCGACGACGACGACGATGTCGGGCTTCTCGTCGACCATCAGGTTGAGGCTCTGGAAGATGGCGTCGGCCGAGCCGAGGTACCAGTGCTTGCCCACCCGCTGCTGAGCCGGGACCGGGGTCACGTAGTTGCCGAGCATCGTCGACATCCGCCACGTCATCGTCACGTGCCGGTCCAGGCTGTGCGACTTGTACTGCGTCAGCACGACGATCTTGAGGTAGCCCGAGTTGACGATGTTCGTCAGCGCGAAGTCGATCAACCGGTAGCTGCCGCCGAAGGGCACGGCCGGCTTGGCGCGGTCTGCCGTGAGGGGCATCAGACGTTTGCCCTCACCACCCGCGAGGACGATGGCCAGCACCTTGGGTCCGGGCATGCACACACCCTAGGGGGATGGGCCCCCGGCGACTACCGTGCATCTCGTGGCCCGAGTCGACCTGCTGACCAAGGAGTACCCGCCCGCCGTGTACGGAGGGGCCGGTGTGCACGTCACCGAGCTGGCCCGCGTCCTGCGCGCGCATCTGGACGTCGCCGTGCGGTGCTTCGGCGCCCCCCGCCAGGAGCCGGGGGTGGTCGGCTACCCGGAGGACGCAGGTCTGGCCCGCGCCAACACGACCCTGTCCACGTTCGGCGTCGACCTGCGGATGGCGGCCGACTCCGCCGGGGCCGCGGTGCTGCACTCGCACACCTGGTACGCCAACATGGCCGGCCACTGGGCCAAGCTGCTGCACGGCGTGCCGCACGTCGCCACGACCCACTCGCTGGAGCCGCTGCGCCCCTGGAAGGCCGAGCAGCTCGGCGGCGGGTACGCCCTCTCCTCGTTCGCCGAGCGCACCGCGTTCCTCGGCGCCCAGGCAGTGATCGCGGTCAGCCGCGGCATGCGCGAGGACATCCTGCGTTCCTACCCGGACATCGACCCGGCGCGCGTGCACGTGGTCCACAACGGCATCGACACCGAGGGCTGGGCGCGCGACACCTCCCCGGCCGCCGCCGAGGTCGTCCGCGCCATGGGGGTCGACCCCGAGCGCCCGCTCGTGGTGTTCGTCGGGCGGATCACCCGGCAGAAGGGCCTGCCGTACCTGCTGCGGGCGATCGAGCTGCTGCCCGCCGACACCCAGTTCGTGCTGTGCGCAGGTGCCCCGGACACCCCGGAGATCATGGCCGAGGTCTCCGACGGCGTGCGGGGGCTGCAGCAGCGGCGCGACGGCATCGTCTGGATCGACCGGGTGCTACCGAGGAGCGAGCTGTGCCAGCTGCTCTCGCACGCCACGGTCTTCGTCTGCCCGTCGGTCTACGAGCCGCTCGGCATCGTCAACCTCGAGGCGATGGCCTGCGGTGCGGCCGTCGTCGGCACCGCCACCGGGGGCATCCCCGAGGTGGTGGTCCCCGACGAGACGGGCTGGCTGGTCCCGATCGACCAGGTCGACGACGGCACCGGCACCCCGGTCGACGCCGAGCGGTACGTGGCCGATCTCGCCGCAGCCCTCACCGAGGCGGTGCAGGACCCGGAGCGGGCGGGCCGCTACGGGCAGGCCGGCCTGGTGCGGGCCCGCGAGCACTTCTCCTGGGAGCAGATCGCCGCCCAGACGCTCGAGGTCTACCGGTCAGCGGGGACCGACCTCGGCTGAGGTCGCCGCCGCCAGCGCACGCCGGGCCGTGGTGTCGATCTCCCGCAGCACGTCGGCCCGTCGGCCCGCCTCCCAGCCGCTGACCGAGCCGCCGTCGTCGAGGGCAGCCAGCTCCACGATGCCGCGCACCCGCGTCGCCGTCCCCAGCACCCGAACAGCCCGGGGTGCGGTGCCCGGCGGGAGCAGCCGGTGGTCCACCCCGCCGTCGCGCAGCCCGGCGATCCGGTGCGCCACGTCGTCGCGCCAGCGGGCGACGTCCAGGTGGGCCAGGGCGTCGGTGGCCTGCAGCAGGGCCGTGCGCAGCGCCCGTTCGGCCTCCGGCAGGTCGCCGAAGGCCGGAGCGGGCAGCCGGGTGCCCTCCGGGTGCCGCCAGCCGTGCCAGGAGACGCAGAACCCCTGCTCCTGCTCGGATCCGAAGGGCTCGACCTCCGGGACGTAGGTCCACCCCGCCTCGCCCGGGACGGGCAACGCCACGACCGCCTCGCCGGCGTCGACGGCCGCCTCGACCGCGGCCGGGACGGCCGGCAGCCCCAGCGCGTCGCCGGGCGCGGGCAGCAGCGACCTCAGGACGGTCGCGCGCCCGGCCAGGTGGTCGAGCAGGTCGTGCAGCCCGGGCCCGTTCGGCGAGGCGCTCACCGGCTGGTCCTGGCCCAGCACCGCGTGCGGCTCGTCCTCGCCGGTGACGACGGCGACCGCCCGGACGGCGTCCACCCGCCCGTCCAGCACTGCCGTGCCCCACAGGGCGAGCAGCACGGACCGGGGCAGCAGGAGCACGCCACCAGGGTAGGCGGCGGCGCGAGACCCGGCCCGCCCCATAGGCTCAGGGCTATGAGCGAGCGGAGCGAGCGAGCCATTCGGCACAGTGCTCACGCCATGGCGAGGAACCAGACATGAGCGACGTCCTGGAGATGGCAGGAGTCACGGTGGTGCGCGACGGGACCGCGCTCGTCGAGTCGATCGACTGGGAGGTCGAGGAGGGGGACCGCTGGGTCGTCCTCGGCCCGAACGGCGCAGGCAAGACCACGCTGCTGCAGGTGGCGGCCGGACGCATCCACCCGACGCAGGGTGTCGTGGGCATCCTCGGCGAGGTGCTGGGCACCGTCGACGTCTTCGAGCTGCGGCCGCGGATCGGCCTGTCCAGTGCTTCCCTCGCCGAGCGGCTGCCGCCGGACGAGCGGGTGCGCGACGTCGTCGTCACCGCGTCGTACGGGGTCACCGGCCGGTGGCGCGAGGACTACGACCAGCTCGACCACGCCCGAGCCGTCGAGCTGCTGGGTGCGCTCGGCGTCGCCGAGCTCGCCGACCGGCGGTTCGGCACGCTGTCCGAGGGTGAGCGCAAGCGGGTCCAGATCGCCCGGGCGCTGATGACCGACCCCGAGCTGATGCTGCTCGACGAGCCCGCGGCCGGCCTCGACCTCGGTGGTCGCGAGGACCTCGTCGCGCGGCTCGCCGCCCTGGCGCTGGACCTCGAGGCGCCGGCGATGGTGCTCGTGACGCACCACGTCGAGGAGATCCCCCCTGGCTTCACCCACGTCCTGATGCTGCGGGACGGCAAGGTGGTGGCGCAGGGCCCGCTGGTCCACACGCTGACCGCCGAGAACCTGACCGCGACGTTCGGTCTGCCGCTGGTCGTGGAGCAGCACGGGGATCGGTGGAGCGCGCGTGCCTTTGGTTGAGGTCGCCCTCCTCCTCCTCGCAGGTGTCGCCGCCGGAACGATCAACACGGTCGTGGGCTCCGGCACGCTCATCACGTTCCCGACCCTGCTCGCGTTCGGGTACTCACCGGTCGTCGCGAACATCTCGAACAACGTCGGCCTGGTGCCCGGCGGCGTCAGCGGCACGTGGGGGTACCGGGTCGAGCTGACGGGCCAGGGTGGCCGGATCCGGCTGCTGGCCCCGATGTCGTTGCTCGGCTCCGTGACCGGCGCGGTGCTGCTGCTGGCCCTGCCCCCCGAGGCCTTCGCCGCGATCGTCCCGGTGCTGCTCGGCATCTCGCTCGTCCTGGTCATCGTCCAGCCTCGGCTGCAGGCCACCCTGGCCCGGCGCCGGGAGGCCCGCGGGCAGGCCGAGGACCACAGCAGCCCGGGGCGGACGGCCCTGACGATGGGTGGCACGTACCTGGCCGGGACCTACGGCGGGTACTTCGGCGCGGCGCAGGGCGTCCTGCTGGTGGGGCTGCTGGGCTCCCTCCTGCCCGAGTCGTTGCAGCGCGTCAACGCCCTGAAGAACGTGCTGTCGCTGGTCGTCAACGCGGTTGCCGCCGTCACGTTCTCGCTCATCGCCTTCGACCAGATCGACTGGGCGGTCGTGGCCGTCATCGCCACGGGCTCGCTGATCGGTGGGCTGATCGGTGCGAAGGCCGGTCGCCGGCTGCCGCCCGTCGCGCTCCGGGTGCTGATCGTGGTCGTCGGGGTCGTGGCCATCGTCCGCATCGTCACAGGGTGAGCGTGCGGTGACGGGGTCCGGGCAGGTGCTGGTGCACGACGCGGACGACCCCCGGGTGCGGGAGTTCACCCGGCTCACCGACGTCGCGCTGCGCCGGGTCAAGGACCCGGCCGAGGGCCTGTACATGGCCGAGTCGCGCAAGGTGATCACCCGCGCGCTGGCCGCCGGCCACCGGCCGCGTGCCTTCCTGATGGGCCACCGCTGGTTCGCCGAGTCGCAGGACCTGCTGGCCCACCCGTCGGCCGCCGGGGTCCCGGCCTTCGTCGCCGACGACGCGGTGCTGGAGCAGATCACCGGCTTCAAGCTGCACCGAGGGATGCTCGCCTCGATGCACCGCCCGGTGCTGCCGTCGGTCCAGGAGGTGGTCGCGGGTGCACGCCGGGTGGCCGTGCTCGAGGACGTCGTCGACCACACCAACGTCGGCGCCATGTTCCGCTCCGCCGCCGGGCTGGGGGTCGACGCCGTGCTCATCACGCCACGGTGCGCCGACCCGTTCTACCGCCGCTCCGTGCGGGTCTCGATGGGGACCGTCTTCCAGGTGCCGTGGACCCGGATCGACCCCTGGCCGGACGGTATCGACCTGCTGCACGACGCGGGGTTCACCGTGGCGGCCACCGCCCTGGCTCCTGGGGCGGTCTCGCTCGACGACCTCGGACTCGACCTGCCCGAGCGGCTCGTGACCGTGCTCGGCACCGAGGGCGAGGGCCTCGCGTCGGAGACGGTGCAGCGGGCGGACGTCGTGGTGCGGATCCCGATGAGCGGCGGCGTCGACTCGCTCAACGTCGCCGCCGCCAGCGCGGTGCTGTTCTGGGCGACCCGGCCCACCCGCTGAGCGCCCGGCGCTACCCGCTTGCGTGCAGCGGCCACCGCGGCGGAGGTTGCGGCGACCCGCCCTGCGACGCGAAGTCGGTCGCGGACGACCGGCAGATCTTCGTGTCGGGCACCGAGGGGCACCGCTCGTCCTGCTGAGCCCGGCCGCCGGGCAGCAACTCCTGACACAGGTCCGGACGGGCCTCAGCCGGTGCGGGCGAGCACCGCGACGCCGGCACAGGCCAGCGCCCACAGCACGCTGGTGAAGGTGCCGATGATGAACCGCTCGGAGGTGCCCGGCTCGCGCAGCTCGGGGTACCGGCCGAGGCCCTTGACCGCGAGCACGATCGCGATGCCCTCGGGCCAGCCGACCAGCGCCGAGACGCAGATGGCCGCGCGCTCGAGCACGCCGATGGTGGCGCCGCCGCGCAGCACGGCTGCCGGGGGAGCTCCGGTCCCCGGCGGCACCGGCTCGGGCACCATCCGCAGCACCGCCGACGTGGCGGGGCCACCACCCACGACGGCGGCCACGACGGCCAGGACGAGACCCAGCGGCAGCAGCCCGGGCTCGCCGGGGACCAGGACCGTGACGACGGCGGTCGCGGCGAGGGCCACCGGCAGCGCCCCGACGAGCGCGAGCCGCAGAGGTCGTGCCCGGGGCGGGGGGTTCGAGGACCCGGGGTCGGCCAGCGGCACCACCCACGCCAGCACGCCCACGGCGCAGGTGGCGACCAGCGCCACGAGGACGACGACGTTCACGGACGCGCCTGCGACGTGGCCAGGGACGCGGTGGAGGAGGTCACGCGGACATCGTGCCGTCCGCCGCCGACAGCAGCTGGGCGGCGACAGGCCGCGCCCGCTCCTCCTGCGGCCACATCCCGACCAGGAGCCGCTGACTGAGCGCCTGCCTGCTGATGCCGAGCTTCTCGGCCGCCTCGGTCCGGGACAGGCCGGAGGTCAGCAGGTCGACCGCCTCCCAACCCGCCGGCGACCGGCGCTGCACCACGGCGGCCAGCAGGCCGAGCACGGCCACGGCGGCCTCGGCCCCGCCGTCGTCCGGCGACGACACCCAGACCCGGTCGGGGGAGGACTTGGCCCGTTCCACCGCCACCCTGGCGTGCTCGTACGCGGGCCCGGCACCGGCCCGCGCCGAGGCGGGCAGCGGGAGCCGCACGGGGCCGACCCCGACACCGACGCTCCAGCGGTCGTCGCGCACCAGCAGGAGGACGACCTCGACCACGAGGGAGGCGTCGTCGGTGACGCCCTGCACCTCGTCGCCCGCCGTGCGCTCGCAGGCCCGGACCCAGCGTCGCGCGAGGTCGGGCCCGCCGAGCACGGCGAGGACGTCGTCGACCAGGTCAGGCCCGGTCCTGCTCCCACGCTGGTCGGCGGTCACGACGATCATCGATCGCTCCTGTCCCTCGGTCCGACGCGCCGGGCCCGCCGCCCGTCGTCCGTCAAGTCCTGGAGGTTGTCCTGATCTGATCAAGGCTGACGCCTTGCAGCCTTTCTTGTCAACCGTCTTGGCTTGACGCGCGTACCCATCCGGTTCAGCGGCGGTGCCGAACCCCGGACCATGGCGCAGCCGACCCCGCACCAGCCCGAGCGCCGGCACGAGCCCGATCACGGGCCTGATCACGTCCCGGAACGACCTGCGCAGCGATCCCGGGTGCTCCCGGCCACCGGTCCGACCCGCGCCGTCGTCCTGGTCCTGCACGGCGGGAAGGCCGACAGCCTGCGGGCCTCGCGACCGTGGCACCTGTCAGCGGTCCGGATGCAGCCGTTCGGCCGCGCCCTGCACGACGAGCTCGGCGCGCAGGGGGTGGAGGTCCGGACGGTCCGATACCGCTACCGCGGCTGGAACGGAGCCCAGGCGTCGCCGGTGCACGATGCCCGTCAGGCGCTGAATCGCGTGCGCGGAGACCACGCGGGCGTCCCGGTCGTGCTCCTCGGGCACTCGATGGGCGGCCGCACGGCGCTGCGCGTGGCCGACGACGCGTCGGTGCACGGCGTCACCGCCCTTGCCCCCTGGCTGCCGGACGGTGAGCCGGTCCGGGTGCACGGCGTCGTGGTCCACCTGGCCCACGGCCGGACCGACCGCTGGACCGATCCCGGGGCGACGGTGCGCTGGGCCGAGCGGGCCCGCCCGGTGGCCGCCGACCTCTCGCTCACGCTGCTCGACGGCACGGGACACTTCATGCTGCGGCGGCCCGCCGCATGGTCCGCTCTGGCCCGCGCGGGAGTGCTCTCGGGCCTCGTCCACGCCCTCGGCGGTGGCGGTCCCCCGACCGGCCCAGCGGTCGCCGAAGACCCATCCGAGCGGCGTGGCGCACCGAAGACCGGGTGATCGCACAGGACGGCGGACGAGCACGGGAGACCAGCGTGGCTGACCACGAGACCAGGGCGGGTGCGCCGCCCGCCCGGCGGGTCGCCGTCATCGGCAGCGGTGTCGCCGGCCTCGTGGCCGCCTGGGCCCTGCGCGAGACCGCCCAGGTCACCCTGTTCGAGGCCGACGGCCGGCTCGGCGGGCACGCCCACACCCACGACCTGGAGGACCCGGCCGGTCACGCCGTCGCGGTGGACACCGGCTTCATCGTGCACAACGAGCGCACCTACCCGGTGCTGCTGCGGCTGTTCGACGAGCTCGGTGTGCAGACCCAGGACTCCGAGATGAGCATGTCGGTGGTGTGCGAGGGCTGCGGCCTGGAGTACGCCGGGGCGCGCAAGGCGGCCGGGCTGTTCCCCCGCGCCTCGAACCTGCGCCGGCCCCGCTACCTGTGGATGCTCGCCGAGATCGTGCGATTCCACCGGCGCGCCCGTGCCCTGCTGGCGACCGAGCCCGACGCGGCGGACCACGACCAGACGCTCGCGCAGTTCGTCCGCGACGGCCGCTTCTCGCAGTACTTCGTCGACCACTTCATGAGCCCGGTCGTGGCCTGCGTCTGGTCCACCTCGCCCCGCACCGCGCTGGAGTACCCGGCGCGGTACCTGTTCCAGTTCCTCGCCCACCACGGGATGCTCGGGGTCGGCGGCTCGCCGACGTGGCGCACCGTCACCGGCGGATCGCGCGCCTACGTCGACCGGGTCGCCAAGGAGCTGGCCGAGGTGCTGCTCAACACCCCCGTGCGGGCCCTGCGCCGCGTCGCCGACGGTGTCGAGGTCGAGGACGCCGACGGCACCGTCCGCCGGTTCGACGCCGCGGTGGTCGCCACGCACCCGCACCAGGCGCTGTCCCTGATCGCCGAGCCGACCGCCGCCGAGAGCGAGGTGCTGGGGGCGATCAGGTACTCGGTGAACCGGACGGTGCTGCACTCGGACACCTCCCTGCTGCCGGCGGCGCCCCGCGCCCACGCCTCGTGGAACTACCGGATGGACGCGTGCCGCACCCAGGCCGACGACGTCCTGGTCACCTACGACATGAACCGGCTCCAGCGCCTGGACGCCGCCGGGCGCTACCTCGTCACCCTGGGGGGTGACGCGAGGGTCGACTCCCGCGCGATCATCGACGCGATGGTCTACGAGCACCCCGTCTACACGCCGACGTCGGTGGCGGCGCAGGGCCGCCTGTCGGAGCTGGACGACGACCGGGTGGTGTTCGCCGGCGCCTACCACGGGTGGGGATTCCACGAGGACGGCGCCCGGTCCGGACAGGCCGCGGCCCGGCGGCTCGGGAGCAGCTGGTGACCCGGGCCCGGATCTACCGCACCGAGGTCACCCACGTGCGCAAGACCCCGCTGCGCAACGAGTTCCGCTACCGCTCGCGCTGGTGGCTCGTCGACGTCGACCACCTGCCCGCGCTGCCCAGCCCGCTCCGGCCGTTCGCGCGGTTCTTGGCCGGCGACCACCTGGGCGACCCCGGGAAGTCGTTGCGGGAGAACGTCGAGCAGCACCTGGCCGGTGAGGGCATCGACCTCGACGGCGGCCGGATCACGTTGCTCACGGTGCCACGGGCGATCGGCCACGTGTTCAACCCGCTCTCGGTGTTCTGGTGCCACCGGGCCGACGGTTCGCTCGCGGCCACTCTCGCCGAGGTGCACAACACCTACGGCGGTCGTCACGTCTACACGGTGCGCACC
>JBBQSN010000074.1:0-16888 GCA_038213835.1 Actinomycetales bacterium
CGCCGCCGGCGAGCGGCTCGGCCCGTTGGCCGGGGTGCCGATCGCGGTCAAGGACGTCGTGGCCACCAAGGGGCTGCCCACCACGGCCGGCTCGCGCATCCTCGAGGGCTGGGTGCCGCCGTACGACGCCACGCTGGTCACCAGGCTCAAGGACGCCGGCCTGGTCGTGCTGGGCAAGACCAACATGGACGAGTTCGCGATGGGCTCCTCGACCGAGCACTCGGCCTACGGGCCCACCCGCAACCCCTGGGACCTCGGACGCATCCCCGGCGGCTCCGGCGGCGGGTCCGCTGCCGCGGTGGCCTCCTTCCAGGCCCCGCTCGCGATCGGCACCGACACCGGCGGCTCGATCCGGCAGCCGGCCGCGGTCACCGGAACCGTCGGGGTCAAGCCCACCTACGGCGGCGTCTCCCGCTACGGCCTGGTGGCGCTGGCCTCGAGCCTGGACCAGGCCGGCCCCTGCACCCGGACGGTGCTCGACGCCGCGCTGCTGCACGCGGTCGTCGGCGGGCACGACCCGATGGACTCCACGTCGCTGACCGACCCGCTCGGTACCGACGGCTCCGGGGCCCCGACCGCCCTGGACGCGCTCGTCGCGGCCGCCCGCGCAGGCGCGACCGGTGACCTCGCCGGTCTGCGCGTCGGCGTGGTGCGCGAGCTCGACGGCGAGGGCTACCAGCCGGGGGTGCGCGCCCGCTTCTCCGAGGCGGTCCAGCTGCTCTCCGGCGCCGGCGCCGAGGTCGTGGAGGTCTCCTGCCCGAACTTCGAGCACGCCCTGGCCGCGTACTACCTGATCCTGCCGAGCGAGGCGTCCTCCAACCTCGCCAGGTTCGACGCCATGCGCTACGGCCTCCGGGTCGAGCCCACCGACGGTGACGTCACCGCCGAGCGCGTCATGTCCGCTACTCGCGCAGCGGGTTTCGGTGACGAGGTCAAGCGTCGGATCATCCTCGGCACCTACGCCCTGTCGTCGGGCTACTACGACGCCTTCTACGGCAGCGCGCAGAAGGTCCGCACCCTGGTGCAGCGCGACTTCGAGGCCGCGTTCGCCCAGGTCGACGTCCTGGTCTCTCCCACTGCGCCCACGACGGCGTTCCGGTTCGGCGATAAGCTCGACGACCCGATGGCGATGTACCTCAACGACGTCGCGACCATCCCCGCCAACCTGGCCGGCGTCCCCGGCATGAGCCTGCCGAGCGGCCTGGCCGACGAGGACGGCCTACCCGCGGGCATCCAGGTCCTCGCTCCCGCCCGCGGCGACGCCCGGCTGTACCGGGTCGGAGCCGCGCTGGAGCACCTGCTCACCGCGAGGTGGGGCGGGGCGCTCCTCGACCGCAGCCCGGACCTCGTGGAGGTGGCTCGATGAGCGTGCCGACCGTCCTGTACGACGACGTCGTGTCCCGGTACGACCCCGTCCTCGGCCTCGAGGTGCACGTCGAGCTGAGCACCGTCTCGAAGATGTTCTGCGGCTGCGCCACCGGGTTCGGCGCGGCGCCGAACTCGCAGGTGTGCCCGGTCTGCCTGGCACTGCCCGGCGCCCTGCCCGCCCTCAACCGCACCGCGGTGGAGTCGGCGGCGCTGATCGGGCTGGCGCTGGGCTGCTCGATCGCGCCGACCTGCCGGTTCGCGCGGAAGAACTACTTCTACCCGGACATGCCGAAGAACTTCCAGACCTCCCAGTACGACGAGCCGATCGCGCACGACGGCGAGCTCGAGGTCGAGGTGCCGGCGTCCGAGCACGGCGAGGCGTTCACCTTCCGGGTGCCGATCGAGCGCGCCCACATGGAGGAGGACACCGGCAAGTCGCTGCACGTGGGCGGGGCCACCGGACGCATCCACGGCGCCGAGTTCTCCCTGGTCGACTACAACCGGGCGGGCATCCCGCTCATCGAGATCGTCACCAAGCCGATCGAGGGCACCGGCCACCGGGCGCCCGAGGTCGCGAAGGCCTTCGTGGGGGCGCTGCGCGACATCCTGCGCGGGCTCGGCGTCTCCGACGTCCGGATGGAGCAGGGCTCGCTGCGCTGCGACGCGAACGTCTCGCTGCGGGCCCGGATCGACGACGACCCGACCTCGGCCGAGCAGCACGCGGTCCCGCTCGGCACCCGGTCGGAGACCAAGAACGTCAACTCGCTGCGCAGCGTCGAGCGGGCCGTGCGGTACGAGATGACCCGGCACGCCGCCCGGCTCGACGCCGGCGACCGCGTCGTGCAGGAGACCCGACACTGGCACGAGGACACCGGCGTCACCACCTCGGGCCGCTCGAAGGAGCAGGCCGAGGACTACCGCTACTTCCCCGAGCCCGACCTCGTCCCGATCGAGTGCACCCCGGAGTGGGTCGACCGGCTGCGCGCCACGCTGCCCGAGGCCCCCGCCCTTCGCCGGGCCCGGTGGGCGCGCGACTGGGGCATCACCGAGCTGGAGCTGCGCGACGTCGTCAACGCGGGCGCCGGCGAGCTGATCGAGGCCACCGTCGCGGTCGGCGCGAGCCCTGCGGCCGCCCGCAAGTGGTGGATGGGTGACCTCGCCCGTCGAGCCAACGCCACCGGCAGCGACCTCGCCTCGCTGCCCGTGACCCCGGAGCAGGTCGCCGAGCTGGCCGGGCTGGTCGCCGCGGGACGGCTCAACGACTCGATGGCGCGCCAGGTCCTCGACGGCGTGCTCGACGGCGAGGGCTCGCCCGACCAGGTCGCGACCACCCGTGGGCTCGAGGTCGTCAGCGACGACGGCGCGCTGGGCGAGGCGGTCGACGCCGCGATCGCCGCGAACCCGGACGTCGCCGACAAGATCCGGGCGGGCAAGCACGCGGCTGCCGGTGCGCTGATCGGGGCCGTGATGAAGCAGATGCGTGGCCAGGCGGACGCAGCCCGGGTGCGGGAGATGGTGCTCGAACGCCTCGCGGGATGATCCATCCGGGGCACGTTCGACGGAGCCGGGTCACCCGATCCGCTCAGTCAGGCCGGTGCCCGACCAGCCGATAGAGAGGGCATGGTCGGCGATCGGGCGTTCCTCGCCGCGCGACGAGGTCCCCTCGTCGCGCTGGCTGCCGTGCCCCTCGTGATCGCCGGGCTGGTCCTGCGCACCGCCCTGGACGGCTCCCCGCACGCGCTCGCCTCGGCCCTGGCCCTGGCCGGCTGCACCGCGGTCGGCGGCGGTGCCGTCGTCGCCGCGCTCGGCGTGCGCCCCGGCGGCCGTCGGCTCTGGTTCCGGCTCCTGCTCGGCCTCGGGGCCGTGGTGTTCGGCACCGGGCAGCTGCTCGTGGCGTGGCAGGTCCGGGACGGGTACCCGGGCTACCCGATGCCCGGTGACCTCGTCTCGGGGGCTGCCGTCCTGCCCGCCGTCCTGGGGATCGCCCTGGTGCCGCGCCGGGCGAGCGAGGTCGGCCGCTCGCTGCGCCTCGTGCTCGAGGGCGTGATGATGGGCAGCGCCGCCGGGCTGCTGCTGTGGCGCACGGTCCTGATGGACGTCGTGGCCCGACCCGGCGTCGAGCTGAGCTCGCTGACCATGCTCGTGCTCGAGATCGTGGTCGCCTCGATCGCGGTCATCGCCGCCGCGCGCGAGCTGGACCGCGGCCTCCTGCTGCTCGCCGGTGGCTTCTCGCTCTACACGGTCTTCGACGTGCTGGCGATCCAGCAGGTGCTCCAGGACCGGCCCTGGCCGTGGGAGAGCGCGCTGGCAGGGTGCATGGTCTGGCCGATCGTCATCGCCGGCCTGCTCTCCATCAACCCCCGACCGCGCGACATGCCCGAGCGACACCTGCCCGCCGCCGAGACCCGCCGTCAGGTCGTGGTGGGCGGCGCCTCCACGGTGATGCTGACGGTCGCCCTGCTGTCCTTCGTCGGCTCGCCGGGGCTGGACAGGATCAGCCTCTACCTGTCGATGACCTTCGTGCTGGCGTTCGGCGGCTGCGAGCTGGTGCGGGCCCGGCAGAGCCGGCGCCTGCTCGAGCGACTGGCCGGGCTGGCCGCCCGGGACCCCCTGACGGGCCTCGCGAACCGCCGGGCGCTCGGCGACCGGCTGGACGAGCTGGCCTCGGCCCGGACGGCGACGCGCTCGGGCGAGTGGGGCTGGTGGTTCCTCACCCTGGACCTCGACGGGTTCAAGGACGTCAACGACATGCTCGGCCACGAGACCGGCGACCTCGTCCTGGAGCTGGTCGCGAGGTCGCTGGAGGAGCGCGTCTCGTCCCACGGCGCCGACGTCTTCCGGCTGGGCGGCGACGAGTTCGGGGTGCTCGCCCCCGGCACAGAGACCGAGATCCGGGCGCTCGCCGACTCGCTGCTCCACACCGTCGCGGGCAGCGTCCGGAACGTGCCCGGGGTCGCCCGGCTCGACGTCTCGGTCAGCATCGGTGCCGACCGGCTGCGGATCGGGCGCGGCGCGGCCCGTCAGACCCAGGTGGGCATCGCGGCCTCCGGCCAGGCGATGCGTCAGGCCAAGCGCGACGGACGAGGCCGGGTCGTGGTGTTCAGCGAGCCGCTCGCGGCCCGCTCCCGCCGGCGCCACCTGATGGAGCGGCAGCTGCGCGACACGGTCGCCGCCGGCGGCGTCGACGTGCACTTCCAGCCGATCTACGACGTCTGGACGGGTTACCTCACGGGGGTCGAGGCACTGGCCCGCTGGAACGACCCGGTGCTCGGTCAGGTCAACCCCGCGGAGTTCGTCGAGGTCGCGGAGGAGGCGGGGCTCATCGGCGAGATGGGGGAGCAGATCCTGCGCACGGCGTTGCGGCTGATGGTCGGTTGCGGCGGCGTCTCCCGCGGCGTGCGGCTCGCGGTCAACGTCTCGACCATCCAGCTGCGCGACCCGTCCTTCGTCGGCGCGGTCGTGGCCGCGCTGGAGGACGCCGGCGTGGAGCCGGCCCAGCTCGTGATCGAGGTGACCGAGTCGGTCTTCGTCCGTCCGGACGACCCGGCGGTGCAGTCGATCACCCGGCTCGCCGAGCTCGGCTGCCCGGTCGCGATGGACGACTTCGGCTCGGGCTACTCCTCGCTCGGCTACCTGAGCCGCCTCCCGGTGCGGATCCTCAAGGCCGATATGTCGCTCACCAAGCAGCTGCACGAGCCACGCACCCTCGCGATCGGCCGCACCATCGTCCAGCTCGCGGCCGGGCTCGGTCTCGACGTCGTCTTCGAGGGCGTCTCCACCCCGCAGCAGGAGGCCCTGGTCCGCGGTCTCGGCGCCCAGTACGTGCAGGGCTGGCTGTACGCGCGGGCGATGCCCGTGGACGAGCTCGTGGCCGAGATGGACCGCAGCTGCGCGCCCGTGCCTGTACCTGTGCCCGGCACGGTCCCCCTGCCGAGCGCCCCGCGGCCACGGCGCCCCGCCGACGGCCAGCGCCGGGCCAGCACGGGCTGAGCACGGCGGCGCTCAGCCGAGAGGGAACCGGAGCAGCTGGTCATCGTCCGGACGGGGATCACGCCCGACGTTGTTCGTCAGGACCAGCAGCGAGGGCTGCTCTTCCCGCCCGTCGACCAGGACGTCGCGGAGCCGACCGAACTCGCCCGTCGCGTACGCCTCGGGCGGCCCGACCGCCTCCGGACCGTCGACGAGCGGGACCCGCCACAGTCGGGCCCCGCGCAGGGCCGCGAGATAGACCGCGTCGGCCGTGACGGCGAGGCCGGACGGAGAGGCGTCCTCGGTGCTCCAGGTGACGAGCGGGTCGACGAAGCCCGCCTCGCCCCCCGCTCCCGCGGCGCCCTCGATGACCGGCCAGCCGTAGTTCCCGCCGGGCTCGATCAGGTTCAGCTCGTCGAAGGTGTTCTGGCCGAACTCGCTGGCGAACATGCGGCCGTCGGCGGCCCAGCCGATGCCTTGGACGTTGCGGTGGCCGAGCGACCACACCGGCGAACCCTCGGTCGGGTTGCCCGGAGCGGGAGCACCCTCGGGCGTCAGCCGAAGGATCTTGCCGCCGAGGCTGGACGCGTCCTGCGAGAGCGCGGTGTCTCCGGCGTCCCCCGTGGTGACGTAGAGCAGGTCGTCCGGCCCGAAGGCGAGCCGGCCGCCGTTGTGCCGGCTCGAGGCCGGGATGCCCTCGAGCAGCACCTCCGGGTCGCCGAGCTGCAGCGCGGCCGGCTCCGTCCCGGACAGGGGCATCCGGACGACCTGGTTCGTGGGCGAGGACTGGCCTCCGACCGTCTGGTAGGCGTACAGCCAGGTGCTGCCCGCGTCCTCGCGCAGCGCGAGGCCGAGCAGGCCGCCCTCGCCGAGGGGGGTCGTGCCGGGCACGGTGCCGTCGGGGCCGGTCGTGGCCACCGGCGACGCATCGCCCTCGGGGGACAGGTGCACGACCCGGGCCTCGTCCCGCAGCGAGAGCAGCCAGCCGGTGCCCGACACGGCGCCCTCGGACGGCAGCGGCACCAGGCTCCACGGCAGGGGGAGACCGGTCGAGACGGACGTGGCGGCCGCGGGGACGCCGCTCGGGAGCGCGGGGGTGGCGACGGCGGACGTGGTGCTCGGTGCCGGTGCGCTCGAGGAGCTGTCGGAGGCGACGGCGGTCGGGGTCACGCCGGTCCCGACCCGGTCGGGGTCGGACGAGCTGCAGCCTGCGGCCACCAGCACCAGCAGGGCGGCTCCCACCGGGGCGCTGCGGCGGACCTGGGAGCTGGGCACCCCGTCAGTCTGCGGCACGATGTGGGTATGACGCACCCCGTGGTGAGCGTGCCGGACGCCGACTGGGCCGAGCGGCTGGGCCCCTGGCCGGACGGCGTCGAGGCCGTCGAGTGGGACGTGCGCTCGGACCCGTCCGCGCTCGGCGAGGTCGCCGACCGGCTGGTCATGGTGGTGCTGCCCTACCAGCGGCCGCCCACCGCGATGGCGGCGCTCGCGGGCCTGCCGTCGCTCCGGCTGGTGCAGACCCTGACCGCCGGGTTCGACGGCCTGCCTGAGCAGATGCCGCCCGGTCCGGCCCTGGCCAACGCCGTCGGCGTGCACGACGCCAGCACGTCCGAGCTCGCGGTCGGGCTGGCCATCGCCTCGTTGCGCGGCATCGACACCGCCGTGCACGACCTCGAGCGCGGCCGGTGGGCGCCGGCGGTGCACCTGTCGCTCGCCGACCGCCGCCTCCTGCTGGTCGGGGTCGGTGGCGTCGGCAGCGCGATCGCGCGCCGGCTCGAGCCGTTCGAGGTCAGCATCACCCGGGTGGGCTCGCGGGCCCGCGAGGACGACCTGTCGGACCGGTTCGGCCCGGTGCGCGGCTCGGACGAGCTCGCCGCGCTGCTGCCGCACCATGACGTCGTCGTGCTCGCCTGCCCGCTCACAGATGCCACCCGCGGGCTGTTCGGCCGCTCACTGCTGGGGGCGATGCCGGACGGCTCCCTGCTGGTGAACGTGGCCCGCGGCCCCGTGGTCGACACCGCTGCGCTCCTCGACGAGCTGATGCTCGGCAGGTTGCACGCGGCCCTCGACGTCGTCGACCCCGAGCCGCTGCCCCACGACCACCCGCTCTGGGGTGCGCCGCACCTGCTGCTCACCCCACACGTCGGCGGCGCGACCTCGGCGATGGTGCCCCGGGCGCGGTGGCTGGTGCACGCCCAGCTCGAGCGGCTCCTCGCCGGTCAGGACCCCGCGCACGTGGTGCACCGGGGCTGACGTCTCAGCCCATCCGGCCCAGCGTGTACCGGACGTCCTGGTCGAGCCCGACGGGCAGCCCCCAGCCGTCCAGGAGGGCGGCCGCGTGCCGGCGGACCTGACCCTGGTCGTCCGCGGGGACGTGGTCCCACATGGCGCGCTGACCGTGCGAGCGGCTGAACCGGTCCCACTGCTCGACCGACTCCAGCCGTACCCGGACGGTCGCGTGGCTGGTCCGCACGTCGACAAGGCCGGCGTGCTCCAGCAGGCCGGCCACGCCGGCGTCGGAGCCGAACGGCCCGGTCCGACCGCTGGTGCGCGCGTCGAGCATCTGCTGCGGCAGGTAGGGCCCGAAGAGCGCGTCGAGGGTCTCCCAGCGCTCGTCCTGGCGGTCGAAGGTGGCGATGCCCAGCCGACCGCCCGGTGCGACCAGCGAGGTCCAGGCGGACAGTGCGGCCTGCGGGTCGGGCATGAAGAAGGCCACCAGGCTGGCGCACACGACGTCGTAGGACGCCGCAGGCAGCTCTGGGTCGCTCGCGTCCGCCACCCGCAGCTCGACGTGCGGCAGGTGCGCGACATCGCGTGCCGTCAGCTCGATCATCCGCTCGGCGATGTCGATGCCGAGCACGGTCCCGTCCGGTCCCACCGCCTCGGCCAGCGGCAGCAGCGCCGCGCCGCGACCGGTCCCGATGTCGAGCGCCCGCTCACCGGGTCGCGGGTCGAGGGCCTCGACCAGGCCTGCCGCGATGGGCGTGAACCAGGGGATCCCCACGGCGTCGTAGGTGTCGGCCACGCGGGAGAAGACGGCGGCGACCTGCTGGGGTGTGCTCATCCTCGCAAGGTTGGCACGACCGGTCCGTCCGCGGAAGGTGGCGCGAGCGCGAGCTGGGGCCCGGCTGGGCCCTCCTCACTGCGCTGCCGCGGTGTTCGCGGCGAGGCCGTCCGGTGTCGCCGCCGTGGTGGGGCGGTGGAGCAGGGTGAGGGCGACGACGAACGCGACCAGCGCGGCGACCGCTGCGCTCTGGAAGGCCAGCTGCAGCCCCTCGACCTGGGCGGCCAGTTCGGGCGTGCCGGCGGCCACGGCCTGCTGCGCCCTGCTGGCGGTGATGGTGGAGAGCAGGGCGAGGCCCAGGACGCCGCCGAGCTCCTGGCTGGTGCTGAACAGCCCCGATGCCAGGCCTGCGTCCGCGGGGGCCACGTCACCGGTGGTCAGGCCGGTGATGGGGACGATGACCAGTCCGAGGCCTGCGGCGGCGAGCAGGGACCCAGGCAGGATCTGGGTGAGATAGCTGCCGTCGGTGCTGATGCCGGACAGTGCCAGCATTCCGGCGGCCAGGGCGGTGAGGCCGACCAGGATCGAGGCGCGGGGCCCGTGGCGGCGGACGACCGCGACGGCGGCGGCGGAGGAGACGACGCTGCCCGCAGCCAGCGGGAGCACGGCCAGACCGGCCTGCAGCGCGTCGTAGCCGCGCACCTGCTGCAGGTAGAGGCTGAGCAGGAAGAGGGCACCGAAGGTCGCCGCGCCGGCGAGCACGTAGATGCCGTTGCCGACCGAGACACCGCGCAGGCGGAAGATCGACAGGCGGACCAGAGGATCGGCGACGCGCCGTTCCACCGCGACGAAGGCGGCCAGCAGCGCGACCGCGCCGGCGAGGAGGAGCAGGACCTCCGTGGAGGCGAAGCCGTGGTGCTCCGCGCGGGAGATGCCCAGGACCAGCGCGAGCATCCCCGCCGTCGCCAGGATCGCGCCCGGCAGGTCCAGGCGGCGCAGGTCGGCCGCGCCGACTGCGTCGGCGGGAAGGACACGTGGGGCGGTGAGCACCGCGACGATGCCGAGCGGGACGTTGATGAGGAAGGCCCAGTGCCAGGAGGCGGCTTCGGTCAGCACGCCGCCCAGCACGGTGCCGAAGGCTCCGGCGGCGCCCGCGACGGCCCCGTAGGCGCCGATGGCTCGACCTCGGGCCGGCTGTGCGCGGTAGATCGTGGTCACCAGTGCCAGGGCCGCGGGGGCGAGCATCGCGGCGCCGACCCCTTGGGCGGCGCGCGCCGCCAGCAGCACCTCGATGCTCGAGGCGAGGCCGCAGGCCGCAGAGCTCACCGTGAAGACGACGATCCCGGCGAGCAGCACGCGCCTGCGCCCGAGCAGGTCGCCCAGCCGCCCGCCCAGCAGCAGCAGCGCCCCGAACACCAGCGCGTAGGCGTTCGCGATCCAGGGCGTCAGCACCGTCGGGACGTCGAGGTCGGCGACGATCGACGGGACGGCCACGAAGACGATGGAGTAGTCGAGAACCACGATGCCGCCGATGGCACACAGCAGCACCAACGGCACCCATGAGGTCGCAGCGTCGGCACCGGCCGAGGGGGAGCGAGGTGGGTCGGAGGGGTCAGCGGGGATGTGCATCGGGTTCTCCATGGGCTAAATCTAAGTGGTACTAGAGCGTACCACTTACTCAAGTGGTACGGTCAAGTCCCATGTCCGAGACCGAGTCGGCGCCCCCGCCGAAGCGCGCTGACGCCCGGCGCAGCCAGGAGAGGCTCTTGACCGCTGCGGCTGAGCTGCTCGACCGCGAACCGACCGCGTCCGTGGATGCCATCGCGGCCTACGCCGGCGTGGGTCGTACGACGGCGTTCCGGCACTTCGCGACGCGCGACGCGCTGATCAGCGCGACGTGGGCGCACATGCTGGCCGAGGTCGACGGGCAGCTCGCCGATCTGCTTCTGCAGGACCGAGACCCGGCCGAGGCACTCGACCGGCTGATCGAGGCGCTGGTGGCCCTGGCCGAGCGATGGCCCCTGCTCTCGCGCGGACAGCGTCCGTCCCTGCACGACCCTGCGCTCACGACGGCGTTCTCGGGCATCGACACCCTCGTCGCGTCCACCCTCCGGCGGGCGACCGACGTCGGCGTCCTCCGACGCGACCTGCCGATCGAGGTGCTGAGCGAGACACTGCCCGCGATCGTGCAAGCCGTGTTCATCGCGGGTCTGCGCGGCCGTTCCGCATCCGGCACCGTGACCACCCTGCTGCTGGAGGGGGCTGGCCCAGTGGTGCAGGGCCCTCGAGGTCTGCACCGCTGATCGAGTCGATCCCGGTTGACTTCACGCGCGCTTCAAGTTCTACCGTCCCAGCCATGACGACGTCCACGCCCCACACGCTCGACGGCCCGGGCGGGACACGCCGAATCCGGCAGGTGCGCACGACCGCCTTCGCGGGCCCGGATGCGGTGGTCACGGTCTGGTCGGAGCGGCCGGCTCCTGGTCCAGGTGAGGTGCTCGTGGCGGTGACGGCCAGCAGCGCGACGACGTCCGACAGCGTGGTGCGTCGTGGGCTCAACCCCTATCTCGGTGCGCTCGAACCGCCCTTCGTGCTCGGCTACGACCTGGTCGGTGTCGTGGAGGCCCTCGGCCCGGGTGTGGAGGCTGTCGTCGTCGGCGACCGGGTGGCCGCCATCACCCGCTGGGGCGCGAACGCCGACGCGGTCGTGGTGCCGGCGCAGAAGCTGACGCGGATCGACTCGGACGTGGACGACGCGCTCGTGGAGCCGATGGTGATGACGGGGGCGACTGCAGCAGCGATGGTGCGCCGACTCGCCGCCGTGACGGCCGGGCAGACGGTCTACGTGCAGGGCGGCTCCGGTGGGGTGGGCCTGCTCGCGGTCCAGGCCGCCCTGCTCGCCGGCGCCGCAGTGATCGCCTCGGCCTCGCCCGCGAAGCACGACGCGCTGCGCCGGCTCGGCGCGCAGGTGCTGGACTACGACGACCCGGCGCTCGCCAGCAGCATCCGGGCGCTCGCTCCCGATGGCGTGGACGTCGTGCTCGACGCTGCCGGCGGCGCGCAGAGCATCACCCGAGGTGCGTCCGTGCTCGCGGACGGCGGTGTCCTGATCACGTTCGGCTTCTCCGAGGCCTCTCGGCGCAACGGAGGCCGGACACCGGAGGTCATGGCCGAGACCGGGAAGGTCTTCGCCGCGGCAGGCGAGGCGCTTGCCGCGGTCGATGCGTCACCGCGGGGCCTGCGCGCACTGTCGTTCGACATCACCACGCTGCGGGAGGAGGACCCGACGGCCTACTCCGCCGACGTGCACTGGTTGCTCGATGCCGTCGCGGACGGTCGGCTCGTTCCCATCATGCGGTCGCTCCCGCTCGAGCAGGCCGCGGAGGCACACCGCGCTCTCGACGCCGGCGAGGTCGTGGGCCGTGTCGTGCTCGACCACCGACTGCCCGCACCCGACGCTCCGGCTACGACCGTGGGGCGCGGATGAGATCCTGGGCCGCCGGGGCGGTCGTGGGCTCCGTCAGCATCGGGTCCCGGAGCCTGCGCTCGATGTCGCGGGCGCAGGTCGCGTCGTCGATGTCGGGGGAGCTGCAGGTGCCGGCATGGTCGAGGACGGCCAGGGCGAGCGTGGTCCGGGCGATCTGGGCCCGCAGCTCCGAGGCCCGCGCGCGAGCGGCCTTGCGACGTTCGGGTGCCAGCTCGGCCGAACGGTCCAGGGCCAGACCCAGGTCGCGGATGCCCAGTCCTACGCTGCGGAGCACGAGGATGAGCCGCACCCGGTCGGCGTCCTCCGGGCTGTATCGCCGCTGCCCCCCCACCCGCTCCGGTGCCGGGAGGAGGCCTTCGCGCTCGTAGTAGCGGACCGCTGACGGCGTGCATCCCGCCAGCTCTGCGAGCTCCCCGATCCGCAGCACGTGCCCGACCCGCATCCGACCGCTCCTCGTCGCACGACGGAACACCTCGACCTCACTCAAAGTTCAACGGTACGCCCTCTGGCCAGCCATCGCACCCGTCACCCAGGAGATCCCCATGACAGTCCTCGTCGCCGGAGCCACCGGCACGACCGGTTCTGCCATCGTCCGCCACCTGCGCGCTGCCGGTGTCCCCGTCCGTGCCATGAGCAGGTCGGCAGACAAGGCCACGATGCTGACCGGGCCCGGCGTCGAGGGCGTGAGCGCGTCCTTCGACGACGCCGAGTCGCTCGCGCGCGCGTTCGCCGGTGTGAGCGCGGCCTATGTCGTGTCCGTGTCGAGCCTTGACATGGCCGCGACCGAGGGCTCTTTCGCCCGGGCGGCCGCAGCGGCGCAGGCGCATCTGGTCAAGCTGTCCGTGATCGGGGCGTCCACGGACGCGCCGCTCCGGTTCGCGGTCCACCACGCGGAGTCGGAGGCTGCGATCGAGGACGCGGGCGGCACGTGGACGTTCCTGCAGCCGAACGGCTTCATGCAGAACGACCTCGCCTGGGCCGCCCAGATCCCGAGCGGAACGGTTGCGGGACCCGTCATGGACGCCCCGTGGAGCATCGTCGACGTCGACGACGTGGCCGCTGTCGCCGTCGCGGCGCTCACCAGCCGGGAGAGCTTTGCCGGGCAGCGGGTCCTCGTCACGGGCCCGGAGGCCCGCACGCCGCGCGACCGGGTCACCGCCCTGGCGGCGATCCTCGGGCGTGAGCTCGCCGTCGTCGACCTGCCGATCGACGCGGTGAAGGAGCAGCTGCGGGGGTACGGGCTGTCGCCGTGGTACGCCGACGGCCTCGGGGAGCTGTTCGCCCTCTACGCCACCGGGCAGGCGGCTGCGGTGGCGCCCGACGTCGAGCGGGTCCTCGGCAGTCCCGGCCGTCGCTGGGAGGACTTCGCCGCGGCGCACACGGCGGACTTCTCCGGCTGAGCGCAGGACGAGAAGGGGAGGCCCTTCGGGCCGGGCTCAACCTTCTGCCCTGTGGACGCGTCTGAGAGGGTGACGGCGCCTCCGGTGCGTCACCGGACGGACGGGGGGACGATGACGCCGAGGGACCACGAGGCGGTCGTGCGCGAGCTGGTGGAGGCGCGCTGGCCGACCCTGGTGCGGTTCGGCGTCCTGCTGACCGGCGACGTCGGCCACGCCGAGGACCTCGTCCAGTCGGCGCTGGAGAAGTGCTGGCGCCGGTGGCCGCACGTCGACGTCGAGTCCCCGGAGCGCTACGTCAAGGCCGCGATGGCGAACCTGTCGGCGTCGCGGTGGCGCAAGCGCCGGTTCCGCGAGGTGGCGCTGGACCACGCCGGCGAGGGGCCCGCGCGCGAGGGCGGTCAGGAGCAGGTGCTGCTGCGCGACGAGCTGTGGCGCGAGCTGCAGCAGCTGCCGCCGCGGATGCGGGCGGTGGTGGTGCTGCGCTGGGTCGAGGACCTCTCCGAGGCCCAGACCGCCGCGGCGCTGGGCTGCTCGGTGGGGTCGGTGAAGAGCCAGTCGTCACGCGCGCTGGCCAGGTTGCGGGGTCAGCTGCAGGGGACTGCGCACAGCGGTGGACGAGGTGGCGTCCCGGTACTGGCCGCCGCCCACGAGGCAAGGAAGGGGCTCGGGCGATGAGCGTTCAGGAGTCGTTGCAGGAGCAGCAGATCGGTGCGCGACTTGGGGACCTGGCGTCGACCGTCGAGGTGGGCGCGCCCGACTGGGGGTCGGTGCGGCGTGGTGTCGTCCGGGCTCGCCGGCGACGCCGTGCCACGACGGTCGGGAAGTTCGCAGGCGGCCTGATGGCGGTCGCGGCGGTGGTCGGGTCGGTCCAGGTGGGCTGGTTGCCCTATCCGGCCTGGGCGCCGGCTGCGTCGCTGTCCGCCGTCACCGGCGGCACCTCGGCGCTCGCCGACGGACCGACGAAGGGGTCGCTGGCCGACGACCAGGGTTGGTTGTCTTCCTTCCGCGATTACGTCGCTGACCAGCGTCAGGACGAGTCGGACGGCGAGACCTGGAAGGTGGCATCAGCCGAGAACGTCGACGTGGTCTTCGCCGGCGACGTCGAGGGGCACCGGCTGGCCCTGGTCGAGGCGCCGTACCGCTGGGGTGCGATCGAGTACCGCCAGCAGACCTGGTTCATGGGGCCCGCGGGGGCGCCGGCGGGCGACATGGTCGACAACGGTGGCAGTGATCCTCAGGACATCGCCTACGTCGGGTTCGGCCCCGGGACGGGGTACGGCGGTGCCTCGGGTGGGGAGGGGCTGCTCGTCGTCGCGGCCGGGGACCGCGAGGTGACGGTCGCCCTGGGCAGGACCCTGACCGCGGACGGTGGCACGGCGCCGCGCGACCGGGTCTCGATCGAGACCGGCGACGACGGGCTCGCGGTGTGGACAGCCACGGACCCTGGCTACTTCGACCTTGAGATCGACGGCGAACAGGTCTGGACCTTCGGGGGGTCGAGCATCGGCTTCGACATGACGTGGAGCGGGCGCGGCGAGCGGATGCCGCTCGACCAGCAGATGGCCGGCGCCGCCCAGAGCGCTCTCGGGAAACTGGGACTGGTCGACCTGCCCGCCGAGCTGGTCTGGGCAGGCACGGAACCCAGCTCCCCGATCCTCCTGGCCATGCGAGCGTCGAGCGGGGCGACCGTGGTCGCCGCAGCCCATACGGTTGACGGTCCACCGCCGGGGGCCTCGGCCGACGGCGCTGGCCGGTGGGTCGACCACGACGTGATCGAGGTGCGACCGGCCGGTGCCGACGCCGTTCTGGCCTGGCAGCTGGGCCGCACGACGTGGTCGACGAAGGACTCGCCAGAGAGCAGCACCACTTCCAGCGGTGAGGGAGAGACCTGGTTCGGCACGACTGGTCCGTCGAGGACGATCGCGTTCGTCGGTCCCGAGGAGGCGGTCGCGGTCGAGGTGCTCGATGCCGAGGGAGCGGTGCTGCGGACCGTGCAGCTCGTCGACGGCGGTGGTTCGGTCGAGGTGGAGGACGCAGCTCTGGTCCGCTTCCTCGGTGGTGACGGAGCCGACCTGGGAGTCACCGACGTCGTCGCGTGGTCCGCTGAGAACTCCCTGCCTGGGCTGCTGCCCTGACCCGAGAGCGTGTCCCGGTGGGCGAGACGCGGTGCCCATGGGTCGGACACCGGGCGTCCTGCGGCAGGCCGTAGACTCACCGCCATGCCCCCCTCCTCGGCCCCGCGTCCCGACGTCAAGCCGCGCAGCCGGCAGGTCACTGACGGCCTCGAGGCCACCGCCTCGCGCGGCATGCTCCGCGCGGTCGGCATGGGCGACGAGGACTGGGCCAAGCCGCAGGTGGGGGTGGCGTCCTCGTGGAACGAGATCACCCCCTGCAACCTGTCTCTGGACCGGCTGGCCAAGGCGGTCAAGGACGGCGTGCATGCGGCCGGTGGCTACCCGCTGGAGTTCGGCACCATCTCCGTCTCCGACGGCATCTCGATGGGCCACGAGGGGATGCACTTCTCCCTGGTCTCGCGCGAGGTGCTCGCCGACTCGGTCGAGACGGTCGTGCAGGCCGAGCGGCTCGACGGCACGGTGCTGCTGGCCGGTTGCGACAAGTCGCTGCCCGGCATGCTGATGGCGGCCGCGCGGCTCGACCTCGCGTCGGTGTTCCTCTACGCCGGCTCGATCCTGCCCGGTCGGGCCAAGATGTCCGACGGCTCCGAGCGCGACGTCACGATCATCGACGCCTTCGAGGCGGTCGGCGCCTGCTCCCGCGGGCTGATGAAGCGTGAGGACGTCGACGCCATCGAGCGCGCCATCTGTCCCGGCGAGGGCGCCTGCGGCGGCATGTACACCGCGAACACGATGGCCAGCGCCGCCGAGGCGCTCGGCATGTCGCTGCCGGGTTCGGCAGCACCGCCGGCCACGGACCGGCGTCGCGACGGCTTCGCGCGGCGCAGCGGCAAGGCCGCTGTCGCCTTGCTGGAGAACGGGATCACCGCCCGCCAGATCATGACCCGCGAGGCGTTCGAGAACGCGATCGCCGTCGTGATGGCGTTCGGCGGGTCCACCAACGCCGTCCTGCACCTGCTCGCCATCGCCCACGAGGCCGAGGTCGAGCTCACCCTCGACGACTTCGCGCGGATCGGCGCGAAGGTCCCGCACCTGGCCGACGTCAAGCCGTTCGGTCGGCACGTCATGGTCGACGTCGACCGCATCGGTGGCGTCCCGGTGATCATGAAGGCGCTGCTGGACGCCGGCCTCATGCACGGCGACATCCTCACCGTCACCGGCCGCACGATGGCCGACAACCTGGCGGACCTCGACCCGCCGGAGCTCGACGGCCACGTGCTGCGCAGGCTCTCCGAGCCGATCCACGCCACCGGCGGCATCACCGTCCTGCACGGGTCGCTCGCCCCCGAGGGGGCGGTCGTGAAGTCGGCCGGGTTCGACTCCGACGTCTTCGAGGGCACCGCCCGGGTCTTCGACACCGAGCAGCCAGCGATGCACGCGCTGACCGACGGCACCATCAGCGCGGGAGACGTCGTCGTGATCCGGTACGAGGGTCCCACGGGCGGGCCGGGCATGCGCGAGATGCTCGCCATCACCGGCGCGATCAAGGGCGCCGGCCTCGGCAAGGACGTCCTGCTGCTCACCG
>JBBQSN010000075.1:0-16574 GCA_038213835.1 Actinomycetales bacterium
ACGGCTGCGATCGCTGTCCTGTCGTCCGGCGTCTTCGCCAGGGCACTGAGGGTGCGCTGCGCCTGGGGCGAGGCCAGGTCGGTGGCGCCCAGCGCCGCCAGCGCCGCCACCCAGTCGATCGCCTCGGCCAGGCCGGGCGGCTTGTCGTGGTCGAGCCGCCGTACCCGGCCCACCAGGTCGGTGGTCGAGCGCACGAGCGGGTCGGACGCGGACGGGACGCAGCGGCGCAGGATCTCGGCCGCCCGCTCGGGCGAGGGGAAGTCGATCCAGTGGTACAGGCACCGGCGGCGAAGGGCGTCGTGCAGCTCGCGACTGCGGTTGGACGTCAGGACCACCACGGGACGACGCTGCGCGACGAACGTGCCGAGCTCGGGCACGGTGACCGAGGCCTCCCCGAGGAACTCCAGCAGCAACGCCTCGAACTCGTCGTCGGCGCGGTCGATCTCGTCGACGAGCAGCACCGGGGCGTCCGGCCCGGTGGCGCGGACGGCCTTGAGGATAGGGCGCTCCTGGAGGAACTCCTCGGTGAACAGGTCGGCGTCGGCCAGCACCTCGTGCCGCGACTCCGCGAGCCGGATCGCCAGCAGCTGGCGCTGGTAGTTCCACTCGTACAGCGCCTCCCCCGCTGTCAGCCCCTCGTAGCACTGCAGCCGGATCAGGGGGGCACCCAGCGCGCGGGCCAGGGCCTTGGCCGCCGCGGTCTTGCCCACTCCCGGCTCGCCCTCGAGCAGCAGGGGCTGGCCCAGCTCGAGGGCCAGGTAGAGCGCCGTCGCGAGCCCGTCGTCGACGAGGTAGTCGATCTGGTCGAGCCGGGCGGTGACCTCGTCGGCATCGGACCACGGAGACCTCACGGGCGGGCCTCGTCCGCCGCCACCAGCGCCTCGTAGTCCTGCCAGGTGTCGACGTCGACCGGGACGGGGCCGAAGACCGGCACCTCGACCACGTCGATCGAGCCGGAGTGGAGCAGCTTCCAGACCGCCTTGTCGCCCTCCAGCGCGGCGAGGTGGCCGAACAGGCTGCGGGAGAACCAGATCGGGTGGCCGAGGCTGTTGTCGTACCGACACATCGCCGCGGCTGCCCCGGCGGAGGCCGCAGCGAGCAGCGCCGTCACCGTCCCCGGGTCGACCCCGGGCTGGTCGCCGAGCATGAGCACGAGACCCTCGGCCGCGGGATCCACCACGGGCAGGGCGGCGGCGACCGAGGAGCTGCACCCGGTGCCGTGCTCGGGGTTCTCGACGACCGCGGTGCCGGCCAGGTCGACCCCGGAGCGGACGTCGGCCGACGAGCCGCCCACCGCCACCAGCAGCTGGGCGAAGCCGCAGGCCCGCGCGACGTCGAGCGTCGCGTCCAGCAGGGTGGCACCGCGGAAGGGCAGCAGCTGTTTCGGCCGGCCGAGGCGACGAGACGAGCCGGCGGCAAGGACCAGTCCGGTGACGATCACCCGGACAGCCTGCCCTGTGCGGCATAGGAGTCGCGACACCCGGGTGCGCAGAACCAGTGGTCGCCCTCGGCGTCGACCAGGTGGGCGGTGTCCGGGCTCACCACCACCGTCATGCCGCAGACCGGGTCGACCTCCTGCCGCGGGGCAGCGGGGGCCACCTGCGAGGCCACCACGCCCTCGACCCGGACGGCACGCACCAGGGCGGCGAGGATGGAGACCGCGATCTCCTCGGCCGTCCGGGCTCCGATGTCGATGCCGACGGGGGTGCGCACCCGGGAACGCTCCTCGTCGGTGAGCCCCATCTCGTCCAGGACGGCGGCGCCCCGAAGCCGGCTGGCGACCAGGCCGACGAACGGCACGCCGGCGTCCAGCGCCGCGCGCACCGACTCGTGCTCGCCGGTGCCGTGGCTCGCCACCACGACGGCGGTCGCACCGCTCACCTGCTCCCCGGCCGCCGCCTCGCGGCCGATGAAGCCCAGCGGGCCCGCCATCGACAGCAGCGAGGAGGTGATCGGGGTGTCGCCGACGACGACCACCAGCGGGGCCGGCAGCAACGGCTCGAGGAAGATCTCCAGCGCCCCTCCCGACAGGCACGGGTTGACCACGACCCGGGCGCTCGGCGACTCCGGGAACGGCTGCTCGTCCGAGGGCAGCACCCGCAGCAGCACGGCGCCACCGTCCTGCAGCGCCTCGAGCGCCGCCACGCGCACCGACCCCTGTGCGCAGTGGCCGCCGACGAAGCCCTCGATGGTGCCGTCGCCGAGGACGACGGCGTCGTCGCCGGCACGAGCGGACGTCGGCTGCTGGGCACGTACGACGGTGGCGTGCACGAACGGCACCCGTGCCGAGGTCAGCTCGGCGACACGGGCGGCCATCCGGTGGGTCATCGCGCGCCCGTCAGATCGGAGGAGTCGCGTTGCCCTGCATGGCGTCCCACACCCGGGAGGGCGTGAGCGGCATGTCGGCGTGCCGCACGCCGTACGGCTTGAGCGCGTCGATGACGGCGTTGACGATGGCGGGCGGCGAACCGACGGTCGCCGACTCCCCCACGCCCTTGGCCCCGATCGGGTGGTGCGGGGACGGCGTGACCGTGAACCCGGTCTCCCAGTCAGGCACCTCGAGCGCGGTCGGGATCAGGTAGTCCATCAGCGAGCCGCCGAGGCAGTTGCCGTCCTCGTCGAAGGCGATGATCTCCATCAGGGCCATGCCCACGCCGTCGGTGAGCCCGCCGTGCACCTGCCCCTCGATGATCATCGGGTTGATCCGGGTGCCGCAGTCGTCGACGGCGATGAAGCGGCGCACGGTCACCTTCGCCGTCCCCGGGTCGATGTCGACGACGCAGATGTAGGCGCCGTGCGGGTAGGTGAGGTTCGAGGGGTTGTAGCAGATCTGGGCCTCGAGCCCACCCTCCACGCCCTCGGGCAGGTCGCCCGCGCCGTGCGCCTTCATCGCGATGTCCTGGATCGTCACGGACTTCGACGGGTCGCCCTTGACGCTGAAGCGGCCCTTCTCCCAGTCCAGGTCGGCGACCGACACCTCGAGCATGCCGGACGCGATGATCCTCGCCTTGTCGCGCACCTTGCGCGCCACCAGTGCGGCGGCGGCACCGGAGACCGGGGTCGAGCGGCTGCCGTAGGTGCCGAGGCCGAAGGGGGTGTTGTCGGTGTCGCCGTGCACGACGTCGATGTCGTCCGGCGCGATGCCGATCTCCTCGGCCACGATCTGCGCGAACGTGGTCTCGTGGCCCTGGCCCTGGGACTGGACCGAGAGCCGCACCACGGCCTTGCCCGTCGGGTGCACCCGCAGCTCACAGCCGTCGGCCATGCCGAGACCGAGGATGTCCATGTCCTTGCGCGGACCGGCACCGACCGCCTCGGTGAAGAACGCGACGCCGATGCCCATCACCTCGCCGCGCGTGCGCTTGTCGGCCTGCTCGCGCCGCAGCTCCTCGTAGCCGGCCATCTCCATCGCCTTGCGCAGCGTCGGCTCGTAGTCGCCCGAGTCGTAGACCCATCCGGTCTTGGACGTGTACGGGAACTGCTCGGGACGCAGCAGGTTCTTCAGCCGCAGCTCGACGGGATCCATCTCGAGGTCGTAGGCGAGGACGTCGACCATCCGCTCGACCAGGTACACCGCCTCGGTGATCCGGAACGAGCACGCGTACGCCACCCCGCCGGGAGCCTTGTTCGTGTACACCGCGGTCATCGAGCAGTAGGCGGCCTCGATGTCGTACGAGCCGGTGAACACCCCGAAGAAGCCGGCGGGGTACTTGACCGGTGCCGCCGTGCCGTTGAAGGCACCGTGGTCGGCCAGCACGTTCGTCCGGATCGCCAGGATCTTGCCGTCCTTGGTGGCGGCGATCTCCCCACGCATCACGTAGTCGCGTGCGAACCCGGTGCTCACCAGGTTCTCCGAGCGGTCCTCCATCCACTTCACCGGCCGGCCGGTCACGATGCTGCCGACGATCGAGCAGACGTAGCCCGGGTAGATCGGCACCTTGTTGCCGAAGCCGCCGCCGATGTCGGGCGAGATGACGCGGATCTTGTGCTCCGGGATGCCTGCCACGATCGCGTAGAGGGTGCGGTGGGCGTGCGGCGCCTGCGAGGTGGTCCAGAGCGTCAGCCGGCCCTCGACCTTGTCGTAGTCGGCGACCGAACCACAGGTCTCCATCGGCGCAGGGTGCACGCGCGGGTAGACGATGTCCTCCTGGACGACGACATCGGCGCTGGCGAAGACCGCCTCGGTCGCGTCCTTGTCCCCTGTCTCCCAGTCGAAGACGTGGTTGTCCTTCTTGCCCTCGAGGTCGGTGCGGATCACAGGGGCGTCGGGTCGCAGCGCGGTGCGGACGTCGATGACCGGCTCGAGCACGTCGTACTCGACGTCGATCAGCTCGAGCGCGTCGCGGGCGGAGTACCGGTCCTCGGCGACGACGAACGCGACCTCCTGACCCTGGAACCGGACCTTGTCGGTGGCCAGCACGGCCTGGACGTCGTTGGACAGCGTGGGCATCCAGGCCAGACCGAGACCGGCCAGCGTCTCCCCCGTCACCACCGCCTTGACCTTGGGGTGCGCCTCGGCGGCGCTGGTGTCGATGCTGAGGATCCGCGCGTGCGCCACCGGCGACCTCAGGATCGCCAGGTGCAGCATGCCGGTGAGGTTCACGTCGTCGACGTACCGTCCGCGGCCGCGGACGAAGCGCGGGTCCTCCTTGCGCAGCATCCGTCCGTAGCCCATGGGCTTGTGGTCGTTGTCCTCGAACGTGCGCGGTGGACGGGCGTCCGCGGGACGGTCCTCGACGGCGGTCACGTCGTGCTCCCTGCTGTGGCGGTCTCCGGTTCGGCCATGTCGCCGCCGTCGGGCCGGGCGGTCTCGGCGTCCGCGGAGGTCGTCCCCTCGGCGTCGTCCAGGACCTCGTCAGCGGTCTCGTCAGCGGTCTCGGTCGCGGGGAGTCCGTCCGGGTGGTCAGCGGCCCACTGGATCGAGCGGACGATGCTGGCGTATCCGGTGCACCGGCAGATCTGTCCGGAGATGGCCTCGCGGATCTCGTGCTCGGACGGGTCCGGCACGCGGTCGAGCAGCGCCCGGGCGGTCATCATCATCCCCGGCGTGCAGAACCCGCACTGCAGACCGTGGCACTGGATGAACCCCTGCTGGACGGGGTCCAGTGTGTCGCCCTGCTCCAGGCCCTCGACGGTGCGCACCTCCCGGCCACCGGCCATCGCCGCCAGGACGGTGCACGACTTGACCGGCTCGTCGTCCATCCAGACCACGCAGGTGCCGCAGTTGCTGGTGTCGCAACCCCAGTGCGTCCCGGTCAGCTTCAGGTGGTCCCGCAGGTAGTGCACCAGCAGCAGCCTGCCCTCGATCTCGCTGGTGACCTGCTCGCCGTTGACCGTCATGGTGACCTGCATGTCAGCTCTCCTCAGCGGTGATGCGCGCGACCGACCGGCGCAGAGCCCGTCGGGTGAGCTCGTCGGCGAGGTGCCGCTTGTACGCGACGCTGCCACGTCCGTCCTCGGTGGGGTTGCAGCTCTCGGCGGCGATCGCCCCGGCCTGCTCCCACAGCTGCTCCGAGGGCTGCTGCCCGCGCAGGGCCTCGGAGATCGCGTCGATGCTGGTGGTGTTCGGTCCGACCGCCGCCAGGCCCACGCGTGCGTCGGCGATGGTGCCGTCGGCCATCCAGACCGCGGCCCCGACGCTGACGACGGCCCAGTCGCCGGTCCGGCGCTCGACCTTCTCGTAGGCGCTCGACCCGCCGACCCGGATCGGCAGCCGCACCTCGACCAGCATCTCGCCGTCGGCGACAGCGGTCTCGTACGGCCCGCGGTGGAAGTCGTGCATCGGGACGACCCGCTCGCCGCTCGTGCTGCGGATGACGCAGCTGGCGTCGAGGGCGGTGCAGACCGCGGACAGGTCCTCCGAGGGGTCGGCTTGGCACAGGGAGCCGCCGAGAGTTCCCCGGTTGCGCACCACGGGGTCGGCGATCACCTTCTCGGCGTCGCGCACGATGGGGAACAGGGCCGCGAGCTCGGCGGACTCCAGCAGCTCCCGGTGCCGGACCATGGCACCGATCCGCACCGCGTCCGCCTCGACCGTGATGTACCCCAGCTGGTCGTGCAGGTCGTTGATGTCGACCAGGTACTCGGGGGCCGCGATCCGTAGCTTCATCATCGGCAGCAGGCTGTGCCCGCCTGCCACCAGCCGGGCGTCGCTGCCGAGCCGCTCCAGCAGCCCGATGGCGTGGTCGACGCTGGTCGCGCGTTCGTACTCGAAGGGTGACGGAACCTGCATGCCGAGCTCCTCGCGGTCGGCGGGACGACGACGTCGCCGTCCGCACCCTGCGCAACCTGGCCCCTGCATCCGCAGACGTCAACGGGCACCTAAGCAATTCCTTAGGTGCCCGGCGGCAGGCCGCACCGCGGCCACCCGATCAGCCGACGTTGACGCCGTACTCGACCGCGATGCCGTGCAGGCCGCTGGCGTAGCCCTGGCCGACGGCACGGAACTTCCACTCGGCGCCACGGCGGTAGACCTCGCCGAAGATCATCGCGGTCTCGGTGGAGGCGTCCTCGGACAGGTCGAACCGGGCCAGCTCGACGCCGTCGGTCTGGTTGACGACCCGGATGAACGCGTTGACGACCTGGCCGAAGTTCTGGCCGCGGTTGTTCGCGTCGTGGATCGACACCGCGACGACGACCTTGTCGACCTGGGGCGACATCTGCTGGAGGTCCATGATGACGGACTCGTCGTCGCCGTCACCCTCGCCGGTGGTGTTGTCACCGGTGTGCTCGACGGTGCGGTCGGGCGAGGTCAGCTGGTTGTAGAAGACGAACCACTCATCGCCCAGCACCCGGCCGTTCGGCCCGCAGACCAGCGCGCTGGCGTCCAGGTCGAAGTCGGCGCCGGCGGTGGACCGGACGTCCCACCCGAGGCCGACGAGGATCTTGGTCAGCGGGACGTCGCCGGCCTCCTTGCTCAGCGAGACGTTGCCGCCCTTCGCGAGGGTGACGCCCATGTGCTCCCCCAGTCGTGTCGTCGGTGCTGTCGATGCCGGTGCGCAGCAACCTACCGGGGACGACGCACGGCTGCGCGGGGTCCCCGTGGAATGCGTCGGCGGTCGCGGGCTGCTGGACCCGGGCCCCCGAACGGGGACGAAGCGCCCGTCAGCGACACCCAGGCCGGTTCCGAGAGCGACACCATGCGCGCGCCATCACCTGCTCCAGCGGGAAGGTCCGTGGCCGGAGCGTTCCGGCTGAGCACGAACGGCCACGTGGCCGGCAAGCTCGTCGTGCGTCTCAGCGAGGGCTGACCTCGCCCGATTCGTCGGTCGCCCGCTGGGACAGCCGGCGGCGGACGTGAGCGGTGGCCTCGACGTCGTCCTCGTTGTACTCGAGGATCCGGTGCCGCATCGCCTCGCTGTCCGACGAGGACACGTCGCGGGCGACCTGCAACCAGACCATCGACTGAGCGCCCCCGGCGTCGTCGTCGCGCCAGCCGAAGCCGAGCGAGGGCGCGACGTGCTTGAGCCCCAGCCCCCGGAGCCCGACGAACTGGGTGCGGACGACGTCGTACAGGTCCACGAAGTGCTCGAGGACGTCGGCGACCGCCTCGTCGCCGAGGATCGACCGCAGGGCCGCGGGCTCGACGCCGGTCCAGTGGTGCACCTGCAGCGTCTGGTCGCGGGCGGCGGCATCGGCGACGAGGGTGCGCAGCCACGCGACGGTCTCGGCCGCCAGCTCGCGCTCGGCCTCTGCGTCGAGGACGCCCCACCGGACGAACGCGTGGTACCGACCACGGTCGTGCCCGCCGTCTCCGTCGCGGCGTGACACCCGCGCACCCCAGAGGTACTTGCGGCCCTCCGTGTCGGACTCGTAGTCGAGGTCGACCTCGACGTCGGCCCGTGGCACCTCGAGCGGCCCGTCGCCGACGCGCAGCAGCGGGATGCCGTCGCGCAGCATCTGCGCACGCTGCACGGCGTCGCGCAGCCGCCGGGTGGCACCGGCCGCGTCGTGGGTCTGCTCGGCCAGGTACGAGGCCATGAACGTCTCGTCGTCGGGGTCGACCTCGGCCAGGGCCGTGGTCGTGACCACCCCGAGCGACTGCAGCGCGAGCCACTCGCGCACCCCGAGCCGACCGGCGGTGATGGCGACCGAGGGGTCATCGTGACCCATCTGCTCGTAGCACCGGTCGAGGTAGGGGCAGGTGAGGCACTCGGCCTGGGCGACGGGCACGACGAGCGGCGCCGGGTCGTCCGCCGCCCCCGTGCGTCGCTCCGCCACCGCGGCGACCTTGACCCGGAAGGCGTGCTCGTGGTCGTAGCGCTCGAGCACCGACCGCAGGGCGGTGCCGCGGCTGCGCGAGAAGGTGGGGAACTGCTGGGCCGCGAGCCGGTGCCACACCAGCACCAGATCAGGACGCCCGGTCCCGCAGTCGATCTGGTCGGTACCCAGCACCGCGCCGTCGAGGTGGTCGTCGCCGGGGTGGAAGCCGCACGCCTGCAGCATCCGGGTGTAGTGGGCCAGCTGGAGCAGGTCGTCGAACCGCTGGCTGGTGCGTGCGGCGATACCGGCGACATCGACCGGCGTGATGGGCGCTGCGAGGGTCGACACCCGCACGACCCCCTTGGCCCTCTTTTGGGCGCCGAGGTGCCATTTCACCTCGACCGGGACATACCGGCCCTCACCACCCTCCGTCGTCGAGACGCGCAGCAGGACGTCCGGACGCCCGGTGCGCCCGCCCTCGAGGTCGGCCGGCAGCCGCCCGCCCACGACCAGCAGCGCGGACGAGCGCATCGCCGTCAGCGTGGCCTCGGTGCGCTCCCGCCACCCGGCGACCTCTCGCAGGTCGACGCAGTCGGCACCGTGCTGGGCCACCAGCCGGTCCAGGACGCGGGTCTCGAACTCGGTGCCGGAGTCGAGCCGGAGCCGGACGTCTGGCGCAGGTACCCACTCCTCGGTCGGGACGGTGCGGTCGTGGTCGTTGTGCACGCGGACCGGGCAGCGGCGCGAGGCGTGGGCGCCGAGCAGCACCGGTCTCGGGCCCACCGGGGCTGTGGTCGTGTCCGGCCTCGTCTGCACGCGATGAGCGTGCCTCATCGGTCCGACAACCGGTCTCACGGGCTCGTCACTTCGCGCGCGTCAGGAGCCTGACCCGCCTCGGGCTCGCGACGAACTCCGTCGTCTCTCGGGCAGGAACCGATGTGGGTCAGGACAGGTCGGCGTCACCGGCGGCCCAGTCCGGGTCGTCATGGCTGATCACCTCGGACAGCACCCGCTCGGGAGTGATGCCGTGCGCCAGCTCGGCGTGCCAGGTCCACCCCTGGTCGACCCCGATCACCCGGGGAAGGTCCACCTCCGCGTCCTGCCGCGGGGTGCCGTCCACCCGCACGACGAGGGCGTCGCTGACGTGGTCGACCGTGAACCACGGCTCCCCGGGCGGGTGGACCGATGGTGACGTCGCAGTCCACCGCGGCGTCGTCGTCGAGCACCTGGGCGACGGGACCGAAGATGCGGCTCGCGGCCTCTGAGAACGACCCGGCGTCGACGAGTGGGACGCCCGACAGGCTGGCGAGGATCACTGGGTGGCCTCCCAGGGCACGAGACGACCTCGATGTCCGGACCGGGACCGAGGACGCTCCTGGCACGGGCGAGGAGGAACTCGACGGCGTGTCCCGAAACCGCTCCTGGTCGGCCGCCACGACCTCGGTCCTCGCCGTCACCGCCACCCGCCAGCCATGGGCGCACACCATGGCCCGCACCCCCGCACCCCGCACACCCCCGCACCCCGGCGCCATGGCCGTTCCGTCCGGCCTGGCGGCAGAATTCACCGTCCGGCCATCCCCGCGTCACCGGCCGGACCGCCCGGGCGCGCGAGCATGCCGCCGAGGCCGGACCTGCCGGCGCCCGACCGGAGGTCCCCGTGAGCCGCACGCCCCGTCCGTCCCGATCGCGTCGCACCCTGGCCGTCACCGGCGTCGTCACCCTCGTCGCCGGCCTGGCCGCGACGCCCTCGCTGGCCGGCGGGCGCGGCCACCGCACCTTCGAGCCGCTGGCGACGTTCGCCGTCGACGGCGAGGTCGCGGAGATCGTCGCCGCGACACCGGACGAGAAGACGCTCGTCTACACCGACTCCGCCGGGGCCGTGGGAGCCGTCGACATCACCGACCCCCGGGCCCCCCGCCAGCTCTGGACGCTCCCCGTCGAGGGGTCTCCCACGTCCGTCACGATCACGCCGGACGGGCGGACGGCACTGCTGGCCGTCGACACCACGGATGGCGACTTCCTCTCTCCCTCCGGCTATCTGGCCGCCGTCGACCTGCGGAGCCGATCGATCGTGAAGCAGGTCGAGCTCGGTGGACAGCCGGACTCGATCGACCTCACCCACGACGGCCGCACCGCCGCGATCGCGATCGAGAACCAGCGCGACGAGGAGATCGAGGTCGACGGTGTCGAGGGCGGTCTCCCCCAGGCCCCGGCCGGCTTCCTCGCGGTGGTAGACCTGTCCCGCAGGGCCTGGACGGTCGACCGGGTCGACCTGACGGGGCTGGACGGAGCCCTGTTCTCCAGCGACCCCGAGCCCGAGTTCGTCGACGTCGACCGCCGAGGCATCGCCGCGGTGACGCTGCAGGAGAACAACGCGATCGCCCTGGTCGACCTGCGCCGCCGGTCCGTGGTGACCTCGTTCTCCGCCGGGGCGGTCGTGCGCGACGACGCCGACACCGTCGACGACGACGTGATCGCCTTCGACGACGTCCTGGTCGCCCCGCGCGAGCCCGACACCGTCCAGTGGACCCGGAAGGGCAACCTGCTCGTCGCGGGCGAGGGCGACCTGTTCTCCGAGCCGAGCGGCGGCCGCGGGTGGACCGTCTTCTCCCGCGAGGGCCACGTCGTGTGGGAGTCCGGGTCGTCGGCCGAGCGGGCGCTGGCCGCCGAGGGCTTCTACGACGACGGCCGCAGCGACGACAAGGGTGCCGAGCTCGAGGGCGCCGAGGTGGCCCGGTACGGCGGCGACGACTACGCGTTCATCGGTGCGGAGCGCGGTGACGCCGTCCTGGTCTACGACCTGTCCCGCGACCGGCGTCCCGAGCTGCTGCAGGTGCTCGCCGTCGGCGACGCGCCGGAAGGACTCGTCGCGCTGGAGCGTCGCGGCCTGTTCGTCGCCAGCAACGAGGACGACGGCTCGCTGTCGATCTTCGGGCTGTCCCGCCGCTGAACCTCATGCGCCTGCTCAAGCTCCTCGCGGTGACCACGCCTGCACTGGCCCTCGCCCTCATCGGGCTCACCCACCCCCACGCGCTGACCGCCCGGTCAGCCGAGTGGTGGACCACCATGCACATCATCCTGTACCGCTGTTCCCGCTGCTGGGGGTCGCCCAGTGGGTGCTGGTCGCTGGTATGCGCGACCTGCTTTCCTGGGCCGTCCGCGTCGCCGGCTTCCTCTACCTGGCCTTCTACGGCGTCATCGACGCCCTCGCCGGGATCGGAACGGGCACCCTCGTGATGAACGGGCTCGACCCCGGATCCGGCCACGGCGGTGAGGGCTCGCAACGGGATCCGGCGATCGGCTGGCTGTTCGGCATCGCCAACGAGGTCGGCACCTACGGGGCATGGTCGTTCCTGGGGGGCAACGTGCTGCTCACCATCGTGGCCCTGCGGCGGTGGGGCATGCGGTCGCTGCCCGGCGGCCTGGTCCTGGTGGCTGCGAGCTACGTCTTCGTCGACTCCCACATCTACTGGCCGGTGGGGGTGCTCGCCATGCTGGCCACCGCCCTGGGCTTCGGCCTGCTGTCGGTGGCGAGCTGGGGGCCGCGCGGTGCGGGCGGCCCTCGGCCCACCCCTGCCGCAGCGACGATGCACATCCAGAGGTAGCACGCGCGGGCTGACGGGCGAACGCCCAGATGTGGTGCCCCTCGGCCCACGTACATGTGAGCTGGCCGTGACGAGCGGGAGGGGCTGTCAGCCGGGGGCGCGCCCGGGCAGGGACAGCACGGCGACGGTCCCGCCGCCCGGCCCCGGGTCCAGCCGTACGGTGCCGCAGTGCGCGCCGGCGGTGTCGGCCACGATCGCGAGCCCCAGCCCCGTGCCGGGCAGCGCCCTGGCCTCCTCGGAGCGCCAGAACCGCTCGAACACGTGCTCCCGGTCGCGGTCGCCCACCCCGGGCCCGTCGTCCTGGACCTCGAGGCGTCCGGAGCGCACGCGCACCCGGACGGTCGAGCCGGGTGGGGAGAACTTCAGCGCGTTGTCGAGCAGGTTGACGGCGACCCTCTCCAGCGCGTCGGCGTCGGCGTCAGGCACGACCCACGGCTCGAGCGCGACCTCGATCACGTGCCCGTCCGCCCGGCGACGCGCCCGGTCGACGGCTCGGTCGACCACCTCGTCCCACCGGACGTCCGTTCCCGTCGCGGACGGACCCTCGTGGGCGAGCACGAGGAGGGCGGAGACCAGGGCCGCGAGCTCGTCGAGCTGACCCCGGACGTCGGTCAGCAGCGCCGCCCGGTCGTCAGGAGGCAGCGGTCGCCCGGCCCGTTCGCTGCGTACGAGCAGGTCGAGGTTGGTCCCCAGGCTGGTCAAGGGTGTGCGGAGCTCGTGGCCGGCGTCGAGGATCAGCCGGTTGTGCCGCTCCCTGGCGCGTGCCAGGGCCGCCACCATGGCGTTGAACGCGACGGCCAGCCGGGCCACCTCGTCGTCTGGGGGGCTGTCGGGCACCTCGACGGCGACGGAGAGGTCCTGCGTGCGGGCCACGGTCTCGGCGGTCTCGGCCAGGTCGCGCACCGGTCGCAACCCACTGCGCGTGAGGTAGTAGCCGGCCACGGCCGCGACCAGCGCGCCCGGCACGCTGAGGACCAGCATCGTCGTGACGAGCCGTCGAGCCAGCAGCTCGAAGTCGGTGAGGTCGCCTCCCACCCTGGCGGTCCACCCGTTCTCGAGCGGCTGGTCGAGCACCAGGGTCGGGTCCCCGTCCTCGGAGAGGACGGTCTGCAGGTCGGTGCCGGTGAACCACCTGACCACCGCCGGAGGCGTGGCCGCCGCTTCCAGCGCGACGGCACCCGGTGGCCGGCACACCTGGCCGACTGGTCCGCGCAGCTCGATCACGACGGCACCCTCGCTCTGCCACGAGCCGGGAAGGTCGGAGCCGACGAGCGCGCACAGCTCTTCGCCGTCACTGGCGGACAAGGGAGACGACACCAGATCCGCTGCCACAGAACGTAGCCGCTCCTCCACCTGTCCGGCGGCCGTGCGCCCCGCCACCGCGACGACGGCCCCACCGGCGACGACGAAGAACAGGAACCCGACCACGGCGGTGCGGACGGCCAGCCGCGCGAGCAGCCCGCGTGGCCGGCTCAGCCTCACGACGTCGCCCGATCGGCCGACCGCACGACGTACCCGACTCCACGGACGGTGTACAGCAGGCGCGGTCTGCCGTGCTGCTCCGTCTTGCGCCGCAGGTAGCCCACATACACCTCGAGGGTGTTCGAGCCGGGGTCGAAGTCTTGACCCCACACCTCGGCGAGCAGCCTGGCCCTGGTGAGCACCTGTCGCGGGTGCAGCATGAACAGCTCCAACAGGTCGAACTCCTTGCGCGTCAACGGGACCGGCGAGCCGTCGCGCGTCACCTCGCGGCTACCGGTGTCCATCCGCAGGTCGCCCACGACCAGGACGCGCTGGTCCGCCGAGCTGATGACCGCTCGGCGGCCGAGCGCCCGGATCCGGGCGAGCAGCTCCTCGAGCGCGAACGGCTTCGGCAGGTAGTCGTCGGCGCCCGCGTCCAGGCCCCGGACCCGGTCGCCCGTCGACTCGCGTGCCGTCAGGACGAGCACGGGCACGGTGCTCCCCGCAGCCCGGAGCCGGCGACAGACCTCCAGCCCGTCCACGCGCGGTAAGCCGAGATCGAGGACCACGACGTCGGGTGCGTGCAGGTCGACCGCCTGCAGGCCCGCCTCTCCGTCGGCGGCGGTGACGACCTCGTACCCCTCGAAGGCGAGGCTGCGCTCGAGGCTGCTGCGCACGGCGGGGTCGTCCTCGACGACGAGCACCTTCATGCCCCCATCCTCCCGCCTGGTCCGAGTCGTACGGGTCAGGCCGTGACGTCGCGTCGCACGAACGACGTGGCGGCCGCCCCGGTCGAGACGACCAGGTACGCGCCGACGGTCAGCAGCGCCGCGACCAGCGTGACCGTCTCTGTGCCTCCCGAGGCCACCGCGGAGAGCAGCTGGCCCGGGAGCCACTCGTTCGAGCCGTCGACCGTCCCCACGACGATCGTCTCGACCAGGAAGAGCCAACCGATGCCGATGGCCACGGCGGGGATGGGCGTCCTCAGCAGCACCCCCAGAGCGGCGCCCAGCGTGGCGTACCCCACCGCGGACAGCGCCACCTGGCCCACCGTCTCGAGCGAGCCCACGAGACCGTGGCCCGTGTACCAGAGGTCGGTGTCGATCCCCTGGCCCCCGGCCAGCAGGCTCGACAGGCCCGCGGCGACGACGGCCGCGACCAGGACGGCGCCGACCGTGAAGGTGGCGACCGCGGCCCATGTGCCGACCAGCAGCCGCAGCCGGCGTGGCTCGCGGACCAGCAGGTTGCGCAGGGTCCCGGTCGTGAACTCGCCGGCGAAGGTCGCAGCGGCGACGCAGAGGGCGATGATGCCGAACACGCCCACCGCGGCGCTCAGCCCCTCCAGCAGACCGGAGGCGGCGGCGAGCGACTCGGTCGTGGTCGCCAGGCCCGCCGGCCCGGGCGGGCCACCTCCCGGACCCTGATCGGCGACGACCGAGGCCGCCGGTTCGGCGAACGTCACCACCAGGGTCGTCACGAGGGCCGTGACGGCGGCGGTGGCGCCGTACGTCCCCCAGAGCAGGGCGGGGCGACGGAGCTTGGTCCATCCGGCGAGAAAGGTTCCGATCACGGGGTGCTCCTGGTGTCGTGGGTCTGGTCGCGCAGGTCGGGACGCTGAGGTGGGGACGGTCAGCGGACGTCGCCGCTGCCGGTCCCCGTCAGCTCGAAGAAGGCGTCCTCGAGGGTGGGGCGGCGCACGACCAGGGACGTCAGGACGACTCCCACGCCATGGGCTCGCCGGTTCAGCTCGGCGGCCCGGGCCGTCGCCTCGGCATCTGACGTGGTGACCGGCAGCTCGACGTCGACCGTCCCGTCCTCGGTGGTGCTGACCTCCCAGTCGAGGGCGGCGGCGATGTCGGCCACCAGCGAGGCGTCCTCCGGTCGTTCGGTGCGGGCCAGGATGCTGGGGCTGTGGCTGCGGACGAGGTCCTGCACACCGCCCTGGAACACGAGCCTGCCCTCGCGGATCATCACCAGGTGGTCGGCGACCTGCTGCACCTCGCCGAGCAGGTGGCTGGAGACGAACACGGTCATGCCCTCGTCCCGGAAACCCCCGATCAGCGAACGCATCTGGGCGATGCCGGCGGGGTCGAGGCCGTTGGTGGGCTCGTCCAGGACGAGCAGGCGCGGGCGCGCCACGAGGGCCGCAGCGATCCCGAGCCGCTGCTTCATCCCGAGCGAGTACGAGCGGAAGGGGCTCCCTGCCCGCTCGGCCAGGCCCACCCGCTCGAGCGCCTCGTCCACCCGGACCCGTGGCAGCCGGCCGGCGCGCGTGAGCACCAGCAGGTTGTCGCGTCCGGACAGGGCCGGGGTGAAGGCCGGGCCCTCGATCATCGCCCCCACCCGGTCGAGGTAGGCGGTGGGTCGTCCGAGCGGCGCCCCGAGCACCGTCGCCGAGCCGGACGTGGGACGCACGAGACCGAGCAGCATCCGGATCGTCGTGGTCTTCCCGGCGCCGTTCGGGCCGACGAAACCGGAGACGACGCCCTCCGGGATCGCCAGGTCGAGGTGGTCGACCACGGTCCGCCCGCCGTAGGCCTTGGTGAGTCCGCTGGTGCTGACGGCGCGAGCCGGGGACGGCCCCGCGGGGTCTGCCCCGAGGTCGGGCAGAGTGCTGAGGTGGGTCACGGTGGGCCTCCGGGCTGCTGGGCTGGTCAGACCGAGCCTGGGGGGCCTAGCTGAGAGGACCGTGAGGCGAGGACCCCTATGTCCCTGAGAACTCAGGCCGCGGGTCGAGCCCCGAAGTAGTCCAAAGGGGTGCAGGATGTGCGCCGGACGACGACGTCGACGGCTGGAGGAGCCCCGTGACCTGGCGATGGACCAGGCGACCACGCCTGGCGGGGCTGTGGGCGGTCCTGCTCGCGCTGGTGGTGGTGCTCGGCGGCTGCGGGGTGACCCGCGGCGACGACTCCCGCGACCTCGACATGCTGATCCCGAACTCCCCCGGCGGCGGCTACGACCAGACCGGGCGGGCGGCCGTCACCGCGATGGAGGAGGCCGACATCACCGGGGGCACCTTCCAGGTGCAGAACATCATCGGCGCCGGCGGCTCGGCCGCGATGGCGACGCTCATGGGCAAGGCCGGCGACGAGCACACGATGATGACCGTCGGCCTCGGCGTCGTGGGGTCGCTCTACTCGTTCGGGAGCGACTTCTCGCTGCAGGACACCACTCCCCTGGCCCGGCTCATCACCGAGTCCGAGGGTGTGCTGGTGCCGAGCGATTCCGAGTACGAGACGATCGACGACCTCGCCCAGGCGTGGAAGGCCGACCCCGGCTCGATCACGGTGGGCGGGGGGTCCTCCC
>JBBQSN010000076.1:0-16475 GCA_038213835.1 Actinomycetales bacterium
GGCTCTCTCGAAGGCCGCAGAGGAGGGCGGCATGGCCGGCGAGATCGCGCGCTGCCTGGCCGAGCTGGTGACGCTCCGGGCGCCCACCCTGTCGGTCCTGCTGGGGCAGGGCACGGGTGGCGGCGCGCTGGCCCTGGTGCCCGCCGACCGGGTCGTCGCCGCGCAGCACGCATGGTTGTCGCCGCTTCCGCCGGAGGGGGCGTCCGCGATCGTCCACAAGGACACCGCTCACGCCGCCGAGATGGCCGCCGCACAGGGCGTCCGGTCCCTCGACCTGCTCCGGAAAGGCATCGTCGACCGCATCGTGGGGGAGCGGTCGGACGCCGCCGACGAGCCGGAGGAGTTCTGCCGCCGGATGGGCCACGTGCTGGAGGAGGAGCTCGTGGGGCTGCTGCGGCTGCCGGCTCCTGAACGGCACACCGCGAGGCTGGAGCGGTTCCGGCGGCTGGGCTCCTGACCGGCACCCCCTGCGTCAACCGGGCAGCGCCCGGTCCACGGGCCTCCTCGACCTGATCACGAGGTACCCGGCGACGGCGAGGACGGCCGCGGTGGCGGCGGCGACGGCCTGGACGACGAAGCTGTCCTGGGCGCCGATCCGGTCGACCGCGCTGCCGCCGATCGAGGCGCCCAGCGTGACGCCGAAGGTGAGCGCCGCGGTGACCCACGCGAGCCCCTCGGTCAGGGACGAGCGGGGGATCCGCGACTCGACGAGCGACATGCCGGAGACGAGCACCGGAGCGATCGTGACGCCGGCCAGGAACGCCAGCCCGGTCAGGACGAGGAGCGAGTCGACCAGCAGGAAGCCGGAGCCCGCGACACCGAAGGCCAGGCAGGTGAGGACGAACCGACCCGCCAGGCCACGACGCCAGGTGATCGCGCCGTAGGCGAGCCCGGCCACGAGGCTGCCGGCGGCGTAGACGGCGAGCACCAGCCCGGACAGCTCGATCCGGCCCACCTCGTCGGCGTAGGCCACGACGACGACGTCCATCGCCCCGAAGACGGTGCCGACCGCCACGTACGTGAGGGCGACGGCCACCAGCCCCGGCTCGAGCAACCCGCGCGGGGCGCGGGGTCCCGCCGTGGCCTTGGCCACCTGGGGCTGCGTGGACGTGAGTGTGGACAGGCCGAGACCGCCCACCAGGCCGAGGATCACGGCGGTGAGGAAGCCCACCGGGGGCGACACCACGGTGGCGAGGAAGGTCACCAGCGGCGGGCCGGTGACGAAGACGATCTCGTCGACGACCGACTCGAACGCGAACGCGGTCTGCCGATGGACGGGGTCCTCCAGCACGCCGGCCCATCGGGCGCGCACCATCGACCCGATGTTGGGGCCGCTGGCGCCGGTGAGCGCAGCCAGGACCAACCAGGTCCAGACCGGGGTGCCGGCCTCGACGACGACGACGAAACCCACTCCGGCAGCCGCGTACACGAGCACCGCAGGACGCAGCACCGCCGCCTGCCCGAACCGGTCGACCAGTCGCGCCACCAACGGCGAGACGAGGGCGAAGCTCAGCGACAGCACGCCGGCCGTGATGCCCGCGATGCCGTAGCTCCCGGTCTCGGCCGCGACCAGGAGCACGGCTCCGAGACCGGTCATCGAGATGGGCATCCGGGCGACGAAACCCAGCGAGGAGAACGAGAACGCGCCCTGCACGCGCAGCAGCGCTCCGTACGGGCCGAGCATCAGGACCTCTTCCGGGTCGGTCGCGCAGAAATCATCTCAGCATCACGACGAGCTGGGTGAGCAGCGGGGCGACCAGCAGCGCAGGCAGCAGGTCCCCGACGGGGACGTCGCGCACCCGCAGCAGCCGCAACCCCACGCCGACCAGGAGGAGCCCGCCCGTCGCGGTCAGCGCCGCGATGTGGGCGTCCGGCAGCAGCGACCCGAGCAGCACCGCCACCAGCGTCAGCCCGCCCTGGACCACGGCGACCGACAGGCCGGCCAGCAGCACGCCGAGGCCGAACGAGGAGGCGAACGCGATGGCCGCGAAGCCGTCCAGGGTGGACTTCAGGACCAGCTGGTCGATGCCCCGGCCGAGGCCGTCCGAGAGGGTGCCCAGGATGGTGAGCGGCCCGACGCAGAAGACCAGCGAGGCGGTCAGCCAGCCCTCGACGAAGCGCTCGCGGGACGCGTGGTCGGTGCCGTCGCCCTGCCGGGAGCGGCGCGTCACCCAGGTCTGGATCTGCCCAGCCAGTCCCTCGAGCCGCTGCTCGACCCGCAGCAGGGACCCGGTGGTGCCCCCGACCAGCAGCGACCCCAGGACGACCAGGACCGGCACGCCGGAGCCGAGGGCCTCGACCAGGGAGCGGTCGGTGACCGCCACGGCCGACAGGCCCGCGACCAGGAGGGTGACCAGGCCGAGGGCGTCGGTGACGACGGCGCGGGTGCGCTCCGGCAGCCGGTGGCCGACCGCCATGCCGAGCAACGCACCCACGACGACGGTCGCGACGTTGATCGCGGTGCCGAGACCGATGAACCCGCCGGTCACGTCAGCACCACGACGTCGGCGTGAGCAGCCGGGCCGTCGGCTGACAGGTACGCGAGCTCCTGCGCCGCCCAGCGGTCCCACTCGCGGGCGAAACCCTCGCCGTCGCGGCCGATCGCACGCTCGTACCGGACGTCGTCGGGGGCCTCCAGCCAGAGCGAGCAGGCCAGGTGCGGGCGGCACGCCGCGGCGGTGGCGCCGACGCCCTCCACCACGACCGTGGGCGCCCACGCGACCTCGGCCCGGCTCCCGGGGCGGTCGGCGTCCCAGTCCCACCGGCGCCAACGGGCGTCCTCGCCGCGTGAGAGCGGCTCGAGCACGCCGGTGACCAGGGCCGGCACCGCGGCGGCGAGGCCGTCCCAGCCCGCGTAGAGGTCGTCGAGATGCACGACCGGGACCGGCGCGGCCCCTCTCGACAGGGCGTCCGCCAGCTGCGCGGCGAAGTTGGTCTTGCCCGTGCCGGAACGGCCGTCGACGCCGATGACGTGGGCGGCGCGGCGCCGCACTACCGGGCCCTGCTCGCCGCGACGGCGAGCCGGTCCACGAGGTCGTTCATCGGGTCGCCGGAGTGGCCCTTGACCCAGCGGAAGCTGACGTCACCTCGGTCGCGCACCAGCTGCACCAACGGCTCCCACAGCTCGCGGTTGGCCACCGGCTTCCTGGCGCTGGTGGTCCAGCCTCGGGCGATCCAGCCCTTCCACCAGCTGTCCCGGAAGCAGTTGACGACGTAGGTGGAGTCGCTCACGACCACCAGCGGGCCGTCGAGCGCTCGCACCGCCTCGAGCGCCGCCTCGATCTCCATCCGCTGGTTCGTGGTGCGGTCGGCGCCGCCCGACGCCTGCCGTCCGTCCTCGGTCGCCCAGGCCCAGCCGCCAGGACCGGGGTTGCCCGAGCAGGCGCCGTCGGTCCAGACCTCGAGCCCGGCCACCGACGGGTCAGCCGGGGGAGACGCGTCGGCGAGCGACAGCGTGCCCGGCCCCGCGCCGCCGAGGTCGAGCGCGCCCTGCGGGCAGGTGACGTGGGCCCACCGCTTGGCCGCCGCACCGCCGGTGTCGGTGATCTCCTCGCCCGGCTGGATCGGGGACCGGCAGCGCCCGCAGGTGGACGGGTACTTCGCGGGGAACGGCATGGCAGCAGCCTAGGGACCGGCCGGGCGTGCACAGATGGGGGCAGGTCCGCGCCACCGGACGTCGTAGGGCCGTAGATCGTCACACCTGCCCGCTCCTGTGCTCGGCAGATCTGCACAGCCGCCGGGGCGACGTCGCCGGGTAGGTTCACGGCGTGCGAGTGCGATGCGTGTCCTAGTGGCCCTCGGGGGCAACGCGATGATCGGACCCGACGGGTCGGCGGCCCCGGGCGCGCAGATCGCTGCCGTCACCGAGGCGGCCGGGGAGATCGCGAACCTGGTCGTGGCCGGTCACGAGGTGGTGCTCACCCACGGCAACGGGCCGCAGGTCGGCAACCTGCTGGTGAAGAACGAGCTCGCGGCCGCGGTGGTCCCGCCCGTCCCGCTGGACTGGTGCGGCGCCCAGACGCAGGGGACCCTCGGCTTCATACTGCTCGACGCGCTGGAGCCCGCCCTGCGCGCGGTGGGCAGCGACGTCCACCCGGCTGCTCTGGTCAGCCGCACCCTGGTGGCCGTCGACGACCCCGGCTTCGCGGCCCCCTCCAAGCCGATCGGGCGGCACCTGCCGGCCGGCGAGGCGCAGCTGCTCGTCGAGCACGGCGAGACCTGGGAGGACCGCGGCGAGAAGGGCTGGCGCCGTGTCGTCGCGAGCCCGCAGCCGCTCGAGGTGCTGGAGGGACCCGCCATCCGCGCCCTGCTGGAAGCCGGCCTCCTGGTCATCGCCGGCGGTGGTGGCGGGATCCCGGTGGTCCGCGAGCCGGACGGCAGCCTGCGCGGGGTCGAGGCCGTGATCGACAAGGACCTGTCCGCCGTCGTGCTTGCCCGCGCCGTCGGGGCCGAGGCGCTCGTCGTGGCCACGGACGTCGAGAACGCGGTGGTCGGCTACGGCACTCCCGGCGCTCGTCCGATCGGCGCCACGACGCCGTCCGAGCTGCGGGCGTTGGCCGGGGAGGGCCACTTCGCCTCGGGTTCGATGGGCCCCAAGGTCGACGCCGTCTGCCGCTTCGTCGAGGGCGGGGGAGCCCTCGCCGTCATCACCAGCCTCGCCCGCATCGACGACGCCCTGTCCGGCGAGGCCGGCACCGTCGTCCGTCCCGACCAGCACTGACCGCCCACCCGAAGGAGACAGCCGTGCCCGCAGCCATCGAGGTCCGCAAGGTGCCCATCCTCAGCGTGTCCGACGCCTCCGGGCTCGCGCAGCTGATCGACGACGGCGTGATCGAGGCCGACCGCGTGGTCGCCGTCATCGGCAAGACCGAGGGCAACGGCGGAGTCAACGACTACACCCGGATCATCGCCGACCGCGCGTTTCGGGAGGTGCTCGTGCAGAAAGGGTCTCGCCCGGTCGAGGAGGTCAGCCAGATCCCGATCGTGTGGTCCGGCGGCACCGACGGCATCATCAGCCCGCACGCCACCGTGTTCGCCACGGTCGCCGACGACCAGGTCGAGAAGACCGACGAGCCGCGTCTGGCCGTGGGTTTCGCGATGAGCGAGCAGCTGCTGCCCGAGGAGATCGGACGGGTCGCGATGGTCAGCAAGGTCGCCGCCGCCGTGAAGGTCGCGATGGAGAAGGCCGGCATCACCGACGTCGCCGACGTCCACTACGTCCAGACCAAGACCCCGCTGCTCACGATCCACACCATCCGGGACGCCAAGTCGCGCGGCGAGTCGGTCTGGACCGAGCACACCCACGAGTCGATGGACCTCTCGAACGGCTGCACGGCCCTCGGCATCGCGGTGGCGCTCGGCGAGATCGAGATGCCCACTGACGCCGACGTCATGCACGACCGCTCATTGTTCTCCTCGGTGGCCTCGTGCTCGTCGGGCGTCGAGCTGGACCAGGCGCAGGTCGTCGTCGTCGGCAACGCGCGCGGGGTCGGAGGGCGCTACCGGATCGGCCACTCGGTGATGAAGGACGCCCTCGACACCGACGGCCTCTGGGCCGCGATCGCCGACGCGGGCCTGGAGCTGCCGGACCGCCCGCACCGCGACGACCTGCAGGGCCGGCTGGTCAACCTGTTCCTCAAGTGCGAGGTCTCCCAGGACGGCCAGGTCCGCGGACGCCGCAACGCCATGCTGGACGACTCCGACGTGCACTGGCACCGGCAGATCAAGTCGGCCGTCGGCGGTGTCACGGCGTCGGTCACCGGCGACCCGGCGGTGTTCGTCTCCGTCTCGGCCGCCCACCAGGGCCCTGACGGCGGCGGCCCGGTGGCGGCGATCGTCGACCTCGGCGCCGGCGAGCCGACGGGGTACCGGCCGCCCGCCGTCTGACCTGCGCCGGCTACTGCGCGGGCAGCGTGATCCGGATGCTGACGCCTCGACCTCCGGGCCGGTGGGCTCCCCGCGGACGGTGCACCCGCGCACGAGGACGCGCCGGGTGTGCCGCAGCCGCTTCACCTTGCCCGCCCCGACCCCCGTGAACGCCACCAGCGCGGGCGGGCTGCCGGGCTGCGGCTCGTCGGCGAACCAGACCGGTGTCGCGATCGGGTCGCCGGACTTCCGGAACGTCGTCAGCAGCAGGTACGACCCCCGCGGGAGCGGCTCGGGCCAGGTGGCGGGCATGTCCCACGGTACGTCCGCGGGGCGGGTTACGGTGCTGTCGTGACCGCTGGGAGCGAACGGCCGGAATGAGACCTCGCAGATGACGCCGCTGCTGATGGCCGTCGACGGCAACAGCCTGCTGCACCGCGCCCACCACGCCCACCTGCACAGCAACCAGCGCGACCTGGCAGGGCGCCCCACCTGGGGACTGCGGGGGATGGTCGCGCAGATCGGGTCGGCCGCGGCCCGGCTCACCCCGGACGCCGTCGTCGTCGCGTTCGACCTGGGCGACCCCGAGCGCACGACGGACTACCCGGACTACAAGGCGGGTCGCGCGGAGAAGACCCCGGAGCTGGCCGAGCAGATCGCGGGCGCGCCGGAGCTGCTCGAGGCTGCGGGGTTCGCGGTCGTGCGGCACCAGGGTTGGGAGGCCGACGACTGCCTCGCCTCGGCGGCGGCGCGGGCCCGCGTGCAGGGGTGGCGCTGCACGGTGGTCACCAGCGACCGGGACGCCTTCGCGCTGATCGACGCCAGCACCTCGGTGCTGCGCGTCATCACCGGCGGCATCGAGGCCTCGCCCGTGCTCACGCCGGGCCGGATGCCGATGCTCTACGGCATCGAGGCCGCCCAGTACCGCGACTACGCCGCGCTGCGCGGCGACTCGTCCGACAACCTCCCGGGGGCGGTCGGCATCGGCGCCAAGACCGCGGCCAAGCTGCTCGCCTCGTTCACCACGGTCGCCGACGCGTACCGCGCCATCGACGAGGGCCGCGAGGCCGAGGTGGTCGCCGTCGTCGGCCCCGCCGCCACCCGCCGCCTGGCCGACCCCGTCTCGCGCGCGAACGTCGACCGGAACCAGCGGCTGATGGCGCTGCGCGACGACCTCGAGCTCCCCGACCCCAGCGCGATGCGGGTGCCGATGGACCTGCTGCGGGTGCAGTCGGCCCTGCGCGAGCGCGACATCCACCTCGGCCCCTCGCTCTGGGCGCTCACCGGCTCGGCGCCCCCCGGTGCCGACCGCTGGGCCGCGCTGGCCGAGCAGGACGACGTCGGGCCGCTCCCCGGGCGCCTCGAGGTGGCCACGACGCCGGCGGCCGCCCCCGAGGTGGTCGTCGAGGACCTCGAGGAGCAGCTCAGCCTGTTCTGACCGCCACGAGGTCGCAGGACCTGTTCGAGATCGTCCACTGGACGGACGCCTTCTGCGGTCTCGTCACGAGGTGTCGCTGACCGCTCGGCGTGCGGCCTCGCCGGCCGGAGCACGAACCACCCGCCGGCAACGCGGCCCAGGACCTACTCTTTGGTAGTGACCACGCGGCGACGCCACACGACCGCAGCCGTGCTGGGTGCGGTCGTCGCGCTCGTGGCGGCCTGCGCGCCGGCGGGGACGGCGCCGAACGGCACCCACGACGCCGCGGTGCACGAGCAGACCGCCGAGGCTGCAGCCGCCGGTCAGGGGCACACGCCGAGCGAGACCGAGGCCGCCGAGCCCGTTCCGCTGCGCGCGGACGAGCGCTTCCTCGACGTCGCGCTGAGCGAGCCGTACCTGCCGACCGCGCAGGCGCCGGGCACGGACGACTACCGCTGCTTCCTGCTCGACCCGGAGCTGACTGCCGACACCTTCGTCACCGGCATGGACGTGCTGCCCGACCGGCCCGAGATGGTCCACCACGTCATCCTGTTCCGCGTCCCGCCGCAGAACGTCGCGCAGGCCGAGGCGATGGACGCCGAGGAGGACGGCCAGGGCTGGACCTGCTTCGGGGGGACCGGTGTCGGCACCGGTGACCAGCTGCGCGACGCCCCGTGGATCGGCGCCTGGGCGCCGGGCGGGGGAGAGCGCGTCACGGCGCCCGGGCTCGGGATCCCGATGGAGGCCGGCAGCCGCGTCATCGTCCAGATGCACTACAACCTGCTGGCTGCGCGGGACGGCCAGGTCAGCACCGACCGCAGCGCCGCCCGGCTGCGGCTCAGCGACGCGACCGAGGGCATCACGCCGCTGGAGACGGTGCTCCTGCCAGCCCCGGTCGAGCTCGCGTGCCGCGACGAGGAGTCCACGGACCCGCTGTGCGACCGCGAGACCGCCCTGGACGAGGTCGTGACCCGTTTCGGCGAGGAATCGCGCTTCACCGCCAACGGCCTGCAGCTGATCTGCTCGGCCGCGGCGGACCGGGGCTCCCAGGTGCAGTCCTGCGACCGCGAGATCACCGAGCCGACGACGGTGATGGCGGCGGCCGGGCACATGCACCTGCTGGGCGAGCAGATCCGGATCGAGTCGAACCCCGGCCGGCCGGGGGCGAGCACGATCCTGGACATCGACCAGTGGGACTTCGACGACCAGGGCGCCACCTCGCTGGAGGAGCCCGTGCGCCTGGACGCCGGCGACACCCTGCGGGTGACCTGCCGGCACGACCAGGCGAACCGCGACCTGCTGCCCTCCTTCGAGGGCAAGCCGGACCGCTACGTGCTGTGGGGCGAGGGCACCACCGACGAGATGTGTCTCGGCATCGTGATGGTCACCCGGCCCTGACGGGTCAGCTCGCCCTGACGGGTCAGCTCGCCCTGACGCCGTCGAGGCCCGCCAGGAGCAGGTACTCCGACTCCTCGTTCCCGCGAACGCCCGGGGGACCAGCGCTCAGAAGTGCGTCAGCACGTGCGGCGCGGTGGGCCACGCGAACAGCGCGTGCGCCCGCACGAGGGCGGTCTCGTCGCGCACGGTCGCGCCGCCCGCGGCCACCAGACCGGCCAGCCCGGGTGTGGTGCCGGCGCCCAGCCACAGCGAGGCGAGTGCCTGCGCCCCGAGGGTGAGGTCGGCGTCGGCGTCGGAGACCCGCTCGCACGAGACGGCGAGCAGGTCGTCGACCTCGAGCAGGTAGCGGCCGTCGACCTGGCCCATCGGGTCGGTGACGGCCAGGACGACCCGGCCGGGGGCGGCGTACCTGCGCGCGGCGAGGGCACCGGCGACGTCGTGCAGGCGCACGTGCAGGCCGTCCAGCAGCGGTCCGCTCTGCGCCGCCCGGGCGTCCTGGAGCTGCCACGGCACGGGCCAGTCGGGTGGGAGGTCCTGGACCACCACGGTGCGGACGAAGTCGACCTCGCAGGCGTACCGCACCAGGGTCGCGGCCACGGCGTCGTCGGCGGCGAGCAGGTCGCCGACCTTCAGCGTCGCGTCGTCCCAGTCGCCCTCGACCTCGTACACCAGGGCTCCGTCGACCGTGCCGTCCGGTGCCCGGTGCAGCACGAACTGACGCCGCTTGCTCTGCTCGGACAGGCCCGGGACGAGCTGGCCGATCCAGCGGAAGATCGACCCCGGCCGGCCGATCGCGCCGGCCCGACGCCGCCGCACCACCTCGTGCAGGGGCTGTGCCGCCTCGGCCCACCCCTCACCCGAGACGACCCGCAGCGAACCTGGCGCGAACGGCACCTGCGGGCCCCAGGCCGCGCGCTGCGCGTCCAGGGTCCAGCGGCACCAGGTGGAGGCCACCCCGTACCCGAACCGGCCGTAGATCGGCGCCTCGGACGCCACCAGCACGCTGGCGACCTGCCCGGCCTCGTGCGCGCGGGCGACCTCGTCGCGGATCCAGCGGCTCAGCAGGCCGCGGCGCCGGTGCGTCGCCAGCACCGAGACCCCGCTGACCGCGTTGACGCCGACCAGCGCCCCGCCCGGCAGCGACAGGTCGGTGTCGAACGAGCGGAACGTGGCGACCACCTGGTCCTCGTCCACGCCGACGGTGATCCGGTGCTCCAGCGTGCGCTCGCGCCGCCAGGCGATGTCGGCGTCGGTCGGGTGGTCGCCGAGGAAGGTCGACGACGTGGTCGCGGCCCAGGAGCGGACCATCGCGTCGTCGTCGCGGTCGAGCGGGACGAGCGGGACCTGCGGCCGGTCGGGTCGATCAGCGACCACGCATGCTCTTCCGGTCCGGGCGCGCGCGCATCGGGTCGATGCCCTGCGGGATGGGCGGCCGGACACCACCGATCGAGCGGACCCGCTTGATGACCACCGACACCTCGTCCTTGGTGAGGGTGGCCTTGAGCTTCATCACGTGCCGGCCGACCTTGGCGAGCGGTACCTGGCCCTCGCCGTCGCCGGTCTGCACGAGGTGCACCGGCACGCCCGACACCACGCGCTTGAGCTTCCTCTCCTCGGTGGCGAGGAGCTTGCCGATGCGGTGGGGTGGCCCGTCGCCGATCAGCACGACACCGGGACGGCCGATCGCGCGGAACACCGAGTCGTGGGTGCGCGGGTCGATCGCGACCGGCGCCTCCTCGACGGTCCACCCGCGGCGCAGCACGCGCAGCGCCGCACCTGCGGCACCGGGCTGGCCCTCGATCTGACGGTAGGCGGCGGCCTCGGCGCGCCGGGCCATGATGAACATGGCGGCCAGGACGGCGAACGGCAGCGCCAGGACGCTGACGTAGATCGGGTGCCCGGTGAGGATGCCGATGGTGAGCCCGACGACCATGACGCCCGCGAACGCGAGCAGCATCCACCACACGACGGCCGGGTCGGCTCGTCGGGTGACCTTGAACAGCTGGACGATCTGGCGGAGGCGACCCGGGGGCTTGTTCCGGTCTCGACGTAGGCGTGCGAGGGGGCCGCGTCGTCGGGGCTCGGTGGCGTCGGTGGACATGGGCACCAGGATAGGGCGCGATCTACTCCTTCTCGCCTGCGGGCACGCAGAGCACCGGGCGGGTCGAGATGTGCAGCAGCCGGTGCGGCGTCGAGCCGAGGATGGCGCCCCTGAGCGGGCTCTCGCCCCACAGCCCCACGACGATCACCGCCGCGTCGTGCTTGTCGGCCACCTCGACCAGGGCGTCGGCCGGCTTGGCCTGCACCAGCTCGACGACCGTCTCCACCCCCGCTGCCCGGGCCAGCTCGACGGCGTGCCCGGTGGCGGTCTGGCCCAGCTCGGACAGCGCCCTGGAGTGGCTGCGGAACTCCTCGCCCGGGCCCCCGGGGGGCGTGACCCCGTAGACCAGCACCAGCGGCTGGTCGAACCGTTGCGCCAGGTCGATCGCCGTGGTGAGCGCAGCGCGGGCCCCGGGTGACTCGTCGTACCCCAGCACGATGCTCACGAGTCGTCCCTCGCCGTTCGCCGGGCGCTCTGCCTGAGGGTCCGTTCGCTCCGCTCGCTCACGGTGCATTCCTCTCGTCGACCAGCGCGGGGTCGACGACGCCCGCGCGCTCCTGCCAGAACCGCGCGTCGTGCGCCCGCCAGAGCAGCATGACCGCCACGCCGAGCACCGCGATGCCGATCCCGATCACCAGCGGCGGGCCGACCCCGAACCAGGCCTGCCCGCTGTAGGAGTTCTCCGGGTCGGACATGTCGACGACCGACTGGACGAGAAGCCAGATCAGCAGCAGCGCACCGACCACCGGTCCGACGCCGATCAGGACGAGGTTCTTCACGCTGTCGGTGAGGTGCCGCCGGTAGTAGACGGCGCACGCGATCCCGGTGAGCGCGTAGTAGAACGCGATCAGCAGCGAGAGGGCCGTCAGCGAGTCGAACAGCGCGTTCTCGCTGATCGTCGAGACCACGAGGTACCAGACGATCGCGATGCCGGCCACGGTCCAGGTCGACACGTCCGGCGTCCGGAACCGCGGGTGGATGTGTGCGAGCCGCTTCGGCAGCGCCGCCCGCCGCGCCATGCTCAGGCCCGTGCGGGACGCCGGGATGATCGTGGTCTGGGTCGAGGCGATCGCCGAGGTCGCGACCGCGAGGTAGACCACCCAGTCCCAGCCACCCATCACCTCGGTCGACAGCAGCGCGAAGATGTACTCCTCCTCCTCGCTGTTGTCGGACAGGAACGCCGTGCCCGCGTAGGCGACGACCGCGAACGCCACCGAGACGTAGGTGACGAGCAGGATCACCGTGGAGACGATGCCGGCCCGTCCGGGTGTGGAGGCGGAGTCCTCCGTCTCCTCGGTGAGGTTCACCGCCGACTCCCAGCCCCAGTAGGCGAACACGCCCAGCAGCAGCCCGCCGGTCAGCGCGCCGCCGCCGCCCACGAACGGGTTGAGCCACGACAGCGACGGCGTCACCGCCTCGAGCGAGCTGTCGCCGCTCGTCGCCCGCCACAGCGCCACGGCGGCGAACACGAGCAGCGCGACCACCTGGGCGAGGATCAGCACGTTCTGCAGCCGCGCCGACATCTCGGTCCCCAGCACACACAACCAGGTCATCAGCAGGATGAGCAGGACGGACAGGACGCGGACCACGAGGGTGTTCTCGGCCAGGTCGTCCAGCCCGACCGCGTACAGCGAGAACAGCACTCCCACCTCGGCCAGCGAGCCGATGACCAGGACGCCGGTCATCGCGATCGCCCAGCCGCCGAGCCAGCCGAACCACGGCCCCAGGGCTCGGGTCACCCAGGAGAAGGTCGTCCCGCAGTCCTGGTCGACCCGGTTGAGGAAGAAGAACGCCGACGCGATCAGCAGCATCGGGACGAAGCTGGCCAGCAGGACCCCGGGCGCCGCGACGCCCACGAGCAGCACGATCGGGGCGATCACCGCGGCCAGCGAGTAGGCGGGCGAGGTGGCCGCGAGACCTATCACCAGGGCGTCGACGAAGCCGATCGCACCGGGCTTGAGCGTGGCCGACCCATCCGACGTGGTGGTCGTGGCAGCGTCCGACATGGGTGACCTCCGGTCCCGGGCGCACCGTCCGCAGCAGCGGGGGTGGTGCGTCATGGAACCGCCTGGACGAGGTGCTGTCGAGACCCGTCCGGGTAACGGTTGTGTCAGCCGCGCAGCAGGAAGCTGGCCTCCTGGCGAGCCGGGCCGCTCTCGGTCAGGTGCGACAGCGCCTCGGGGACGGGCCGCCCGGCCTTGCTCATCGCCTGCGCCCAGAGCCGTCCGGCGCGGTACGACGAGCGCACCAGCGGTCCGGCCATGACGCCGGCGAAGCCGATCCGCTCGGCCTCGGCGCTGAGCTCGACGAACTCCTCGGGACGCACCCAGCGCTCGACCGGGTGGTGCCGCGGCGAGGGCCGCAGGTACTGGGTGATCGTGATGAGGTCGGTGCCGGCGTCGTGCAGGTCCTGCAGCGCCTGGACGACCTCCTCGATCGTCTCGCCCATGCCCAGGATGAGGTTGGACTTGGTGACCAGGCCGGCGTCGTGGCCCATCGTGATGACGTCGAGCGAGCGCTCGTAGCGGAACGCCGGTCGGATCCGCTTGAAGATGCGTGGGACCGTCTCGACGTTGTGCGCGAACACCTCCGGCTGCGCCTCGAGCACCTGCCCCACCAGCTCGGGCACCGCGTTGAAGTCGGGGACCAGGATCTCGACGCCGGTGCCGGGGTTGAGCGCGTGCACCTGCCGGATCGTCTCGGCGTACAGCCACGCGCCGCCGTCCTCGAGGTCGTCGCGCGCGACGCCGGTGATGGTGGCGTACCGCAGGCCCATCGCCTGGACGCTCTCCGCGACCCGCCGTGGCTCGTCGCGGTCGAGCGGGGTGGGCTTGCCGGTGTCGATCTGGCAGAAGTCGCAGCGCCGGGTGCACTGCTCGCCGCCGATGAGGAAGGTGGCCTCGCGGTCCTCCCAGCACTCGAAGATGTTGGGGCAACCGGCCTCCTCGCACACCGTGTGCAGGCCCTCGCGCTTCACCAGCGACTTCAGCTCGGTGTACTCAGGGCCCATCCGCGCCCGGGTCTTGATCCAGGAGGGCTTCTTCTCGATGGGTGTCTCGGCGTTGCGCGCTTCGAGGCGCAGCATCCGCCGTCCGTCCGGTGCGACCGTCACCCCTCCAGGGTAGGCCGCCTGGCGCGGACCGCGCTCCCGGGTCGTAGCGTGGAGGCGTGGCTGACCCGAGGACGGACCTGCGGATCTTCATCGAGCCCCAGCAGGGGGCGAGCTACGACGACGTCCTGGCCGTCGCCAGGGCCACCGAGGAGCTCGGCTTCTCCGCGTTCTTCCGCTCCGACCACTTCGTGTCGATGGGTTCCGGCGACGGGCTGCCAGGCCCGACCGACTCCTACCTGACGCTCGCCGGGCTGGCCCGCGAGACGTCCCGGATCAGGCTCGGCACGCTGGTGACGTCGGCGACGTTCCGCGCGCCGGGGCTGCTGGCGATGCAGGTGGCGCAGGTCGACCAGATGTCCGCAGGACGGGTGGAGCTCGGCCTGGGCGCCGGGTGGTTCGAGCGCGAGCACGCGGCGTACGGCTTCGAGTTCGTCCCGACGAAGGAACGGTTCGACCGGTTCGAGGAGCAGCTCGCCGTCGTCACCGGCCTGCTCGGCACGCCGGTGGGGGAGACCTTCTCGTTCGAGGGGGCGCACTACACGCTGGTCGACTCGCCCGCGCTGCCGAAGCCGGTGCAGGAGCGGGTGCCCGTGGTCGTCGGCGGGCAGGGCAAGAAGCGCACCCCGGCGTTGGCCGCCCGGTACGCCACCGAGTTCAACGTCGGCTTCAGCGACGTCGAGACCACCCGCGCGCAGTTCGGCCGGGTCCGCGATGCCTGCGCGGCGATCGGTCGCGACCCCGAGGAGCTCGACTGGTCGGTCGCGCTGCCGGTCTGCCTGGGTCGCGACGACGCCGAGGTGGCACGTCGAGCCGCCGCGATCGGTCGGGACGTGGACGAGATCGTCCGGGACGGTCTGGCCGGCACCGTCGACCAGGTGGTCGACAGGATCGGTCGATACGCGGAGGCCGGCGCCGGCCGGGTCTACCTCCAGGTGCTCGACCTGCACGACCGCGACCACCTCGAGCTGGTGGCCGCGGCCGTGGCCCCGCAGGTCTGAGGTCGCGCCGGGCACCGGGATCACGCCGTGTGCCCGTGAGATCCCACCGGGCGCGGGCGAAGACGCCTGACCGGTCGGGCCGGGGTGGAGGTTCCGACCGGTCAGGCGCTGGTCGCGGGTGAGCGAGGTCAGCAGCGGACGGGGAGCAGGCCGCACCCAGGGCCGGGCCCCGGCTCGGGCTCCGGAGCGGGCTGACCGGTCAGCGACCGGACGCTTACGCCGTGCAGGGTCACGACCCCGTCCAGAGACGACACGTTCACCCGGCTGATCTCGGTTCCTGCTGAGGTCACGGTGACCGGGGTCCGGCGCGTGCCGGCGACGAACGTCTCGCTGTCGAGCAGGGTGCCGTCGCCCGCGTACGCGGCGACGGTCACCGTCGGGGCGATCTGCTCGCCCTCGACGAAGCTGAACCTCACGGCGTTGGCGTCGACCTCGACCGAGCTGGCGTCCAGCTCGAGCAGGGTGTCGATGCTGCCCTGCGAGGCCCCCAGGGAGGTGGCGGTCTCGTTCCCGCCCCAGGTGCTGGGACGTGACGCCGACAGACCAGAGGCCCCCCGGGGATTGGGCCCCGTACCGCCGTCGAGATCGGAGTTGGAGACGTAGGTGATGCCCACCGGCACGGTGCGGAAGGGCGCGGCCGAGTCCGCGCTGACCGGCTCGTTGGCGTTGCCCGACGTAGGCGGGAACAGGCAGAGGAACGAGCAGGGGAAGCGGGCGTCGTCGAAGTCGTCGGCGGCGACCGTGCGCTCGGTGCCCTGGGCGGTGCTGGGCAGGGCCGGGGCGAGGACGAGCGCTCCGAGGGCGATGGCGCCGACGAGCGGGCGGGACAGGCGGTTCACGGGAGCCTCCGGGATTCCGAGAAGGTGCGGTCGCCCGGTTCATGGCACTCGGTCCCCGGTCGTCACACGCCCAGTTCCTGCGCCCTGCAAACGGCGCACTTCGTCCGAGGGTCGGTTCGACGCTGCTCGCCTGGCCAGACCCGTTCAGCCGCAGATGGACCGGGCCCGTTCCGGGTGGTCGACGAAGGGGTTCCGGTTGCCCTGCCAGGGGAGTCGGCCAGAGCGAGCGCGTAGTCGTCCGGGAAGCCGCTCCTGACCACCGCGCTCAACCGGTGGGCTGGCCCACGACGTACCCGCGCACGGTGGCGGTGGAGCCGTCCTGGCGGCCCAGCGCCGTGGCGACCGTGACCTGCTCGGGTGCCGTCGCCGTACCGGAGGTGCTCGGCACCAGGCCGGGCAGCAGCAGCGCGAGCAGCGTGGCTGCGAGCTGCACCGGGCCGAACAGGACCCGGGCCGGTCCTGGACCCTCCGGCCGGGTGGCCAGGTGCCGGGCACGTCGTGCCCGCGGTGAGCCGGCGGGTCGGTCTGCGTGGTCGAGAACCCCGAGATCGGTCTTCGTCCTGCATGCAACCACGAGGTGTCCGGTTCGTGGGGGTCAGGGGAGATGTTCTGGGTGCCGGGCCTCAGCCCTCGACCGGGACGGGGACCAGCGACGGGAGCCGCGCCTCGACGAGGGGGAGCACCTGAGCGACCGGCACCGAGCGACCGAGCTCACGGCTGAGGGAGGTGACGCCGGCGTCGGGGA
>JBBQSN010000077.1:0-16196 GCA_038213835.1 Actinomycetales bacterium
TCCCCCGCGCGGGGGGCCGCGGGGGGGGCGCCGGGGGCCCCCCCCGCCCGCCCCCCCACCCAGGGGGGGGGGGCCCGCCGGCCTGCTCGTGGTCGCGATCAGGCGAGGGCGCGTCCGGCCACGTGGTCGTCCCAGTCGGTCTCTGTGACGCCGTCGGCGTGCACCTCGACCTCGCCGGCCACGGTGCCCGGGGGCCACCAGAGCCGGTACCGCCCAGCGTCCAGACCGTCGTACACGGCGCAGTGCACCGGGGGGTGGCCCGGCACGGGACGGGTGTGCACCGCCACGTGCCGGCGCACCGTGTCGTCCCGGACCGGGGTGATGTCGATCTCCGCCCCGACCAGGTCGGCGGCCGTGCGCACCACGAGCGCGCCCGCCCCGGAACCGACGTCGATCATCACCGGCCCCTGACCCGCCTCGTGCCGGTGGCTCGCGACGTGCTCGTGGCCGTGACCGTGGCCGTGGCCGTGAGCCGGGCCGTGACCCGGTTCGTGCGCGTGGTCCCCGCTCACACGCTCACCGAGCCCGGCATGGCGCTGTACCCGCTGTAGGGGTGCCCCAGGTACGGGAACTTGCGCAGGTACTCCACCGGGGGGACGCCCTGCTCGACGAGCGAGGCGGCACCGTCCGGGGTGTACGTCGGGTCGACGAGCGGGATGGTCGCACCGGCGATCGCCTTGAGCTCGATCGAGGTGACGTCGTCGGCCGGTCGGCGACCGTTCGGGAAGCCGGCGAGGTCGCCGCCGACGATGCCGAGGTTGTTCGGCTTCTTGGTCGGCGGGACGGCCACGTTCAGCCGCAGCATGTCGGCATAGGTGGGCCCGGTGTAGTTCTGGAAGCCCGGCACCACCCCCGTCGGGATGCCCGTGAGCAGGATCGCGACGAGGTCGGCACGGTCCTTGTCGTAGGCGGCCAGGTTCGGGAACACCTCGGGGTACAGGACCGGGAGCAGCCCTGCGACCTCGGGTCGCTGGAAGCTGGGCAGGTACTCGGCGTCCTGGGAGGGCCGGTCGGCGTTCCACTCGTCCTTGTGCCCCATCGGGATCACGACCTCGTTGACGAGCGGGTTCCCCAGACGCGAGACCTGCACCCACTTGCCGGAGCTGCGGTAGGCGCCCTTGTCCTCGTCGTAGATCCGGGCCCGCTGGCGCTGGGCCGAGGTCCACACGCCCACGACGGCGTCGGGGTCGTCGACGGACTTCGGCCGCCGCCCGTGCCGGGTGAGGTCGGTGATCGGCACCTGCAGCACGATGCTGTGGACGTTGACGTCTCCGAAGGCGTTGACGCCATGGGACGCCGCGCGCGAGATCACGTGCAGGTTCTCGAACGGGCGCAGCGCCAGCAGGTCGAAGATCGAGCCGGTGTCGACGTAGAACGGATCGGCCCGCTGGCCGGCGAAGACGGTGCGCCCCTCGCCGATCCGGTGGTACGCGTCCGCGGCGAGGTCCGGGTAGTTCGGCGTGGAGCGCACACCGACGTTGCACGGCGGGCTGGCCAGGTCCTTGGCCAGCACGCGGGTGTGCTTCCCGGCGGTGCGGGTCACCGTGTAGAACTGCCGCCGGTTGAACGTCTTGTCGCCCAGCTTCGTGATGGGCCCGGTGTTGTAGAGGAACGTCTTCGGGTTCCGCACCTTGGTGCTGAACCGGAAGGTGTAGGTGATGTCGGGGACGCCGGCGCCGGTGCCTGAGCCGGAGCTGGAGCTGGAGTCGCGGGTGCCGGAGTTGGAGATGTGCAGGTTGTAGGCGACGTCGTCGCCGAACTCGTAGAAGTTCGGACCGGCGGCCGGCTCCTCGAGCGGGATGTAGTTGGCGATCAGCGTGACGGTGTCGGGCTTGTCGGGGGAGACGAACGCGTAGACGTCGGTGGAGTCGGCGACGGGGTCCTGGGAGATCTCCGGCGCTTCACGGTGCGAGGACATCAGCGACCACCGGCCAGACCGGCGAGGGTGCGCGCCAGCTCGTGGTTCACGACGACGACCTCGGTGTCGCCGCGCATCACCGCGATCTCACCGGCCGCGAGGTCGCGCACGTAGGCGACCAGCGAGCCGGCCGCCTCCACCCCGCTCACGCCTGCGCCGAACGGTGTCGCGCCCGCCGCCTGCACGGCGGCGAGGCCACCGGCCCCGGCCGCGAGACCCGCTGCGCCGACCAGGAAGGTGCGTCGCGAGCCTCCCCCGACGTCGTCCACGGTCTCTGCCATCAGCTCGGTCATGGGTGGCCGCCACTTCTCGCCGGCACTGCCGGCGTCGTCGCCTGGCTGCGTCCGGGACGGTCGTCCCGGCGCCCGCGGACCTATGGACCCGCGTGCCGCCAAAGTGCTTCGGTTCGTGAGGAACCGCAAGCCAGGTGAACACACTGCGTGGCGGATTGGGCCGTCCGGGTGACCGGCGAACGTGAGAGGCACTCGGGTACAGTCAGTCCCAGCGGAACCAGCGCCGGGCAGCCAGCGCGAGGAGCACCGTCCAGGCGAGCAGCACGAGGAGGTCGCGCACGGGCACCCCGCCGCCGGTCAGAGCCGTCCGCAGGCCCTCGCCGAGCGCCCCAGACGGCAGGGCGGCCACGAACGGGGCCAGGGGGCCGGTGCTCGAGGCCGGCAACAGTGCGCCGCCGGCCGCCACCAACAGCACCCAGACGAGATTCGCGACCGCGAGGACGCCCTCGGCCCGCACCGTGCCGCCGAGCAGCAGGCCGAGCGCCGTCAGCGCACCGGCGCCGAGCAGCAGCACGGCAGCCGCCGGCAGCAGCCCGGCCGGGGACGGGCTCCACCCCAGCACCAGCGCAGTGCCGCCGAGGACCACGACCTGCAGCAGCAGCACGACCAGCACGGCGCCGGCCCGACCCGCGACCAGGCCGCCGCGGCCGAGCGGGGTGGTGCCGAGCAGCCGGAGCACGCCGTGGCGCCGGTCGAACGCCACCGCGATCGCCTGGCTGGTGAAGGCGGTCGACAGCACCGCGACAGCGAGCACGCCGGGGGCGAGGACGTCGACCCGCTCCATGCCCGCGGGGACCTCGAGCGGGAGCCAGGTCGTGCGCGCCAACCCGACCAGCGCCAGGAGGGGGAGGACGAGGGTGAGCAGCAGCTGCTCGCCGTTCGTGACGACAGCGACCACCTCGCGGCGCACCTGGGCCAGCACCCGCGCCGAGGTCGGGGCGGCACCGGCGTGACGCGCGGGCACGTCGGTGCTCACCGCAGCGCCCGCCCGGTCAGCTCCAGGAAGAGCTCCTCGAGGTCGCCCGACCCGACCTGCAGGCCGTCGGGCATCACGCCCTGCCCGGCGCACGAGGCGGTGAGCGTCGCCAGCACCGAGGCGTCGACGGCACCACGCACCACGTAGCCGCCTGCTCCGGACGACGTGAGCTCGACGCTCTCCGGCAGCGCCCGGCGCAGCGAGCCGACGTCGATCCCCGCCGGGGCGCTGAACCGCGCGGTGCCGGCCCGCCCGGCCAGCAGGGACCGCGGCGACCCGTCGGCGACCACCCGGCCGTGGTCGACGATGACGACGTGGCCGGCGGTGCGGGCGGCCTCGTCCAGGTCGTGGGTGGTGAGCAGCACGGCGACGCCGTCGTCGCGCAGCTCCTCCACCACGTCTCGGACGACGAGGCGGGACTGGGGGTCGAGCCCGGCGGTCGGTTCGTCGAGCAGGACCACGCGCGGACGCCCCACCAGGGCCGCGGCCAGGGCCAGTCGCTGCCGCTGGCCGCCGGAGAGGCGTCGGACCGCGGTGCGCGCGAAGCCGGTGATGCCGAGCCGTTCCGCCAGGGCTCCCACATCGGCCGGCTCCCGGTGGAAAGACGCGAGCTGGCGCAGGACGGCCAGCGGACGCGCCGCCCCCGGCAGCCCGCCGTCCTGGAGCATCACCCCGACGGCCGAGCGGTGGTCCGGCCCGGCGGTCGCGGGGTCGACCCCGAGGACCCGGACCGAGCCGGAGTCCGGGCGACGCAGTCCCACCAGGCACTCGACCAGGGTGGTCTTGCCGGCGCCGTTCGGGCCCAGCAGCGCGGTGACCTCGCCGGCAGCGGCCTGCAGGGACAGGCCGTCCAGGGCGCTGGCCCCGCGGTAGCGCTTCGAGGCGGCGACGACCTCCACCACGGCGTGACCCACGTCCAGAGGATAGGCAGCGCCCTCGCGGCCCGATGAGGCAGACCTCCGCGGCATCCGGATCACGTGCCGGTCGACGTCTCTCCTGCCCTGTGTCACAACCGAACACACCGAGGGAGAACGTCGTGGCTGCATCACGAAGGAAGAAGTCATCTGTCGTCGAGCCGCTGACCGCAGGGTCGGCGTCCGCGCAGGTGTCGAGGGTCCAGGACTACCTGACCCGGTTCGGGTACCTCGGGGCGGTGCCGGCCGACGGCTTCGGCGCCCCGGACTTCCCGCTCGGGGACGGCGACGGACCGGGCGAGCTCGCCGGTCGGCCCGCTCGGGCGGAGAAGGGCGTCCTGGACGACGCCACGGCCCAGGCGGTGCAAGCGTTCCAGTCGTTCGCCGGCCTCCCCGTGACAGGTGAGGTGGACGAGCGCACCGCCGCCAGGATGAACCAGCCCCGCTGCGCCAACCTCGACGGACCGGGTCTGGCGGAGTTCACCACCTCGGGCCGTCGGTGGGCCACGACGAACCTGCGGTACGGGTTCCAGAACTTCACGGCCGACCTGAGCGACGGCCAGGTCGTGCAGGCCGTGGAGCAGGCCTTCGCCCTGTGGGCCGCGCACACGCCGCTCCGGTTCTCCCGGGTCGCGCTGTCGGCCGGGCCGGAGATCGTGATCCGGTTCGTGCCGGCCGACCATGGCGACGGCTTCCCGTTCGACGGCGCGGGGAGCGTGCTCGCGCACGCCTTCTACCCGGCCGTGCCGCCCGCTGCCCCGACGGCGATCATGGGCGACGCGCACTTCGACGAGGCCGAGACCTGGACGGTCGACGTGCCCACCGGCGCCGGGGGCATCGACCTGGTCACGGTCGCGGCGCACGAGTTCGGGCACTCGCTCGGCCTCGGCCACTCCGCGGTCCAGGGCGCGCTGATGGCACCGTTCTACGGCGGTCCCTACCGGACGCTGCACTCCGACGACGTGGCCGGCATCCAGAGCCTCTACGGCGCCTTCGCGATCGAGCACGCGACCTGGGCGCACGGCACCGACCTGCAGATCGAGGTCGACTCCGCGGTCGAGAGCGCGCGGCGCTACGGCTTCTTCACCCGGGTGGTGGGCCGGCCGAACACCACGAACTGGTACCACCTGCCGATCCCGACCCCGGTGATCACCCGGGGGAACCGGCTGACGGTGGCGCGCGCGATGCTCCGCTTCGTCACCGGTGGCCCGCAGGCCGTGGTACGCGACGTGCACGTCTACGACGGGTCGAGCCGGATCGCCGCGCACCAGTTCGTCAACCTGTCCGGCTCGCAGCCGTTCGCCGTGTTCGGGGTCGCGCACAAGCCCGACGTCTTCTGGGGCACGGGGATCTCGATCGGCGTGACGACCGGTGGCGGCACGGCCGCCGAGCGGCGCATCGACGTGATCACCGGTGGGATCGACCTGCTGGCCTGAGGCGGACGTCGGACGCACCGCACCGCCGGCGCTGCGCTGGCGCCGGAGGAGGATGGGGTGATGACCTGGGTCCGTGTGCGCAACCTGATCGGCTCGGACCTGGACCGGCTGGTCCTGCTGGACGGGGCCCGGCGCGAGCTCGCGCTGGGCCCCGTGGCCGCTGGCGGGGTGTCCGCCGACGTTGACCTGGTGCCGGCGACCAGGTACCCGGTCGTGCGGGCGCACGGTCCGGCGGTGGGCGATCTCGTGCACCTGCCCTTGCTCGGTGCCGAGGAACCGGAGATCGCCGTGCCGCAGGGGGAGCGGCTCACGTACGAGCTCGCCGTGCAGGGCGGACGGCTGGTGGTAGGGGTCGTGGTGGGTGCCCGACCAGGGACTTAGGTCACCCTTCGTGGAAAGCTCCCCCGAATTAGCACACAATGGTGTTGTGCAAATCGACGGGACGCGTGCGCAGGTCGCCCGCCTGGTCGGTCAGGAGGGCCCCATCACGGCGGCGTGCCTGGCGGAGCGGCTGGGGCTGACCTCGGCCGCCGTCCGCCGCCACCTGGACGCCATGCTCGCCGACGGCTTCGTCGAGCCGCGTGAGGTCGGCACCCACCCTCGCGGCCGCGGCCGCCCCGCGCGGGCGTTCGTGCTCACCGACCCCGGGCACGCCTCGCTGACGACGTCCTACGACGACCTCGCGCTCGAGGCCCTGCAGTTCCTCGCCGACGAGCACGGCCGACCGGCGGTCGAGCAGTTCGCCCGGCGCCGGTTCGCCGATCTCGAGCACCGTCTCGCACCGGTCCTGGACGCCGCCGGCGACGGCCCGGCCGAGCGGGCCGAGGCACTGGCCACGGCCCTGACCCTGGAGGGCTACGCCGCCAGCAGCCGTCCGGTCGGCACGGCTCCGGCCACCGGTGCGGGAACACACCAGCTCGCCGTGCAGCTGTGCCAGGGGCACTGCCCGGTGCGGCACGCGGCCGAGCAGTTCCCCGAGCTGTGCGAGGCCGAGACCGCCGTCTTCGCCCGCCTGCTCGGGGTCGACGTCCGACGGCTGGCCACCTTCGCGCACGGCGACCACGTGTGCACGACGCACATCCCGTTGACCACGCGGACGCAGACCACGCGCCCGCAGGCCACGCGCACCCCGTCCAGCAGGACCCGCCAGAAGCGACAGCACGTCACCGCAACCCCGTCCGGGAGGACCGCCTGATGAGCACCCCCACCAGCACGCCCGCCGGCTTCGAGCAGATGAACGACATCGAGGCCCGCAATCCCGAGCTGGCCGGTCTCGGCACCTACGAGTACGGCTGGTCCGACTCCGACACCGCCGGCGAGACCGCGCGTCGTGGCGTCTCCGACGAGGTCGTCACCGACATCTCGAACCGCAAGGGTGAGCCGGAGTGGATGCTGAAGACCCGGCTGAAGTCGCTGCGGCTGTTCGCCAAGAAGCCGATGCCGAACTGGGGCAGCGACCTGTCGGGCATCGACTTCGACAACATCAAGTACTTCGTGAAGTCCACCGAGAAGCAGGCCACCTCGTGGGAGGACCTGCCCGAGGACATCAAGAACACCTACGACCGCCTGGGCATCCCCGAGGCCGAGAAGCAGCGCCTGGTCGCGGGTGTCGCGGCTCAGTACGAGTCCGAGGTGGTCTACCACCAGATCCGTGAGGATCTCGAGCAGCAGGGCGTCATCTTCGTCGACACCGACACCGGCCTGCGCGAGTACCCCGAGCTGTTCCGGGAGTACTTCGGCACCGTGATCCCGCCCGGCGACAACAAGTTCGCCTCGCTCAACACGGCGGTGTGGTCCGGCGGCTCGTTCATCTACGTGCCCAAGGGCGTCAAGGTCGACATCCCGCTGCAGGCCTACTTCCGGATCAACACCGAGAACATGGGCCAGTTCGAGCGCACCCTGATCATCGCCGACGAGGACTCCTACGTGCACTACGTGGAGGGCTGCACGGCGCCGATCTACAAGTCCGATTCCCTGCACTCGGCCGTGGTCGAGATCATCGTGAAGAAGAACGCGCGGGTTCGGTACACGACCATCCAGAACTGGTCGAACAACGTCTACAACCTGGTGACCAAGCGGGCCACCGCCGAGGCCGGCGCCACGATGGAGTGGGTCGACGGCAACATCGGCTCGAAGGTCACGATGAAGTACCCGGCGATCTACCTGATGGGCGAGCACGCCAAGGGCGAGACCCTGTCGATCGCGTTCGCCGGCGAGGGCCAGCACCAGGACGCCGGCGCCAAGATGGTGCACGCGGCGCCGCACACGTCCTCCTCGATCATCTCCAAGTCGGTCGCCCGCGGCGGTGGTCGGACGTCGTACCGCGGCCTGGTGCAGGTGCTCGAGGGCGCCCACCACTCGGCCTCCACGGTGCGCTGCGACGCGCTGCTGGTCGACACCATCTCGCGCTCGGACACCTACCCCTACGTCGACGTCCGCGAGGACGACGTCTCGATGGGCCACGAGGCCACGGTCTCCAAGGTGAGCGAGGACCAGCTCTTCTACCTGATGTCGCGGGGGATGAGCGAGGACGAGGCGATGGCGATGATCGTGCGCGGCTTCATCGAGCCGATCGCCCGTGAGCTGCCGATGGAGTACGCCCTCGAGCTCAACCGCCTGATCGAGCTGCAGATGGAGGGCGCGGTCGGGTGACCGACCGTCCCCCTGTCCCTCCGGGCCGACCCGCGGCCCTCCAGAACGCTTGCAGGAGATGACGATTTCTACTCAGACAGTCCAGCCCGCCCAGCACGGTCTCGCTGAGCACTCGCACGGCCCCGGCTCTCCGGTGCCCGACCAGTCGCGCGCCGACCGACCCACCTCGTTCGACGTCGCCGACTTCCCGCTGCCCACCGGGCGCGAGGAGGACTGGCGGTTCACCCCGATGGACCGCCTCGGCGCGCTGCTGACCGAGGGCGGTTCCGACGACGGCGCCGTCACCGTCGAGGGCACCTCGCCCGGGGGCGTGGTCCGTCGTCAGGCGGGCACCGACGACCCCGCCGTCGGCACGGCCTTCGTGCCCGCCGACCGCGCGGCCGTGATCGCCTGGCAGGGCACCCACGAGGCGCTGGTGGTCGAGGTGCCCGCGGACGCCGAGCTGGACGAGCCGGTCCGGCTCACCCTCACCGGGCACGGTGCGCACCTGCGCAGCAACGGCCACACCGTGGTCGACGCCGGTGCCCACAGCCGCTCCACGGTGGTCCTGGACCACGTGGGCTCCGCCCAGCACGGCGGCAACGTCGAGATCCGGGTCGGCGACGGCGCCGACCTCACCGTGGTCTCGGTGCAGCGCTGGGACGACGACGCCGTGCACCTGGCCCAGCACGACGCCGTGGTCGGTCGCGACGCGCGGTTCAAGCACGTCGTGGTCACCCTCGGCGGAGGCGTGGTGCGGATCGGCACCAACGTGTCCTACGCCGGGCCCGGTGGCGACGCGACCCTGCTCGGCCTCTACTTCGCCGACGCCGGCCAGCACCTCGAGCACCGCTCGTTCGCCGACCACGCGGCGCCGCACTGCAAGAGCCAGGTCACCTACAAGGGTGCCCTGCAGGGCGAGACCGCTCACACCGTGTGGGTGGGTGACGTCCTGATCCGGGCCAGCGCGGAGGGCACCGACACCTACGAGCTGAACCGCAACCTGGTGCTCACCGACGGCGCCCGCGCCGACTCGGTGCCGAACCTGGAGATCGAGACCGGCGAGATCGTCGGCGCCGGGCACGCTTCTGCCACGGGCCGATTCGACGACGAGCAGCTGTTCTACCTCCAGGCCCGCGGCATCCCCGAGGACCAGGCGCGGCGGCTCGTGGTGCGCGGGTTCTTCGCCGACATCGTCCAGCAGATCCCGGTCAGCGATCTGCAGGACCGGCTGATGCAGGCCATCGACGACGAGCTCGCGTTGTCGATGGGCGTGCCCACCGACAACGCCGCCCAGGCCGTCGACGCGGTGGTCACCGAGTCCACCGAGGTGACCGCGTGAGCGAGCGGAGCGCGCGAACCATCAGGCACAGCGCGCAGGCCACGGCGAGGCACGAGCCGTGAGCATGGTCCGCGCCTGCTCGATCGCCGACCTCGAGGCCACCGCCGTGCACGGCACCGAGGTCGACGACGTCCCGGTCGCCGTCGTGCGCGACGAGGACGGTGAGCTGCACGCGGTGAACAACATCTGCTCGCACCAGTACGTGCTGCTGAGCGAGGGCGAGGTCGACGGCTGCACCATCGAGTGCTGGCTGCACGGCTCGCGCTTCGATCTGCGCACCGGCGCCCCCACGGGGCTGCCGGCCACCCGGCCCATCGAGGTCTACCCCCTGACCGTGGAGGGCGACGACGTCCTCGTCGACGTCACGTCCCCCCTCGCACCACCGAAGGAGAGCTGAGAAGACATGTCCACCCTGGAGATCACTGACCTGCACGTGCGCGTCGCCGGCGACGGCGGCAAGGAGATCCTGCGCGGCGTCGACCTCACGGTCCGCGGCGGGGAGACGCACGCGATCATGGGCCCGAACGGGTCCGGCAAGTCGACCCTGGCCTACTCGGTCGCCGGTCACCCGAAGTACGAGATCACCTCGGGCACGGTCACCCTCGACGGCGAGGACGTCCTGGCCATGAGCGTCGACGAGCGTGCCCGCGCCGGGCTGTTCCTGGCCATGCAGTACCCGGTCGAGGTCCCCGGCGTCTCGGTGTCGAACTTCCTTCGCACCGCCAAGACCGCCATCGACGGCGAGGCGCCGAACCTGCGGCACTGGATCAAGGACGTCAAGACCGCGATGACCGACCTGAGGATGGACCCGGTCTTCGCCGAGCGGAACGTCAACGAGGGCTTCTCCGGCGGCGAGAAGAAGCGGCACGAGATCCTGCAGCTCGAGCTGCTGCAGCCGCGGATCGCGATCCTGGACGAGACCGACTCGGGCCTCGACGTCGACGCCCTCAAGGTCGTCTCCGAGGGCGTGAACCGGGTCCGTTCGGGCTCCGACGTCGGCATCCTGCTGATCACGCACTACACCCGGATCCTGCGGTACATCACGCCCGACTTCGTGCACGTGTTCGTCGACGGCCGGATCGCCGAGCAGGGCGGTCCGGAGCTCGCCGACGAGCTCGAGGCCAACGGCTACGACCGCTTCCTCACCGCGGCGAAAGCCTGACCTGGTCGTGAGCGGGTCGGTGGGCTTCGACGTCGAGCTGGTGCGCAAGGACTTCCCGGTCCTCGCGCGCCGGCTGGCCGACGACCGCCCGCTGGTCTACCTCGACAGCGCCAACACCTCGCAGAAGCCGCAGGTGGTCGTCGACACCATCGCCGACCACCTCGAGAACCACAACGCGAACGTCGCCAGGGCCGTGCACCAGCTCGGCGCAGAGTCGACCGCGGCGTTCGAGGGTGCTCGGGAGGACGTCGCCCGCTTCATCGGCGCGGCACGCCCCGAGGAGGTCGTGTTCACCAAGAACGCGACCGAGGCACTGAACCTGGTGGCGCGCGTGCTGGGGGAGGCCTGCGGCCCCCACGGGGTCGGCGTGGGCGACGAGGTCGTCGTCACCGAGCTCGAGCACCACTCGAACCTGGTCCCGTGGCAGCAGCTCTGCTCGCGCACCGGCGCCCGGCTGCGCTGGTTCGGGCTCACCGACGAGGGCCGGCTCGACCTGTCCACCATCGACGACCTCATCACCGAGCGCACCCGGGTCGTGTCGCTGGCGTGGGTCTCGAACTCCCTCGGCACCATCACGCCGGTCGCCGAGATCGCCCGTCGTGCGCACGAGGTCGGCGCGCTGGTCGTGGTCGACGCCTCGCAGGCGGTGCCGCACCTGCCCGTCGACGTGCAGGCGCTGGGTGCCGACCTGGTGGCCTTCACCGGCCACAAGATGCTCGGCCCCACCGGCATCGGCGGGCTCTGGGGCCGCTACGACCTGCTGGCGGAGCTGCCGCCGTTCCTCGGCGGCGGCGAGATGATCGAGACCGTCACCATGGCCGGCGCCACCTACGCCGCTCCGCCGCACCGGTTCGAGGCCGGCACGCCGCCCATCGCCGAGGCGATCGGCCTCGGCTCGGCCGCCCGCTACCTGGACGAGCTGGGGATGGAGTCGGTCGCCGCGCACGAGCAGGCGGTCACCGCCTACGCCCTCCAGGGGCTCGCCACCGTGCCCGGCCTCACGGTGATGGGCCCGACCGAGCTGCGCGACGGCCTGCCGGTCGACCGCGGCGGCGCGATCTCGTTCGAGCTCGCCGGGGTGCACCCGCACGACGTCTCCCAGCTGCTCGACTCCTTCGGCATCGCCGTGCGGGCGGGGCACCACTGCGCCAAGCCCGTGCACCAGCGGTTCGGCGTCCAGTCCAGCACCCGGATGTCGTCCTACCTGTACACGACCACCGCCGAGATCGACGCCCTCGTCGACGGCCTCGCCCAGGTGCGCGCGTTCTTCGGGGTGTCCTGATGGACGTCCAGCAGCTGTACCAGCAGGTGATCCTGGACCACGCGAGGGCCCCGCACCACGTCGGCCTGCGCGAGCCGTTCCAGACCGAGGTCCGGCACGTGAACCCCACCTGCGGCGACGAGATCGTGCTGAGGGCGCAGGTCGACGACGGCGTCGTCACCGACGTCTCGTACGAGCCGCTCGGCTGCTCGATCTCGGTCGCCTCCGCGTCCGTGATGGCCGACACCGTCACGGGGGCGACGATCGAGGAGGCGATGGCCGGCTACGACCGCGTCCTGGAGCTGCTGCAGAGCAGGGGCCAGGGCGAGCCCGACCCCGACACGCTGGGCGACGCGGTCGCGTTCGCCGGCGTCGCCAAGTTCCCGGCACGTGTGAAGTGCGCCCTGCTCGGCTGGGCCGCGATGCGCGATGCTGTCCTGACGGCCACCACCACGGAGGACCACCGATGAGCACCGACGCACGGACCGAGAGCTCTCCCGCCCAGCCGACCCCGGCGACAGCTGCAGACGTCGAGGAGGCGCTGCGCGACGTCGTCGACCCCGAGCTGGGGATCAACGTCGTCGACCTGGGGCTGGTGTACGGCGTCACCGTCGACCAGCACAACCACGCGATCATCGACCTGACCCTGACCTCGGCGGCCTGCCCCCTCACCGACGTGATCGAGGACCAGGTCACCACCTCGCTGGACGGCCTCGTCGTCGGCCACCGGATCAACTGGGTCTGGATGCCGCCGTGGGGCCCCGACAAGATCACCGACGACGGCAAGGAGATGCTGCGCGCCCTCGGGTTCAACGTCTGAGCCAGGAAGGCCTCGGGGGCCGTGGACCAGCACACGTCACGGGGCTGCTTCGACTGCCGCAGCGAGAGCGACCTGCTGCCGCCCGTACGCGAGCGCATCCTGCTGACCGACCACTGGCGGGTGGCGCACGCGGTCGGCTCGGCCCTGCCCGGCTGGCTGGTGGTGCAGCCTCGGGTTCACCTCCGCTCGATCACCGAGCTCGCCGTCGAGGCACTGGCCGAGCTGGGTCCGCTGCTGCACGTCGTCAGCTCGGCGCTGAAGCAGGTCACCGGCTGCGTACGCACCTACCTGGCCTCCTTCGGCGAGGCGCCGGGCGTCTCGCACTTCCACCTGCACGTCGTCCCACGCCTGGAGGACCACCCGCCCGAGTGGACCGGGCCGGGCGTCTTCGGAGCCCTCGACCGGCCGGAGCACCTGCGGGTCGACGAGGCTGCGATGGATCTCGTGGCCGCGCAGCTGGTCCGCGTCCTCGCGCGGCGGCTGTGAGCCGCCCGGCCGGCGGCGGGGGGCAACCGTGAGCCACCGCCTGCTCGAGCTCGACGCCCCCCGCCTGGCCAGGTGGGTCGAGGGCTTCGGCGAGCGGCACGGGGCCGTCGTGGTGTCCCGCGAGGACGACGGCGTGCACCTCATGGCGGCCGACGGGTCGGTCGCGGTGCTGGAGCCGCCGTTCGGGCTCGAACCGGCCGGTAGCACGGTCCACGACGACCCCGTGGGTGAGGTCGGGCTCCGGGCCGCCCGCTCGCGCCGGGCCGCCCTGCTGCTCGTGCGCCGTGGTGGCTACGCCGTCGGCCTCTCGGACGGTGCGGACCTCACCGCGCACAAGGTGGGCACCAAGTACGTCCAGGGCCGCACCGCCGCCGGCGGCTGGTCGCAGCAGCGGTTCGCGCGGCGCCGTGCCGGCCAGGCCGCGGGTCTGGTCGGTGCAGCGGTCGAGGTGGCGAACGGCATGTGGTCCGGTCATCGTCAGCAGCGCAGTCCGCAGGTGCTGGTGGTCGGTGGTGACCGCCGGCTGGTCGAGGAAGCGCTGTCCGACCCGCGGCTGGCATCGGTGGCCCGACTGCCCCGCAGCCCGCTGCTCGACGTGCGCGACCCACGTCTGGACGTGCTCAAGGACGCCGTCCGCCGGTCGCGGTGCGTCCGGGTCCGCCTGACCGAGCCGGACGGCTGACGCTCACCCCCGGCGGGAGAGCCCCACCGCCAGACCGGCTCCGACGACCAGCAGCCCGACCCAGACCAGCACGCCTGGAGCCGGGCCGCCCAGCGCCACGCCTGCAGCGGCGGCCGCTGCGGGGGCGACGCCCGCCAGCAGGCCGGCGCGGGCTGCGCCCACCCGCTGCACGCACGAGTACCAGAGCACGAACGCCAGGGCCGTAACCGCGACCGCGAGGTAGCCGGTGGCGAGCAGCTCGGCTCCGGTCAGGCGCAGCAGCGCGGCCGGTCCCTCGATCGGCAGCGCGAGGACCGCGAAGGCGATCGCTGCGATCCAGGTGGCGTGCACCGAGACACCGACCGGGCCGTGCCGGGCCAGCACCGGCAGGGCGAGCACGGTGAAGCCGACCTCGCAGACCAGGACGACGACGGCCCACAGCACCCCGACCGCGTCGGCGCGGCCCACGCCCTGGACCAGCACGGCTCCGAGGGTCACGAGCACCGCACCCAGGAGGACGGCGCCTCCGGGCCGCCGGCCCTCGACCGCCGGTCCCGCGACGGCCAGCACGACCGGGACCGCCGCCACCGCCACGGCCAGCACCGCCGGCTCGGCGTGCTCGGCCCCCAGCACCAGCGCGAGGTTGAAGATCACCAGGCCGGTGGCCGCGACGCCACCCAGCCAGGCCCACTCGGTGCCGCGCGGTCGCAGCAGGGGCCGGCCCCGCAGCCGGGCGACCCCCAGCAGCAGGAGGCAGGCCAGGGCGTACCGCAGCGACTGGGCGGTGAGGAACGGCGCGTGCGCCAGCCCGCCCGAGACCGCCACGCTGCCGCCGACGAACCCCATCGCGAGGACTCCCGCGGCCAGGGCCGGGACCACGGAGCGGGCGGGACCGCGGCCCGGGACGGTGCAGGACGCTCCGGGCGGGGGGGTGGTGCTCGTCGTGGGCATGGTGTCATCCTGCGACCGAATTGGTCCGGTCCGACGGACCAACGTAAGCCCACGCAGGAGGTCCAAGTGCTGTCGACGACGGGCGGGTCGGACTTCCTGCACCTGGGTGCGGACGACGTGCCCCGCCGCGGTCGCGCCGACTGGCTGGCGGGGCTGCTGCGGTCGGCCGTCGCCGACGGCACGCTGGCTGCGGGGACCAGGATGCCCGCGAGCCGCGCCCTGGCCGCCGACCTCGGGGTCTCCCGCGGTGTCGTCGTCGAGGCCTACGCTCGGCTCGGTGACGAGGGGCTGGTGACGGGACGTCGCGGCGGCGGGACGACCGTGTCGACCATCGTGCACCCGACCAGCCCGGCGGGCGGCCCCGCCCGCGTGGGTGGACCCCGCCGCAGGTCGGGTGACCGGGCACCGAAGGGGGTCCTGGGACAGGCGTTCTCGTCCCACCTGACGGGTTCGTACCTGCTCCCGCTCACGGGCCAGGGCGGGATCAACCTCGACCTGTCGCCCGGGCGCCCCGATCTGTCCGCCTTCCCTCGAGCGGCCTGGATCCGGGCCGAACGCGCCGTCCTCGCCTCGGTCGGCACGGACGAGCTCGGCTACGGGGACCCCCGGGGCAGCGTGCGACTGCGCGAGGAGCTCGCGCTGTGGCTCGCCCGGACGCGCGGCCTGCGGGTCGATGCCGGAGGCCTGGTGGTCGTGGCGGGGGTGGCGCAGGCGCTGGCCCTGCTCGCCCAGGTGCTGGTGTCGCGAGGCACGGGGGGGCTGGCGGTGGAGGACCCAGGGTCCCGGGGCGCCCGCGACCAGGCACGGCACTGGGGGCTGGACGTCGTCCCCGTCCCGGTGGACGCGGAGGGGCTGCGCACCGACGTCCTCCCCGACGTCGACGCCGTCCTGGTGACCCCGGCGCACCAGTTCCCCACGGGGGTCGCGCTGAGCGCGGCGCGCAGGCACGAGCTGCTCCGGTGGGCGTCGGCCCTGCAGGCAGGTCGCCCGGCGCGCCTGGTGATCGAGGACGACTACGACGCGGAGCACCGGTACGACCGGGCTCCCGTTCCGGCCCTCCAGGCGCTCGCACCGGACCTCGTGGCGCACACCGGGAGCACGTCCAAGACCCTCGCCCCCGGCGTCCGCCTCGGCTGGCTCGTCCCGCCTCCGGAGCTGCTCGCCGACGTCGTGGCGGCCAAGCACGCGAGCGACCTCGGCTGCCCGGTGCTGCCGCAGCTCGTGCTCGCCGGGCTCCTGGCCGACGGCGGCTACGACCGGCATGTACGCCTGGTCCGCACCCGGATGCGACAGCGGCGCGACGCGGTCCTCGGGGCCCTGGCCGCGCACCTGCCGCAGGCCGAGG
>JBBQSN010000078.1:0-16162 GCA_038213835.1 Actinomycetales bacterium
TCTTCGACCGCCTCAGCAGCACCGGCCACATCGCTGAACGTGGTCTTAGGCATGTCCTTGGTGACCATTTTGGCCTTGGACTTGCCGAAGTTCATCACGCGCGAACCGCCGCCTTGCATCTGCGTCATGAAGAAGAAGAGCAGGCCGAGGATCAAGATGATTGGCCCGAACGTGAACAGCAGCGTGATGAGCCAACCTTGCGACGGGACCTCTGAGACCTGTCCCTCCGGTGGCGGCACCTCTTGCACCAGGTCGGAGAGCAGTTGCCCTTGCTGGACGATGTAGTTGGCCTTGATCTTGTCGCCGTTGGCCAGGTCGACCCGAACCTCTTGGTCGCGGTCGATGAGGGTGACCTTGGTGGCCTCGCCGTCTTGGATCGCGGAGATGACGGTAGACGTGTCCTTCTTCTCGTAGCCACCCGACGCCGTCATGACCTGGGCCAGGACGAGGGCGAGCATGACGACAACGACGATCCAGAAGATCGGTCCACGGACGATGCGCTTGATGTTCATGGCGAGGGCGTAGACGCCCTGGACCTCCTACTACGGGGAAGACTTGGGGCTTCGACGGTACACCGCCAGCGGGACGGCCGCGCCCAGAGGAACCGCCTGTGGCTCAGCGTTCGCCGCCAGCGATCACCCGCCGGGGCGGTAGACGTGGCGAGCCAGGCTGCCGACAAACGGCAGCGAACGGTACTTCTCGGCATAGTCGAGCCCGTAGCCGACGACGAACTCAGGCGGGATGTCGAACCCCACGTACTTCACGGGGGGCGGGCTGCTCTTGCCACTCTCCGCCTGAGCACCCGGCTTGCGCAGCAGGGTGCACACCTCGAGCGAGGCCGGGCCACGGGACGACAGGTTGCGCAACAGCCACGAGAGAGTCAGGCCCGAGTCGACGATGTCTTCGACGACCAGCACGTGGCGGTCGGTGAGGTCGGCGTCGAGGTCCTTGATGATCCGCACCACGCCGCTAGACCGGGTACCCGACCCGTAGGACGACACCGCCATCCAGTCCATCTGCACCGGGCTGTGCATCGCGCGGGCGAAATCGGCCATCACCATCACCGCGCCCTTGAGCACGCCCACGAGGAGCAGGTCGCGGCCGGCGTAGTCGCGGTCGACCTCGGCCGCCATCTCGGCCAGCCGCGCGTCGATCTGCTCGGCGCTGATGAGGATCTTCTCCAGGTCGGTGCCCATGTCGTCGGCGTCCACCGGCAGGTGCTCCTCGTGAGGTGTCGTCAGGTCGGGTCGTTCGGGTGGCGAGGGACGAGCACAAGCATCCCAGACGCGCGGGTGGCGCGGACACCGCCGGGCAGGCTCACCGGGCCCTGGCCGCGCCAGTGCGTCAGCAGGGCGTCCACGGCCAGCACGTGGGCACGGCCCAGGCTGCCGGCGGGGCACCCCGCGAGCACCAGGGCCTGCCGCAGGACCCGGCGACGGACGGCGGCCGGGTGCCGCGCGAGGACGGACGCCTCGTACGGCCCCGGGCCGACGGTGGCGAGCAGGTCGCCGGCGGCCAGGTCGAGGGCGTCGGCGTCCTCGCGCAGCAGCGCGGCGGAGCGCGCCAGGGCCGCGGCCACCCCGGGCCCGAGCTCGGCCTCCAGCGCGGGGAGCAGCCGGTGCCGCACCCGGGCCCGGGCCGTGGCCGGGTCGGCGTTAGACGGGTCCTCGTGGCCGACCAGCCCGAGGTCGACGAGCGAGGCCCGCACCGTGGAGCGGGCCAGGGCGAGGAACGGCCGGCGGTAGGCACCGCGCACCTCGGCCATCGCGGCGAGCGAGCGCGCCCCCGAACCGCGGGCCAGCCCCAGCAGCACCTGCTCGGCCTGGTCGTCGAGGGTGTGGCCCAGCAGCACCGCGACCGCGCGGTGCCGGCGGGCGGCATCGTCCAGCGCCACGTAGCGGGCCGTGCGCGCGGCCGCCTCGGGCCCGGAGCCGTCGGCCACCACCTGGACCCGCACCACCTCGACCGGCTCCATGCCGAACGAGCGGCAGCGCGCGGCAGCCGCCGTGGCGACCTCGGCGCTGCCGTCCTGCAGGCCGTGGTCGACCACGACCGCTCCCGCGCGGGTCTCGTGCGCGGTGGCGGCGGCCAGGGCGAGCGAGTCGGGACCTCCGCTGCAGGCCACCAGCACCGGACCGCTATCGGGGGCGACACCGGGGGCGACACCGGGGGCGGCACCGGGGGCGGCACCGGGGGCGGCACCGCGCGCCAGGGACGCCAGTGCCTCCCGGACCGCGAGCCGGGTGGCCGCCACCGCGGGCGAGGGTCCCGCCACGGCCGTCCCGTTCCTAGCCGTGCACCCGGCGCACCCAGGCGGCCGGGTCGGTGATCTCCTCGGGCAGCGGCAGCGTCTCGGCGGAGCCCCACACCGCGTTGAAGCCGTCGTTGCCGACCTCGTTGACCACGCCGCGGACGAAGCCCGCGCCGTCACGGTACTGCCGCATCTTCGCGTCGAGCCCGAGCAACCGACGCAGCATCCGGTCCAGGCCGCCGCTGCCCGCCCTGCGCGCGGTGAAGCGGTCGCGGATGACGGCGACGGTCGGGATCACCTGGGGACCCACCTCGTCCATCACGACGTCGGCGTGCCCCTCGAGCAGCGACATCACGGCGGTGAGCCGGGTCAGCGCCTCGCGCTGCTGCGGAGTCTGCACCAGCTCGAGCAGCCCGTTGCCGTCGCCGCCCCGCAGCACGTCGGGCAGCTGGCGGGCGGCGGCGGTCAGCCGGTCGGCGAGCGCGCCGGAGTCCCCGAGCAGGTCGCCGACCAGCGAGCGGCTGGCCTCGAGCAGGTACGGACGCAACCAGGGGTTGGCGGTGAACTGCACGCGGTGGGTCTCCTCGTGCAGGCAGACCCAGAGCCGGAAGTCGGCCGGCTCGGCGTCCAGCTGGCGCTCGACCTGGACGATGTTCGGCGCCACGAGGAGCAGCCGTCCACCGGCAGGGTCGGCGATGTCGTACTGCCCCAGCACCTTCGAGGCCAGGAACGACAGCAGCGACCCCAGCTCGACGCCGGTGACCTTACGCCCGACGGACTGCACGACGGGGCTAGGTGCCTTCTCCCGCCGCGCCTGGGCGTCGGCGACGGCGGGCGCCAGCATCTCGCGGAAGGCGTCGACGTTGGCGGTGACCCAGCCCGGCCGGTCGACGACCAGGACGTTCTCGCCTGGGGTGGCGACCAGACCGGTGGTGGAGGCGACGTACCCGGTGGAGTCGGCGGCGAAGCCGCGCAGCTGCTCGACCACCTCGCCGGCCTCGCGCGGACCCACCTGCGGGCCGGGACGGACCAGGTGGCCGGCCGCCTGGATCGCGAGGTCCCAGTCGACCAGGGCGTCGACAGGGCCGTAGTCGACGTCAGCACGGGCGGCGGTCTGCTCCACCGGCCCACCGTAACCCGCACCGCCGCAGGCCAGCCGTCCCGACCGCTCCGCTCAGGGACAGCCGCACCGCGACAGCGCCGCCGCGACCTCGTCCAGGGCGGCCCGCGCCGGCACGGTCGCGGGGGTGGCGTCGGCCAGGACGGCGAAGGCCAGCAACCGTCCGTTCGCGTCGACCGCGGTGCCGGCGAGCGAGCTGGTGCCGGTGAGCGACCCGGTCTTGGCGCGCACCACGCCCTGGGCGGTACGCGCGGTCGCGGTCGCGTCGAACCGGTCGACCAGGGTCCCGGTGAGGGCGGCGACCGGCAGGCCCGTGACCAGGGGTCGCAGCCGCGGGTGCTCGGCGGACGAGGCGGCCGCGAGCACCCCCGTCAGGCTGCGCGGGCTGAGCCGCGAGCCGTCCGACAGCCCGCTGCCGTCGGCCAGGGCCAGTCCGTCGACGGGGACCCCGAGGCCGGCGACGACGTCCAGCACGGCCCGACCGCTGCCCGCGAAGTCGGGGGTGGCGCCGGTGTCGACGGCCACCAGCCGTGCCAGTGCGTCGGCGACGGTGTTGTCGCTGGCGGCCAGGGTGTATCCGACGACCTCCGACAGCGGTGCGGACGCCACCGAACCCAGCTCCTCGGCCCCCTCGGGCAGCAGCGCCCGCGTGACCGGTCCCTGCACACCGACCCCACGCTCGCCCAGGGCCGCGGCGAACGCCTGGGCCGCGGAGACGCCGGGGTCCTCGACCCGCTGCGCGTAGTTCTCCCGGGTGCGTCGTCCGACGTCCAGGGCGAGGCCGGTGACCGGGGCGACGAACCCGTTGGCGACGTCGCCGGCGAGGACTCCGGGACCGAGCGCCGGCCCCCAGCCGAGCCCCCCGAGCACGGAGTCGTCGAGGCGCAGCCGCACCGTGGTGGCCCCCCGCGCAGCCAGACCAGCGGCCACCTGGTCGGCGAGGTCGGCCAGGCCCGCCCGACCCACCACGGCGGTCCGGTCGCCGGCGCCGGCGCCGAGCAGGAGGTCCCCGCCCCCGACCAGGTACAGCTCGCCGGGGGTCGCCCCGGTCCCGAGGTCGAGCGCTGCCCGGGTCGTGGTGGCGTGGTCGGGGCCGAGCCGCTCGAGCGCGGCGGCCCCGGTGAGCAGCTTCGCGACCGACGCCGGCTCGTAGCCGGTCCCGTCGCCCTGGGCCAGCAGCACCTCACCGGTGGTGGCGTCCAGCACGCTGACCCCCACCCGCGGACCCAGACCGGACGCGGCGAGCAGCGGCCCCAGGGTGGCCCGCAGCGCGTCGGGGTCCGGGGCGGGGGCGTCGTCGTCGAGGGGAGCGCTCCCCGCCGGGGGGCCCGGGGTCTGCGCGGCGAGCGCCGCGCCAGGAGCGGATCCGAACGCGGGGTAGGCCTGCGGGACGGGGTCGTCGGTCAGCGGGCCGGGGAGCTCGCCCCGGACGTCGGCCGCGGCGTAGGCGGAGCCGGCGGCCAGCACGGCGGCCACGCACGACGCGGCGAGCACGCCCCGACGGCGACGTCCGTCCCGTGCCACGGCGGCCCCCCGTCCGACCCGACTGCCCGTCCGGACCGCCTGTGCGGGAGACTAGCCGGAGCAGCAGGACCACACGTCCGGACCGTCCGCACCAACCAGCACGTGGGAGCCGTCATGGAGTTCGACGTCACGATCGAGATCCCCAAGGGGACTCGCAACAAGTACGAGGTCGACCACGCGACGGGGCGGATCAAGCTCGACCGCACCCTGTTCACCGCCACCCGGTACCCCGCGGACTACGGGTTCATCGACAACACCCTGGGCGAGGACGGCGACCCGCTCGACGCGCTCGTGCTCATCGACGAGCCGACGTTCCCCGGGTGCCTGATCCGGTGCCGTGCGATCGGCCTGTTCCACATGCGCGACGAGGCCGGCGGCGACGACAAGATCATGTGCATCCCCACCGGCGACCCCCGGCTGGAGCACCTTCAGGACCTCGACGACATCAACGAGTTCTACCGGCTCGAGATCCAGCACTTCTTCGAGACCTACAAGGACCTGGAGCCCGGCAAGTCGGTCGAGGGCGCCCACTGGGCCGGCCGTGCCGAGGCCGACAAGGAGATCAACGCCTCGTTCGCGCGGCTGCAGGACTCCGGCACCGAGCACTAGCGGTCAGGGGCGGCCGGCGTAGTCCATCGCGCCGCTCATCCGCACCGAGGTCTCGCGCACCGGCACCCCGGCGCGAGCCGCCTCGATCATCCTGCCGTTCCCGCTGTACATGGCGAGGTGGTAGATCGAGCTCGTCGTGCTGCCGTCGCCGTAGAAGATGAGGTCACCGACCCGCAGGTCCGAGTACGACACCTTCTGCACGGCCGCGTACTGCTGGCGCGAGGTGCGCGGCAGGCTGACGCCGCCGTGCCGCCAGGCCGCGCCGGTCAGGCCGGAGCAGTCGTAGGCGTTCGGTCCGGTGGCCCCCCACAGGTACGGCTTGCCGATCTGGGTGCGGGCCCAGCTCACGGCGGCCTGGCCGCCGGAGGAGGAGCCGCTGGAGTCGCCGGGCGGCGGCGACGGTGCGGGCGCAGGGTCCGGGGAGGGTGCCGGCGCCGGGGACGGCGAGGGTCGGTCGTCGTCGCGGGAGGCGCGCTCGGCCGCCTCGCGGGCTGCGCGGTCGCGGGCGGCCTGGTCGCGGCCTGCCTGGTCGCGGCCCGCCTGGTCGCGGGCGGCCTGATCGGCGGCGGCCCGGTCCCGGGCCTCGCGCTCGCGCCGCTCGGCGGCCGCGCGGGCGGCGGCCTCGGCACGGGCGATCCGCTCGGCCTCCAGACCTGTCTGACGCTGCTGCTCGAGGGCGACGCTGGTGCTGCGCAGCGCCGCGAGCTGGGTCGTCACCTCGGCCTTCTCCGTCTCGGTCGCCCGCACCTGGGACTCGGCGGCGGCGGCGGCACGGTCGGCTGCGGCCTTGGCCTCAGCAGCGGCCTCGGCGGCGGCCTCCTGAGCTGCCTGGGCCGTGCGCGCCTGCTCGTCCATCAGCTGGGAGACCAGCTCGGCGGCCTGCCCGCGCTGGAACACCTGCTGGCGCCCGTTGCCGAGGTACCGCAGCGTCCCCGCGCGGTCGATGAGGTCCTGCGGGCCGCCGGAGCTCAGGACGGCCTCAAGGCCGCCCATCGACCCGCCGGCGCGGTAGGCGTCGGCGGCGAGCGAGCCGATCTGGTCGCGGGCCTCGACCAGCGCGGCCCGCGCCTGCGCGGCCGCGGCCTTCGCGCCGGCGGCCGCAGCGGTCGCCTCCTCGAGCGCGACCTGGGCCTCGTTCGCGTCCTCCGCGGCGCGCGCTGCCTCGATCTGGGTCCGCTGCAGCGCCGCGCCCGCGGAGGCGAGCCGGCTCTCCAGCGCCGCGACCTGCTGCGCCGTGGTGGCGACGGCCGTCTTGGCGGCGTCGACCTTGTCCTGGCTGGGGTAGGGCTCGGCCGTCGCCGGCGCCGCCCCCAGCAGCCCCAGCGAGAGAGCGGCGACGGCTGCAGCCGCCGCTGCCCGGGCCCCGGGCCGTCGCATCCCCACCGTCACGTCGGATCTCCTCGAATTACATGCGTGTCATTCACAGTCGCACTCGAACGGCGTGTCGAGTTGACACGGCTGGAGAAACGTACCCAACAACTCCCCCTGGGGAAACACCTGTCCCATAAATACTCAGAACTGGTCGTTCGCCACATGCGTCACACACGTCACATCAGTCACAGCGAGTGAGGAGGGCAGTACGAGGTCACCCGGACGGCGGGGGGCCGGCGGGCCCGGACGGGCACGCGAGAGACAGGTCAGCCGTTCAGCACGTGCCAGAGCACGGTGTCGTGCGCGTACCGGGCCTTGTCGGCGCCCCGGAACGCCACCTGGTGAACGGAACCGGAGACGGTGATCGTGATCGTCGAGCTGGAGAGCGCCTCGATGCCCAGATCGCTGTCGGCGACGAACCCGACGCTGATGATCCGGCCGTACGGGATCGAGACCAGCGTGCTCTTCCCGCCCACCAGCGATCGGTCCTGCAGCAGCACCCGTGAGTCGGTCAGACCCAGGAACCCGGTCCCCGTCCCCACGGCGTCCAGGACGGCGACCAGCCGCTCGCCGGGCAGCAGGCCGGCCGCCACCGCGTCGCGCTGCTGGGCGAAGTCGAACACGACCTCGGGCTCGGACTCGGACTGGGACTCGGACTCGGGCTCGGGCTCGGGCTCGGGCTCGCTCACCGGATGCTCCTTCGTCAGCGGTTGCGGGGGAAGCCGAGGTCGACCGCGCTCGTCGCCGGGTCGGGCCAGCGCGTGGTGACGACCTTGGTGCGGGTGTAGAAGTGGACGCCCTCCGGCCCGTACACGTGCGAGTCGCCGAACAACGAGTCCTTCCAGCCGCCGAACGAGAAGTGCGCAGCCGGCACCGGGATCGGGACGTTGACCCCCACCATGCCGACCTCCACCTCGGACGCGAACCGGCGCGCGGCCCCCCCGTCGCGGGTGAAGACGGCCACGCCGTTGCCGTACGGGCTGGAGTTCACCAGCTCGACCGCCTCCGCGTAGTCCTGCACCCGCACCACCGAGAGCACCGGCCCGAAGATCTCATCGGTGTAGACGCTCATCTGCGGGGTGACGCGGTCGATGACGCTGGGGCCGAGGAAGAACCCGTCGCTCGGGAGGTCGCGCTCGCGACCGTCGACGACGACGTCAGCACCGGCCTCGCGGCCGGCCTCGACATAGGAGGCCACCTTGTCGCGGTGCTCGCGGGTGACCAGCGGGCCCATCTGCGAGCGGGCGTCGGTGCCGGGGCCGACCTCCAGGGTGGCGATCCGCTTGGCGATGGCGTCGACCAGGGGGTCGGCGACCGAACCGACCGCGACGACGACCGAGACCGCCATGCAGCGCTCCCCAGCCGAGCCGAAGCCGGCGGAGACCGCGTTGTCGGCCGCCATGTCGAGGTCGGCGTCCGGCAGCACCACCATGTGGTTCTTCGCGCCGCCGAGGGCCTGCACCCGCTTGCCGTGCGCCGTCCCGGTCTCGTAGACGTAGCGCGCGATCGGCGTGGAGCCGACGAAGCTGACGGCGTCGACGCCGGGGTGGGCCAGGAGGGCGTCGACCGCGACCTTGTCGCCCTGCACGACGTTGAGGACACCGGGCGGCAGGCCGGCCTCGGCGAACAGCTCGGCCATCCGGATCGCGGCCGACGGGTCCTTCTCGCTCGGCTTGAGCACCACGGTGTTCCCGCACGCAACGGCGTTCGGCACCATCCACAGCGGGACCATGACCGGGAAGTTGAACGGGGTGATCGCCGCGACCACGCCCACCGGCTGCTTCAGCTCGTGGACGTCGACCCCGGTCGAGACCTGCTCGCTGTGGCCGCCCTTGAGCAGCTGGGGGATGCCGCAGGCGAACTCGACGCACTCGACACCGCGCTGGACCTCGCCCGCGGCGTCGGACAGCACCTTGCCGTGCTCGGACGTGACGAGCGCGGCGAGCTCGTCGGAGTGCTCGACGAGCAGGTGGTGGAACCGGAACATGATCTCGGTGCGCCGGGACAGCGGCGTCGAGCGCCAGCCGGGCAGTGCCGTGCGGGCGGTCGCGACGGCGGCGTCGACCTCGGCCGTGCTGGCGAGCGACACCTCGGCCGTCTGCTGCCCCGTCGCCGGGTCGTAGACCGGGCCCACCCGGTCGAAGGTGCCTGTCGATGCCCCGCCAACGAGGTGTCCGATGCGCTTCACCGGCGCATCATCCACCGCCGCCACCGCGCCGCGCCAGGGCGGCCCGCCCCCGAGACCGCCCCGGCGACCGACTCACTGCCCGCCGGGCGGTTCAGCCGAGCCGGGCGGGGCCCTGGCTGGGCACCTCGTCGTGGTCGTCGCGGGCCTGCTGGTGGGGCGCCGCCAGGGGGTCGTCCTCGGGCGCGGGCGCGGGGCCGGCAGCGGGGCGATGCTGCCGGCCCTGCTTGACGCGGTACATCGCGTGGTCGGCGTCGGAGACCAGCTGGTCGGTCCCCTCGCCCGCACCGCGGACCTGGGCCATCCCGATGCTCGAGCGCACGCGCACCTCCGCCGTCCCGACCTGCACGGGGACGGTCATCGCGCCCTCGATCCGGCCCACGACGACGTCGGGGTCGCTCGGGTCCTCCAGCAGCACGGCGAACTCGTCGCCACCGAGCCGGGCGACGCAGTCGACCGCCCGCACCTGATGCGACAGCCGGTGCGCGACCTCCACCAGCACGGCGTCTCCGGCCGCGTGGCCGTGGACGTCATTGACCTGCTTGAACCCGTCGAGGTCGCAGAACAGCACAGTGGTGCGGCCGCCGTCGCGCTCGGCGCGGTCCAGCGCGTGGCCGACGCGGTCGAGGAACAGCGCCCGGTTGGCGAGCCCGGTCAGCGCGTCGTGGAGGGAGTCGTGGCGGGCCTGGACGTGCTGGCTGGAGACCTCGGCGAGCAGCGACCGGTTGTCGGCGAGCGCCACGAACTGCCGGGACAGGACCAGCACGACGAGCACACAGGCGAGCAGCGTCTCCGCGGTCGTCCACGGGTCGTCGGTGCCGAGCCGGGCGACGCAGACGCCCGCCGCCCCGAGCACGAAGAGGTAGGGGAGCAGCATCGACCCCCAGGACGGCAGCCCGGTGCCGGGGCGAAGGGGCTGGTCCTGCGCTCCGGAGGGACGCGGGTGGGCCATCACCGCCGCCACGGCGACGCCGAGGAAGCCGAGCACCCAACCGACGTCGAAGAGCTGGCCGGAGCTGTAGGCGGTCGCCGACGTCACGACCACGTAGCCGACGTCGGCGACGGCGAAGGCCGCGATGCCGATCGCCACCGGTACCAGCACCCGGCGCCTGGCCAGCCCGACCTCCGGCACCATCAGCAGCACCATCGTCAGCAGCACCATGTCGGAGACCACGTAGGTGGTGGTCACCAGCAGCGACACGACGTCGCCGCCCCCGTCGGCCCACAGGATCCTCAGGCCCAGCGCCCACACGACGAAGACCAGGGACGTGGCCACCACGAGGCCGTCGAGCACCGACCGGGCGCTGACGGCGCGCGAGCGTGCCCGCAGCGGCAGCCGCCAGATGGCGCAGACGCCCAGCAGCGGGTACAGCAGGAAGGCGACGTCGGCGGGGGACGGCACCGGGACGACGACCTGGCCCACCTGCTCGTACCAGGTGAAGATCGACTGCCCCACGCCCCAGGACAGGACGCCGGCACCGAACAGCTGCCAGACCCGGCGCTGGCGACGGTCCGGCTGCCGCCGGGCGCCGTCCAGGCAGACCGCGGCCGCCAGCACGGGCACGACGATCTGGGTCCAGTTGCTCAGCACACCGATGTCGACGACACCGTCCGCGGGCAGCACGAGCATGGCCGTGGCGAAGGTCGTCGCCACGACGGCAGCCACGCCGACGACCAGGCGCTGCACGGCGGTCACGACGCGAGCATCGGCACGAAGGGGGACCGACCTGACAGCGCCGCGCTGGTGACTTCCTGGGGACTTCCTGGGCGACACGCCGCCGACACGCCGTCGGCACGCCAGGACGGCCGGGAGCGGCTCAGGAGGGGGGCGGCAGCTCCCGGCTCATCATGGCGACGACGTGCCCGTGCGGGCCGAACCGGCCCACCTCGACGTAGCCACGACCCTCGTGGAACCGCAGTGAGGGCAGGTTGGGCGGCTCGACGTTCACCTCGAGCACCATCCGGCCGTACGGGGCGGCGAGCGACTCCAGCTCGTCGTAGACCGCGCGGGCGGCACCCGAGCGACGCAACGCCGGGGCCACCACGACCCGGTCGAGGTAGTAGAACCGCGACCCGAACCGCTCGACGTGCCAGCGGTAGTTGTCCGAGTCGTAGTCCGAACCGGGGCCGAACGTGACGACGAAGCCGGCGAAGGCACCGTCGACGTCGATCACGTCCGCGCGGTCGGCGAGCCGCTGCAGGAGGGTGAGCCGCTCGTCGTCGAGCGGGGAGAGCAGCTCGACGTGGTCGGCGTTGATCCGGAGCACCTGCTCGCGGTCGGCGGGCTCGATAGGGCGGAGGGTGACAGCCATCCGCCCATGCTTCCAGAAGGTCCGGGAGATCGACCCCGCCGCGCTGTCGGTCGCGGGCCTGGTCGCGCGTCATCCCCCTGAGGCAGGCTGACCGCAGCCCGCCACCGAGGGAAGGCGATGAGGATGACCGAGTACGTGGTGCTGCTGCCGGGGGACGAACGCCCGTGGGAGGAGGCCGACCAGGAGACCCGCACGGCCGTGTACGCCAGGCACGAGGAGTTCTCGCGGCTGCTCGCCGAGCGCGGGCACACCGTCACAGGCGGGGCCGAGCTCGAGCACTCCCGCACGGCCAAGGTGGTCCGCGGCGAGCGCGGCTCGGTGACCGTGACCGACGGGCCGTACGCCGAGACCGTCGAGCAGCTGTCCGGCTTCTACCTCGTCCAGAGCGACGACCTGGACGACCTGCTCGACCTGTGCGGGCTGCTCGCCGGCCCCGACGCCGTCGAGGTGCGCGCGACCGTGCCGAGCCCGGACCTGGAGGTGGCCCGATGAGGTACGTGGTGCTGATGTACGGCGACGAGTCCGTATGGGCCGAGGCCGACGAGGCCGCGCGCACCGAGACGATCGCGGCGCACGACCGGTTCTCCGAGGTGGTCCGCGACCACCCCGGCATGTCGTTCGCCGGCGGGGAGGCGCTGCAGACCGCCGACACCGCGACCACCTTGCGGCACGAGGGCGGCCGCTCGGTGGTGACCGACGGGCCGTTCGCGGAGGCCACCGAGCAGCTCGGGGGCTTCTACCTGCTGGACGCACCGGACCTCGACGCGGTGATGGCGGCGATCGAGCACCTGCCGTCCTACTACGTGCTGGAGGTCCGCCCGGTGGACGACTCGGTGTGACCCCGGGGCAGGACGGGCAGGACGGGCAGGAGGCGCTGTCGGCCGCCTACCGCGACCACTGGGGCCCGCTGGTGGCGCTGCTCGTCGGCCGGTTCCGGCGGCTCGACCTGGCGCAGGACGCCCTCGCCGAGGCGTTCGTCCAGGCCACCAGGCACTGGCCGTCCGCCGGCGTCCCGGCGAACCCGGCGGGCTGGCTGCACACCGCGGCCAGGCGCCGGGCGCTGGACGTGCTGCGCGCCGAGGCGATCCGCGACCGCAAGGTCGCCCTGCTCGTCGTCGACGAGGAGCAGCGTCTGGACGCGGCCGCCCGCTCCGAGGCCCGGGCGCGGCAGGAGGTGGAGGACGTGCTCGACCCGGCGCACGTGCGCGACGAGGTGCTGCGGCTGGTCTTCCTGTGCTGCCACCCGGCGCTGGCGCCGGAGGCTCGGGCCGCCCTCACGCTGCGGCTCGTGCTCGGTCTGAGGACCCAGCAGATCGCCCGGCTGTTCCTGGTGAGCGAGCCGACGATGACGGCCCGGCTCACCAGGGCGCGCAGGAAACTCGCGGCCGCCGGCGTCGCGCTGCGGCTGCCCGGGCCCCAGGCCCTGGACGAGCGGGTCGGCTCGGTCGTGCAGGTGGTCTACCTCGCGTTCACCGCCGGCTACGCCCCCGGCGACGGCCAGGACCCCGTCCGGGTGGAGACGGCGGGCGAGGCGATCCGCCTCGGCCGGCTGCTCGACGAGCTGCTCCCCGGTCGCGACGACGTGCGGAACCTGCTGGCGCTGATGGTGCTGCAGCACTCGCGGCGAGACGCCCGGACGAGGTCGGACGGCACCCTGGTGCTGCTGCCCGACCAGGACCGGGGCCAATGGCACCACGACGAGATCGCCTGGGCGATGGCGCTGCTCGCCGAGGGGTCGACGCGCCCGTCGACGCGGACCGGGGTCGAGCTCCGGCTGGAGGCGCTCGTGGCGGCCGCGCACGCCACCGCGCCGACGGCCGCCGACACCGACTGGGCGGCTGTGGTCGGGCTGTACGACGAGCTGGAGCAGCTGACCGGCTCGGCCGTCGTCCGGCTGAACCGGGCGGTGGCGCTGGCCGAGGTGTCGGGTCCGGCCGCGGGGCTGGACCTGCTCGACGGGCTGGACGACCGGCTGCCGCGCAGCCACCGGCTGCCCGCGGTGCGTGGCGAGCTGCTGCTGCGAAGCGGTGAGAGGCGTTCGGCGGCAGAGCAGTTCGCGCTGGCGCTGGAGCGCTGCGACAACACGGCGGAGCGGCAGCACCTACGCGCGCGGCAGGGCCTCGCCCTGAGCGGCTGAGCCCTGAACGGCTGGGCCCTGAGCGGCTGGGCCCTGCGCAGCCGGCGTGCGCCGCCGGGTCGGGCTGCCGATGACGACCGCGGCCGCCAGCACGATCGCGGCGCCGAGCAGCTGCGGCCACGAGAGCCGCTCGTGCAGGAACACCACGCCGAGCGCGACGGCCACGACGGGGATCAGGTAGGTCACCGTCGTGGCGACGGTCGGACCGGCCGCGCGGACCACGTCGTACTGGAGGTTCTGGGCGAGCCCGGTGCCCACGACGCCGAGGACGAGGACGGCGACCAGCGCAGGCCAGGGCGAGCCGGCCACGGCGTCGGGGCGCACCGTGAAGGGGGTGGCCAGGTCGCCGGCCCGGGACGCCCACCACACCAGCGCGACCAGCGTCATCTGCACGACGGCCGTCGACATCATCGCCGTGGGCATCGTGAGCCCGCCGAGGTCGTCGTCGGTGAGGTGCCGCTTGACCCAGGTCCAGCCGAAGCCGTAGCTCGCGCCGGCGACCAGCGCCATGCCGAAGCCGAGCAGGTCCGGCCGCCCCTCCAGCTGCCACGGCTGCATGATGACGACCACGCCGAGCAGGCCGAGGGCGACGGCGACGACCTTGCGCCCGGGCAGCCGCGAGGCCGGCAGCAGCAGCAGGCCGAACAGCACCGAGGCCATCGGCGTCGTGGCGTTCCCGATGCCCGCGAGGGCCGACGACACGCGCTCCTCGGCCGCGGCGAACAGGGTGAACGGCAGCGTCGCCAGGAAGAACCCGGCCACGGCGAGGTGGCCCCACACCCGGCGCGAGGTCGGCAGCCGCTGGCCGGTGGCCAGGAGCAGCCCGAGCAGGACGGCGGTGCCGGTGAGAACCCGGAACCACGAGATCTGCACGGCTTCCAAGGACCCGAGGCCGATCTTCATCAGCAGGAAGCTCGAGCCCCAGATCACGCTGAGGGCCACGAACTTCGCCTGCCAGGGCACCCTGGCCACCCGGACACCACCCCTGGGCGCAGCCGCGGCGGTGGTGGCCGTCACGTCAGCACCGACCCGGCCAGCCGCTGCACCGACGGCGGGAGCCGCGTGCCCTCGGGAACCCAGGGGGCCGGCTCGGCCTCGCCCGCCACGACGTGGAAGGGCACGACCCCGGACCACGCGTCGGTCTCCTCCTGCGGGGCGCCCGGCGGACCGGTCCGCACCTTGGCCGTCCAGCCGCCGTCGACGATGGGGAGCTGCATGGTCAGGGTCGCCGTGGTCTCCTTCACCGTCATGTCGCGGACCTCGCAGGTGCGCCCCGGGATCAGCCGCTCGGAGAGCCGCTGCAGGGCCTGCCAGCGCTCGTCACCGGTCAGCGGCTCGAGCGTGCCGCGCACCACCGCCGAGCGGTAGTTGACCGACGAGTCGAAGGTGCTGTGCGCGACGACCATGCCGTCGACCGAGAGCACGCTCAGCAGCGCCGGGGCGCCGGAGGCGACCCGGCGCAGCGCCCCGGCCCCGGTCGACCCGTGCAGCAGCACCCGGTCGCCGTCGCGAGCGAACAGCATCGGGACCGCCCACGGCTCGCCGTCGACGACCGTGCACAGCGTGCCCGCCAGGACGGTGTCCAGGACGTGGTCCAGCGCCTCCCGCTCGGACGGCGAGCGCTCGGGCTTGCGGCGCACGGTGGTGGGGACGGCGGGGGCAGGGCTGGTCACCCGTCCAGCAGACACGATTGTGGACCGTCGTCCCAGGACCACTTCGGGTGTTCTTGCCGGACCACTTCGGCGGGTCCGGCCGTAGGGTGGTCCGATGGCCAGGACCGCCCGCCGGGTCGAGACCACCCTGGAGCTCGAGCCCGGCCCCGCCCCGCTGCGGCACCGCATCGGTGACGCCGTGCTCGTCCAGATCCGGGCCGGCGTGCTGCGTCCGGGCGACCCGCTGCCTGCCACGCGGGCGCTGGCCGTCCAGCTCGGGGTGGCCCGCTCGGCGGTGGTGGAGGCCTACGACGAGCTCCTCGCCGCCGGGTTCACGCGGGCGGCGCAGGGGTCGGGCACCTACGTGGCCGCCGGTGCCGACCGGGCGGTGGTGGCCGGTGCCGCCGCGCACGTGCCGGACCCGGCGCCTGCGTCCGCCGTGAGCGCGGCAACGATGCCGTCCGGGCCGCGCTGGAACCTGCGCCCCTCCAGCCCCGACACCACCCTGCTGGACGTCGCGGACTGGCGACGGGCCTGGCGCACGGCCGCCGCCGCGCCGGTCGGGGAGGAGTTCCCCGGGCCGCAGACCTCCCCCGAGCTTCGGGAGGCGCTGGCCGACCACCTGCGGCGCACCCGCGGCGTGGTCGTCGGCCCGGACGAGATCCTCCTGGTCCCCGGCGTCGCCGCGAGCCTGCGCCCGTTGCTGCTCGGTGCCGGCCTGGCGGGACGCACGGTGGCGGTCGAGGACCCCGGCTACCTCGACCCGCAGAGCGCGCTCGCCGACATCGGCTCCACGGCGCGGCCCGTCGCGGTCGACGACGACGGCCTGGACCCCCGCCTGCTGCGCGACGACGACGCCGCGGTCTACCTCACGCCCGCGCACCAGTTCCCGCTCGGCGGCCGGATGTGTGTGGACCGGCGCTGCGAGGTGCTCGACTGGGCCCGTGGCACAGGTGGTCTGGTGCTCGAGGACGACTACGACGGCGAGTTCCGCTACGACG
>JBBQSN010000079.1:0-16074 GCA_038213835.1 Actinomycetales bacterium
ACCCGGTTCCAGCAGATGGCGTTCCTCAACAAGGGCCTCACCATCACGCTCACCGACGAGCGTCCCGGCCACGCCGACACCTCGGACGACGGCCTCGACGGCGGCACGGCCCGACTGCGCACCGTCACCTACCGCTACGACCACGGCCTGGTCGACTACGTCACGCACCTCAACTCGTCCAAGAAGACCGACGTGATCCACCCCGAGGTGATCGCCTTCGAGGCCGAGGACCCCGACCGTCGGCTCTCGCTCGAGGTCGCGCTGCAGTGGACCACCGCCTACTCCGAGTCGGTGCACACCTACGCCAACACGATCAACACCCACGAGGGCGGCACCCACGAGGAGGGCTTCCGGTCGGCGATGACCTCGCTGGTCAACAAGTACGCCCGCGAGCAGAAGCTGCTCAAGGACAAGGACGACAACCTCACCGGTGACGACATCCGCGAGGGCCTCACGGCCGTCATCTCGATCAAGCTCGGCGAGCCGCAGTTCGAGGGCCAGACCAAGACCAAGCTGGGCAACACCGAGGCGAAGGCGTTCGTGCAGAAGGTCGTCGGTGACCACCTGTCGCACTGGCTGGAGCGCAACCCGGCTCAGGCCCGCGACGTCGTCCGCAAGTCGATCCAGGCGTCCGCGGCGCGGATGGCGGCGCGCAAGGCGCGCGAGGCCACCCGGCGCAAGGGGCTGCTGGAGTCCGGCGGCATGCCGGGCAAGCTGCGCGACTGCCAGTCCAACGACCCGAGCCGGTGCGAGGTCTACATCGTCGAGGGCGACTCGGCCGGCGGCTCGGCCGTGCAGGGCCGCAACCCCGAGACCCAGGCGATCCTGCCCATCCGCGGCAAGATCCTCAACGTCGAGAAGGCCCGGATCGACAAGGCGCTCGGCAACAACGAGGTGCAGGCGCTGATCACGGCGTTCGGCACCGGCTTCGGCGAGGATTTCGACCTGACCAAGCTGCGGTACCACAAGATCGTGCTGATGGCCGATGCCGACGTCGACGGCCAGCACATCTGCACCTTGCTGCTCACGCTGCTGTTCCGGTACATGAAGCCGCTGATCGAGAACCAGTTCGTGTACCTGGCTGCGCCGCCGCTGTACAAGATCAAGTGGTCGAACGCGCCCCACGACTACGTCTACTCCGACCGCGAGCGCGACGCCGTCATCGCCGACGGTCGCGCGGCCGGACGCCGGCTGCCGAAGGAGAACTCGATCCAGCGCTACAAGGGCCTGGGCGAGATGGACTACCGCGAGCTGTGGGACACCACGATGGACCCCGACCACCGCACCCTGCGCCAGGTCACCATCGACGACGCCGCCGCGGCCGACGAGATCTTCTCCGTGCTGATGGGCGAAGACGTCGAGTCCCGCCGGAACTTCATCCAGCGCAACGCCAAGGACGTGCGGTTCCTGGACATCTAGGCCGTGGTCGCCCCGGCGACCTGACCTCCAGGACCCCAGCCCGTGGTGCCGTCGGCACCCGAGATGAAGGAATGAGACGTTGAGCGAGCAGCCCCCGATCACCGAGCCGCCCACCGGCGACCGGATCGAGCAGGTCGACCTGCAGCTGGAGATGCAGCGGTCCTATCTCGACTACGCGATGAGCGTGATCGTGGGCCGTGCGCTGCCCGACGTGCGTGACGGGCTCAAGCCCGTGCACCGCCGGATCGTCTACGCGATGTTCGACGGCGGCTACCGGCCCGACCGGCAGTTCTCCAAGTGCGCCCGCGTCGTCGGCGACGTCATGGGCAGCTACCACCCGCACGGCGACTCGCCGATCTACGACGCCCTGGTGCGGCTGGCGCAGCCGTGGTCGCTGCGGTACCCGCTGGTGGCCGGGCAGGGCAACTTCGGCTCGCCGGGCAACGACCCCGCGGCGGCGCCGCGGTACACCGAGTGCCGGATGGCGCCGCTGGCGATGGAGATGGTCCGCGACATCGACGAGGACACCGTCGACTTCGGGGACAACTACGACGGCCGCACCCAGGAGCCCGCCGTCCTGCCCGCGCGGTTCCCGAACCTGCTCGTCAACGGCTCGGCCGGCATCGCGGTCGGCATGGCCACCAACATCCCCCCGCACAACCTGCGCGAGGTGGCGTCGGGGGTGCAGTGGCTGCTGGAGCACCCGGAGGCGTCCAAGGAGGAGCTGCTCGAGGCCCTCCTGGCGCGGGTGCAGGGCCCGGACTTCCCCACCGGCGCGCTCATCATGGGCAAGCGCGGCATCGACGACGCCTACCGCACCGGTCGTGGCCAGATCACGATGCGCGCCGTGGTCCAGGTGGAGGAGATCCAGAACCGCAACTGCCTGGTCGTCACCGAGCTGCCGTACCAGGTCAACCCCGACAACCTCGCGCTCAAGATCGCCGAGCTGGTCAAGGAGGGTCGTCTGGCCGGCATCGCGGACATCCGCGACGAGACCTCGGGCCGCACCGGTCAGCGGCTGGTCATCGTGCTCAAGCGCGACGCCATCGCGACCGTGGTGCTGAACAACCTCTACAAGCACACCCAGCTGCAAGACACCTTCGGCGCGAACATGCTGGCGCTGGTCGACGGCGTCCCGCGCACGCTCAGCCTGGACTCCTTCGTCCGGCTCTGGGTCGACCACCAGGTCGACGTCATCGTGCGTCGGACCCGGTACCGGCTGCGCAAGGCGCAGGAGCGGATGCATATCGTCGTCGCGCTGCTCAAGGCACTCGACGCCCTGGACGAGGTGATCGCGCTGATCCGCGCCTCGGCCACGGTCGACGACGCCCGGACCGGGCTGATCGAGCTGCTCGAGATCGACGACGTCCAGGCCGGCGCGATCCTGGACATGCAGCTGCGCCGGCTGGCGGCGCTGGAGCGGCAGAAGCTGATCGAGGAGCACGCCGAGCTCGAGGCCCGGATCGTCGACTACGAGGACATCCTCGCCTCGCCCTCGCGGCAGCGGCAGATCATCGGCGAGGAGCTCGCCGAGATCGTCGAGCGGTACGGCGACGACCGCCGCACCACGATCGACCCGTTCGACGGTGACATGTCGAACGAGGACCTCATCCCGGTGGACGACGTCGTCGTGACCATCACCCGCGGCGGCTACGCCAAGCGCACCAGGGTGGACTCCTACCGCTCGCAGAAGCGAGGCGGAAAGGGTGTGCGCGGGGCCACGTTGCGCGGCGACGACGCGGTGGAGCACTTCTTCACGACCTCGACCCACCACTGGCTGCTGTTCTTCACCAACCTCGGCCGGGTCTACCGGGCCAAGGCGTACCAGCTGCCCGAGTCGGCCCGCGACGCCAAGGGCCAGCACGTGGCGAACCTGCTGGCGTTCCAGCCGGGCGAGCAGATCGCCCAGGTCCTGACGCTGAAGGACTACGAGCAGGCCGAGCACCTCGTCCTGGCCACCCGGCGTGGACGGGTGAAGAAGACCCCGCTGACGCAGTACGACTCCAACCGCTCCGGCGGCCTCATCGCGATCAACCTGCGCGAGCTGGGCGAGGCCTCCGACGACGACGAGGCCCACACGAACGGCGCTGCGAACGGCGCTGCGAACGGTGACCGCGACGAGCTGGTCGGTGCGTCGCTGGTGGGCTCGGGCGACGACATCGTCCTGGTCTCGCGCAAGGGCCAGTCGCTGCGGTTCCACGCCACCGACGAGGCGCTGCGCCCGATGGGTCGTTCCACGTCCGGCGTCACCGGGATGAAGTTCCGCGGCGGCGACGAGCTGCTCGCGATGGTGGTCGTGCACTCGATCCCGGTGGCCGACGGTCCGGTCGAGGGCGCGGTCGAGAGCGCGATCGAGGGCGCCGGCGAGGCGGCGGCCGACGACGAGGGCCGCCGGCACCTGTTCGTGGTGTTCGAGAACGGCAACGCCAAGCGCACCGACATCGCCGAGTACCGGGTGCAGGGCCGGGCCGGTCTCGGCATCAAGGTCGCCGCCGACTCCGAGAAGCTCGGCAACCTGGTCGGCGCGGTGATGGTCCGCGACGGCGACGAGGTCATGGTCGTGATGGAGAAGGGCAAGGTGGTGCGCTCGCACGTCGACGACGTCGGCGTCAAGGGCCGCACCACCCAGGGCGTGCGGTTCGCCCGTCCCGACTCCGGCGACTCGATCATCGCCATCACGCGCAACGACGAGACCGTCGTCGAGGCCGCGATCGAGGAGGGTGTCGGGGCCGCGACCGAGGTGTCCGAGGACGGCGCCGCTCCCGCGCAGGCCCCCGCCGATGGCGTACCGTCGGACCCGGACGAGCTCGAGACCGGTGCAGACACCAGCGGAGGTGAGGCGTGAGCACGTCGGACCAGACCCCTACGGGGCAGGTGAGGACCAGCTCCTCGCCACGCCCGGCGGGCTCGTCGTCACCGCGTCCCGCCGGTGCAGCCGGTCAGCCGGCCCGTTCCAGCGGCAGTTCCGCGAACGGCCCCTCGAGCGGCTCCTCGACAGGTGCCAGCCGCACCATCACGCCCGGGCAGCGTCCGCCCGCCCCGGGTGGTCGCCCCGCCGCGAGGAAGGCCCCGGTCAAGAAGGCCGCCCCGCGTCCGGGGTCGCGCCCGGTGCCCGGTGCCCCGCGTCGGGTCCGGCTGACGATCGCCCGGGTCGATCCGTGGTCGGTGATGAAGCTGGCGTTCCTGCTCAGTGTCGCCATCGGCATCGCGTTGGTCGTCGCGGCGGGCGTGCTGTGGACCGTCCTGGACGGCATGGGGATCTTCACCCAGACCAACGACTTCATGGCCCAGATCCTCGGCGCCGGCAAGTTCGACATCAGCGACTACGTCGGCTTCGGCAAGGTCGTGTCGCTGGGCACCGTGATCGCGGTGGTCAACGTCGTGCTGCTGACGGCGCTGTCGACCCTGGGCGCGTTCCTCTACAACATCGCGACCAACCTGGTCGGCGGCCTGCATCTCACGCTGTCGGACGACTGATCCGGTTTCGCAGCACCCAGGACGCTGCGGTAACCTCGCTTCGCGCACGCCACGGCGTGCGGCACCACCCCGGGCCTATAGCTCAGTCGGTTAGAGCGCTTCCCTGATAAGGAAGAGGTCAGAGGTTCAAGTCCTCTTAGGCCCACCCTGATCACCTGCCTCACGGCTCCTTCCCGCTCGTTCGGCGCTCGCGGCCCTCCCAGGTACCCTGAGCGCGTGAAGAAGTTCTTGGTCGTCCTGAGTCTGGCCGGTGCCGGCTACGCCGCCTGGCGCAAGGCGGAGGCCGACAAGGCAGAACAGGATCTGTGGGCCGAAGCCACCGACACGGTGCGCTGAGCCTCTCCGTCACACGCACGACCCGGGTCGCACGACCCTGGGGGCCATGGCGCAATTGGTAGCGCACCTGCTTTGCAAGCAGGGGGTTAGGGGTTCGAGTCCCCTTGGCTCCACCGCGAGAAGCCGCAGGCTCTGGACCGCACGCCCCGATCCTGCTGCTACGCCCAGGGATATCGCGGCGGCGGACCCACCACGACACGCCTCCGAATCGCCTCGCCATGCGGTTCCTGCGAACCCCGGTACCGTTTTTCGGGAAGGCTTCGGCAACGCGCCGGCGTCAGAAGGGGAGGACACTCATTATGCGCAAAGCACTAGCGACCGCAGGTCTGCTGGGCGCCATGTCGTTCAGCGTCCTCGGGGCGAGTACCGCAGCAACCGCCGCCACACCTGCGCTGGTGGTCGTGGCAGCGGAGGTAGACGGCGATCCGGTCGAGGCTGACGGCGATGACGACTCGGGCAAGTGGGGCCTCGCCGGGCTCACCGGCCTGGTCGGGCTGTTCGGGTACAAGAAGTACCGCGAGCACCGTACGCACAACCGCAACACCGGAACTGGTAACGACGGGGCGACCCGCGCGTGAACCACGACCGTTCCACCACTGACCGCAACACTTTCTCCATGGAGGCACACATGCGCAAGACCTTGGCCATCGTGGCCACTTCCGGTTTCATCCTGCTCGCACCTGCGGCCGTCGCCTCGGCGGAGCCGCTGGCAGCAGCCACCACCTCGACGTTGGTCGCCACCGAAGAGGTCGACGCCCCCGAGGTGACCGCCAACGACGAGGGCGACAAGACCGGCCTGTGGGGCCTGCTCGGTCTGCTGGGTCTCGCCGGCCTGGTGAAGCGCAAGGTCAAGGACGACGACCACAACCACCGCTGACCTACCGCCCTGCGCACGGCCGGGCCGCATCCCCCAGGGACGTGGCCCGGCCGTTCTGCGTTCCGTCAGGAAGCCCCCAGGGGGATGGTGTCGCGCCCGGTACGGCTGGCATCGCACAGCCGTCGCGTCCTGTTCTCGACGACGGCTGTCCCGGAACTGACCAGCAGGGCTTGCGGTCGGCGTGCCGCTGGGAAGACACTGACCAGATCGCCGCCACCGGGCCGCCCAGCTCACCGAGACCAGGTGGCCCAGCAGTGGAGGCCGCGTGCCCAACCTCGTGGGGGACTCAGCCGACCCGGACGTCGCCGCCGCAGCAGCGGTGCACAGCGCCGCTGGGGACGGGGTGTACGGCGCCGGCAACCGCGGGGTGGTCGGCGACAGCGTGGCCGGCATCGGGGTCCACGGGCACAGCCGCGACGGGGTCGGCGTCTGGGCCGACAGCGGGACCCACGAGGGCGTGCACGCCGAGACGCGGTCGCCCGTCACGGCCGCCATCGCGGCGTACAACCTGAACGAGGCCGGCACCGGCGCGGCCGTGTTCGCGCGCAAGGCGGGTACCGTCGGGCACGCGGGCTTCTTCGACGGCCAGGTCTACGTGGCGGGCGAACTGACCGTCACGGGTGCGCTCAACCTTGCCGGAGCCGACTACGCCGAGGCGCTCACGGCCGCACCTGACAGCGCGGTGACCGAGGGAATGGTCGTGGTCATCGACGACGAAGGTCAGGTTCGGCCCTGCAGACGCGAGTACGACCCGCGGGCGGCAGGCGTCGTGTCCGGCGCCGACGATGTCCCCGCGGCCGTCGTGCTCGACCGCCACGACGGCGGGGTACCGGTCGCGATGATGGGCAAGCTGTGGGTGCTCGCCGATGCGAGCGAGGCCCCCATCCGCTGCGGCGACATGCTCACCACGTCCACGACCGCCGGCCACGCGCGCCGGGTGGTCGACCGCGACCGGGCCTTCGGCGCGGTCATCGGGAAGGCGCTCACACGGCTGGACGCCGGCACCGGTCTGGTGCGGGTGCTGGTCGGCCCGGCCTGACGGGCGCGGGATGTCCAGCCGAGCCCCGTACTACGCGCGCACCACCCCGCAGCCGCAGCGCGAGGACGACTACCCGGGCGACGGCCTGCGTATCGACCTGACCGCGGTGAGCCTCCCCTCGTTCCCGGACCCCGCCACCGCGGTCGCCCAGGCCCAGCTGGGCTTCGACGCCCGGGCCGCTGCCTGCGTACGCGCCCGGGTCGCGCCCCTCGGGACGTACGACGCCGTTGCCGACCGGTCGTGGGGGCCGGTGCAGGTCTACCCGGAGGTGGAGACCGACGTCATCGTCGTGCTCGATCAACCGGTGACGGTGCAGAGGGGGACCTCCGGGCAGCCGCGCGACCTGCTCGAGCTCAAGCACTACGGCGAGGACGCCCCGGACGTCCACCTGGTGACGTCGAAGTGCCTGGCGGCGTTGGCATACCGGGAGTACTTCCCCGACACCTTGTTCCAGGGGCTGGACGAGCTGGTCCGCGAGGCCGTCCTGGCCGCCGGGCCGGGCTGGTGCGGGACCTTCGGACCCGGCACGGACGACACGGTCGACCTTCTCGCGGGTGCCACCGAGGGCAACTACGACATGAACCAGATGCACCTGCTGCCGATGGCCTACCGGTACTACGACGTGTTGGGCGAGGCTGCGCGCGAGCACCTCATCACCGTGCTGCTCGCCCGCGGCCGGATCCACCGCATCTCCGTCGACGACACGTTCACCAGCGGCGGGGCACCGCAGGACTGGTCGCGCGCCGGCTGGGCGCTGCCGCACAAGCGCATCGGCGAGACCGAGAACCACCAGATGATGATGATGACGACGCGCTACCTCACCAACCAGCTGCTGTACCAGCGTGAGCCGCTCCTGCCGTACGACAACCGCCGCAACGACCCCGACAGCCTCGCGGACTGGGTCGGGCTGGTGCAGGACGGGGACCCGGGGGAGGCGGCGACCGCCCGCCTCGCCGAGGCCAGGCCGACCGCGAGCCCGACGGGCGGCTCGTGCACGGCCATCCTGTTGTCCCTGCTGCGGTCGTTCCTGCGGGACGACTTCTCGGAGTACAACGCCAAGAACTACCAGATCGAGACGCGGCACGCGCTGCTCAACCTCTGCAGCTACGCCTACGACGCCGAGGTGCGCCTCGCCGCGCGGATGGTCCTCGACTACGTCGCGGCACACGTTGCCGTGTCCAGCTGCGACCTGCGGCGGCTGGTCCCCTTCCGTCGGCGCAACGAGGGCGCCAAGTCCGCCTGCGACGACCGGGGTTTCCTCAAGGTGCCGCTCATCGGCAGCTACGACGCTGACCCCATGGCGGCTCTGTTCGCCCTGTGCACAGGCAACGTGCGGGCGTACGAGCGGACGACGGAGGGCCCCGACGGGCGGCATCACGTGCACGTGCCCGGCGACGGCGGCGACCAGCTGTGCGACGCCGTGAGCGACTACCGGGTCCCGCCGTCGGTGCACGACCTGTTCGTCGTCGATGCCCACCGGCGCTTCTTCCAGCGCATGCACCGGTCGGTGATCGAGGAGAACTGGATCGCCAGCCCTCACAACGCGGACGTCACCGAGCTGTTCGTCGGCTCGCCCAGCTACCTCCTGTCCGCCGGCGGGCAGAGCGCCGGGTTCGCCATCGACCCCCGCTTCGCCGGCTTCGTCGTCGGCGACCAGGACCAGCAGCTGGGTGCGGCGGTGACGACCACCTTCATGCCGACCGTGCGGGCCCGCGGCGTCGATGACGCCGCCGTCGACCCACGGGCCTCCGGGGCCGACCAGCTCGTGCAGTTCTCGGGCTTCGCCGCCGGGCTGGACCTGTTCATGCCCTGGGCGCGCAACTACGGCGTGGGGCCGGACTTCCTGTGCGGTCACCAGGTCCGGGTGCCGGACTGGTTCAAGCGCATGGGCGGGGTGCGCCGGCCGGACGGAGCTCCTGCGTACGAGCAGGTCGGGGACTTCACCTTCCTCGACATGGGCTCCTCGGGAGACGGCTCCGGGAGCAGCGACGGGCCCGGCTTCTACCTCGCGCTCTACCAGCAGGACGGCCTGGGCTGCATGGAGGCCTTCGACACCTGGCTGTTCCCGCGCGTGTCCTTCAACGAGTTCAAGGACGTCGTGTTCTCGGGCAACGTGCCGGTCAGCTCGGGCGGCAGCTTCGCCCTCGTCGATGGGCAGGAGGCCTGGTGGACCACCTTCCTGGGGCACCGCCTGCGCTTCATCGTCTGGACGTCGGGCCCGCATGGCGCTCGACTGGGGGCCGAGGTGCTGGAGGTCCGGGAATACAGTGCGCAGGACCCGCTCACCGCTGTGGGTGACGCGGGCAACCTCAAGGACGCGTTCCTCAGCGGGACCGTGATGGAGAGCCCGGCCGAGGGTGTCGTCACCGTCAGGAACGCCGTGCTCGGTACGACGATCACGCTAGACATGGCCGACCACCTACGGCCTCGCCGGACGTCAGAGACAGGCGGGGTGGAGCAAGCCGGCGCCGGGGGTGAGGTCTGGCTCGACCTCGGCCGGTCGGGGCCGCAGCGCGGGGACGTCTGCCAGCCCTACAGCACACTGGCCGGGGCCGCCGCGGCCGTCGCCCCGGGCGGGACGATCAGGATCGTGCCGAGCAGCGCGCCGGAGCGCGGGCGAATCGGCGCGGGCAAGGCGATGCGGCTGGTTGCGCCGATCGGCGGGGTGCGACTCGGCTGAGGGACGCGGGCGGTGATCGGCTGTGCGCGGCGTCAGGGGTTCGAGTCCCCTCGGCTCCACCCCGAGCCCGGGTCCTCCCTGCTGGTCGGGGGCCCCGGCACGTCGGGCGACATCGTGAGTCGCGTTCTCCAAACCTCTGACTGTTCCGCTCCGAACACTCTCTGTTCGATGATGCATACGCACTGTGAGGTGACATTGCGCCCCCGACGGGCTCCGGCACCGCTAGCGTGTGCATCATCCGGGGTAGATCGAGGGGACGCGGGGTGCAGGAGGCGGTCGTGCTGCTGACACTGGGCGACGAGCCCGACGCCGCTGGACGCGCGCGCCGGTTCGTCAGCGCGGCGCTGGCCGAGAGCCCGTTCGCGCAGCGCACCGATGACGCGATCCTCGTCGTCTCCGAGATGGTCACCAACGCGTTGTTGCACGCCCAGCCGCCGGTCACCGTCAACATCGTGCAGTTCGAGGAGCACCTGCGGATCGAGGTCCGCGACGGCGCCCACCGTCCCCTGCTGGTCGAGGCCCCCGCGAACGACGACTCGATGACGGGCCGCGGCCTGGCCGTGGTCGACGCCCTCGCCGTCCGCTGGGGGGTCGAGCCGGAGCCGCACGGGAAGATGGTGTGGGCCGAGCTCGGAGTCACGTTCGAGATCGACGAGAACGACATCGAACCCGATCTGGACGCGTGGGCCGACCTCGCCGACTGGGACGACGAGGACGAGCCGGAACCCGCCCAGCAGTTCACCGTCGACGTCGGCGACGCCCCGACCGAGCTCGTGCTGGCGGCGAGTGCCCAGGTCGACAGCCAACTGCGCGAGCTGACGCTGATGGTGGTGGGCGAGGCGTCCGGGCAGGGGGCTCCGTTGCCGGCCGACCTCGAGCGCACGATGCAGACCCTGGCCGACACCTTCGCCGAGGTGCGGCACGAGCTCAAGCGCCTCGCCAGCGAGGCGGCGGCCGCGGGCCACGAGCGCACCTGGGTCAAGCTCACGCTGTCGGAGGAGGCGGCCGCCGAGGCCCAGGCCTACCTCACCGCCCTGGACGAGATCGACGCCCACGCCCGCTCCGGCACCCTGCTGACCCTGGAGACGCCGCTGCCGCAGCGGGTCTTCCACCGCTGGTACGTGCAGAGCGCCGTCGCCCAGGTGAGCGCGCTGCGCCACCACGCCACCCCGCCGCCCGCGGTGCCGTTCGAGCAGGCCGTGGACCAGCTGTCGGCCGTGTCCACCCGCGCCACGACCTGAACCCGGCCGCGTCGCACCAGGAGAGGCCGAAGACTCCGAACCCCCGGAGGGGCCCAGAGCCTTCGGCCCTCGAGCGAGCTGCGGGTCAGAACCCGTCGTTCTCCGTGCTGTGCGCGGCCTTGCGCGGACCCGGCGTGGGGGTCTCGTCCGAGCCGTTCGCGTCGCCACCGGCGGTGTCGACACCGGGCAGGTCGGACTCGCCCGCGGGCTCGGCGACCTTCTCGGCGTCACCGGAGGCCAGCGCGTCGCTGCCCGCGGTGGAGGCTGCGAAGGGGGCGGAGGCCGGCGTGGTAGCCGGTGTGGTGGCCGGCGTGGAGGCCGGCTTGGGCGCGGCGGACGACGTGGCCGACGCGCTGCGCGGGGTACCGGTGGCGGTGGCCCACGGGTCGTCGGTGGGCTGGTTGGCCCGCCACGCGGCGTAGCCGGCCGCTCCGGCGGCGCCGAGCACGCCGACGACCAGGAAGACCTTGCCGACCTTGCGACGCCTGCTCTGCGGCCGGGCGCCCTTGGCGGCCTTCTCGACGTCCTTCAGGGCCGAGCGGGACGCGGCCTGGGCCTCCTCGGTCTTGGCGGCGGCCGCAGCAGCAGCGGCCGCGACGGCCTCGACGATGCGCGGCAGGACGTCCTCGACGATCTTGTCGCGGGCGGCGTCGACGCGCGGGCCGAGGGCCTCGGCGGCCTGCTCCACCTTGGGGGCGGCGGCCTCGACGGAGCGGTCGCGCGCCTTCTCCAGCCGCGGGCCGGCCCAGTCACGCGCTGCGTGCGCCGCCTGGGACGCCTGCTCCTTCGCGCTCGAGGCCACCGGTGCGGCCCGGTCGACCAGCGCCGAGGCCTGGTCCTTCAGGACGTCGGCCTGCGTGCGCGCGGTGTCGGCGGCTCGCTCGGTACGGCTCTTGGTGCCGAACATGGGTCCTCCCCTCGGACCCGGGTCGTCCCCGGGTCTCGGTTGCCGTGCAGTTCAGTGCTGGGCCCTATCTTGCCCGCTCAACGGCCCGCGTGCCGCTCGGGTGCCCACCGGATCGGCCTGCAGGGGGCCTCTCGCAGGACCAGCACCCCCTCCCGTGCGAGGATTGCGCCCATGTTCGCGACGCTGCACACGACCGCCGGTGACATCCGGATCGAGCTCTTCGGTAACCAGGCTCCCCACACGGTGAAGAACTTCGTCGGCCTCGCCGACGGCACCAAGGAGTGGAAGGACCCGCAGACCGGGGAGAAGAAGACCGAGCCGTTCTACGACGGCCTCGGTTTCCACCGGGTGATCTCCGGCTTCATGATCCAGGGCGGCTGCCCGCTCGGCACGGGTACCGGTGGCCCGGGGTACACCTTCGACGACGAGGTCACGATCGACCTCACCTTCGACAAGCCGTACCTGCTCGCCATGGCCAACGCCGGCAAGCAGATGGGGCGTGGCACCAACGGCTCCCAGTGGTTCATCACCCTGGGCCCCACGCCGCACCTCAACGGCAAGCACACGATCTTCGGTGAGGTCGCCGACCAGGCCGGCCGCGACGCCGTCGACGCCATCGGCAGCACCCCGACCGGCCCCGGCGACCGGCCTCGCGAGGACCAGGTCATCACCGGGATCACGATCGAACCCTGATTCGTTCACCCGGTATGAGGCACCGCACGGCCGGACCGAGGGCAGGACGTCGGTGAGCGCCGGCGCCGGCGACGACCTGGAGGTCGGCGTCCCGGTGTGCCCGCGCCACCCCGACCGCGAGTCGTACGTGCGGTGCCAGCGGTGCCAGCGTCCGGTCTGCCCGCAGTGCCAGCGGCAGGCGGCGGTCGGCGTCCAGTGCGTGGACTGTGCCGCCGCCGGCACCGCCCGGATCCGGTCCGCCCGCACCGTCTTCGGTGGCCGGGTCCGGCAGGGCGAGCAGCCCTACGTCACCTACGTGCTGATCGGCATCTGCGTCCTGGTCAACCTGCTCCAGCGCGTCCCCGGCCTCGGAATCACCGAGAACTTCGCCTTCGCCGGGGCGTTCGCGGCTGCCGAGCCCTGGCGTTATGTCACGTCCGCGTTCCTGCATGCCACAACAGGGTTCTTCGGCCTCACGCACCTGCTCTTCAACATGTACGCCCTGTTCCTGCTCGGGCCGTATCTGGAGCACCTCTTCGGCCGGGCCCGGTTCGCTGCGCTGTACCTGCTCAGCGCGGTAGGGGGGTCGGTGGCGTTCCAGCTGCTCACCCCGGACTACGACGCGTTCGGCCCTGTGAAGGCGGCCGGAGCCTCAGGGGCCGTGTTCGGTCTGTTCGGGGTGATCCTCGTCGCGCAGCTCAAGACCCGAACGCCGATGCAGTCGATCCTGGGCCTGCTCGCGATCAACCTCGTGCTGGGGTTCGTCGTCCCGGGGATCGCCTGGCAGGCGCACCTCGGTGGCCTGGCCACCGGTGCTGCCGCGGCAGCCGTGCTTGTCTACGCGCCGCGGGACAGGCGGGTGCTGGTGCAGTGGGGTGGACTCAGCGCGATCCTGCTGCTGCTGGTGGCGCTGGCGGTCGCGGGGCTGGCCGGCTGAGAGTTGTCCCCACTGTGGACAACGCCTGGGGAAAACCACACACGTGTGATTCGGTCCCGCGAGCAGGAGGTGCGGGAGATCAGTGCCAGCGGGTGGTCATGAGGAAACCGACCATGACGATGCCGAAGCCGATCACCAGGTTCCAGCTGCCGACGGTCCAGTCGCCGAGGCTCGTGATCGGGTACCGGCCCTCGCTGACGTAGAACACGACGATCCAGATCAGTCCGATGACGAAGAAGCTCAGCATCAGCGGGACGAACCAGCGCGCGTTGACCTTCGGGCCGTCGCTCTTGGCGGGAGGTGCCGTGTAGGCGCCCTTCTTACGGATTCTGGACTCGGGCACGTCGCCCTCCCTGTTCGGTGGTTGCTCGGCTGCTGCTGCGGTGCTGCTTCGGTGCTGCTTCGGGTACCGCTCGGTCCATGCACCGTGTCGGGCAGGTGCAGAGGCGTCTAGCCTAGTCGACGTGGAGCACCAGCACCGGAGGGCGCGGTCGTGGCCCGGCACCGTGGCCGTCGGCCTGGTGCTGGCTGCTGCCGGGGGGCTGTTCGCCACCAGCGCGGGGACGGCGGCCGGCACCGACCTGCGGGCGGTGGACACCGACCTGCCGGGCCTGGTGCGGCAGGAGTCCTCCCGGCTCGAGGCCCGCGGTGCCGACCTGGGCGAGCTGCGCACCGAGGTCGACGAGCTCACCGCCCAGGTGGGCGACGGCACCACCCGCGACCTGCAGGCCAGGGCCGCCGAGCTGTCCGGGCCGGCGCAGCTGCAGCCGGTGCGGGGTCCTGCCCTCACCGTCACCCTCGACGACGCCCCCCGGGACCGACCGATCGGCGAGGGTGTCAGCCCGAACGCGATCGTCGTGCACCAGCAGGACGTCCAGGCCGTGGTCAACGCGCTGTGGTCCAGCGGGGCCGAGGCGATGATGCTGATGGACCAGCGGGTGGTCTCCACCAGCGCCGTCCGCTGCGTCGGCAACACCCTGCACCTGCAGGGACGGGTCTACTCCCCGCCCTACGTCATCACCGCGATCGGGAACCAGGACGACATGCTGCAGGGCCTCGACGACTCCTACGAGGTCGGCCTGTACCGCGACGACGTGCGCGCGGTCGGCCTCGGCTACGGCGTCCAGGAGTCCGACGAGCTCGAGCTGCCTGCCTTCGACGGGTCGATCGAGATGCTCTACGCCGTCCCCGCGACCGGCGACGGCGCCCGGCCGGGTGGCGGGTGAGCCGCGCGGCGTCAGCGGCCCGCACCGCCACGGGAGTGCTCGGCGAGCTGCTGATCACCGCCGGCACGCTGCTGCTGCTGTTCGTGGCCTGGCAGCTGTGGTGGACCGACGTCCGCGCCGACATGGCGCAGGGCGAGCGCACCGACCAGCTCCAGGAGCAGTGGGGCGGCGTCGAGCCCGACCCGCCCGCCCTGCCGGACCAGGTCGACCAGGGCGAGCCCCCCGCCCTGCCCGAGCCGGAAGCCGGCGAGGCCTTCGGGATCGTGCACGTGCCCCGGTTCGGCGACGGCTACCAGCCGCGCCCGGTGCTCGAGGGCACCAGCCAGGACCTCCTCAAGGACGGCGTCGGCCACTACCCCGGCACGGCGCTGCCCGGGGCGGTGGGCAACGTCGGGCTCGCCGGTCACCGGGTCACCTACGGCAAGCCGTTCAACCAGGTCGAAGAGCTGGTGGAGGGTGACGCCGTCGTCGTCGAGACCGAGCAGGCCTGGTTCACCTACCGCGTCAGCACGCACGAGATCGTCGACCCGGGCGACGTCGACGTCATCGCGCCGGTCCCGGGCGACCCGACCGCGGTACCCACCGAGCGGATGCTCACGATCACCACCTGCCACCCGATGTTCTCGGCCCGAGAGCGGTACATCGTGCACGCCGTGCTGGAGACCTGGCAGCCACGCTCGGCCGGCGAGCCGGTGGCCATGGCGCAAGGAGCGGGCTGATGTACGGGTTGCTGTGGCGGGCGCTGCCCGGGCCCCGGTGGGTCCGTTCGATCGTGGTGCTGCTGCTCGCGGTCGCCGTCGCGGCTGTGTGCTTCGAGTGGGTGTTCCCGGCGATCGCCCCGTTCGTGCCGTTCAACGAGACCACCGTGGGGGACCAGTGAGCGAGCAAGCACCCGGGGTCGTCGGCCCGGACATCCTGGTCGTCGACAACTACGACAGCTTCGTCTGGACGATCGTCGGGTACCTCGAGCAGCTCGGTGCGCGCTGCACGGTGGTGCGCAACGACGCGGTCGAGCCCGAGGCCGCCGACGACCACGACGGCGTCCTGGTGTCGCCGGGTCCGGGCACCCCGGCCCGGGCCGGCGTCAGCGAGGCGATCATCCGGCGGTGTGCGGCGCTGGCCCGTCCGATGCTCGGGGTGTGCCTCGGGCACCAGGCCCTGGCTGAGGTCTACGGCGCCACGGTCACGCACGCCGACGAGCTGATGCACGGCAAGACCAGTCTGGTCGAGCACGGGGGCGAGGGGGTGCTCACCGGTCTGCCG
>JBBQSN010000080.1:0-15650 GCA_038213835.1 Actinomycetales bacterium
GGGACGTGCCGTGAGCCGAGGCTCGACGTTGGTGGGCTGGACTCAGAAGTCCATCCCTCCCATGCCGCCCGGGTCGCCGCCGCCTGCCGGCGCCGCCTTCTCGGGCTTGTCGGCGATGACGGCCTCGGTGGTGAGGAACAGGGCCGCGATGCTGGCTGCGTTCTGCAGGGCGGACCGGGTCACCTTGACCGGGTCGTTGATGCCGGCGGCGAGCATGTCGACGTACTCGCCGGTCGCGGCGTTGAGGCCGTGACCGGTCTCCAGGTTGCGCACCTTCTCGGCCACGACGCCGCCCTCGAGACCGGCGTTGATCGCGATCTGCTTGAGCGGGGCCTCGAGCGCCACGCGGACGATGTTCGCCCCGGTGGCCTCGTCACCCTCGAGGTGCAGGTTCGCGAACGCGACCTTGCTGGCCTGGATGAGGGCGACGCCACCTCCGGCGACGATGCCCTCCTCGACGGCCGCCTTGGCGTTGCGCACGGCGTCCTCGATGCGGTGCTTGCGCTCCTTGAGCTCGACCTCGGTGGCCGCGCCCGCCTTGATGACGGCGACGCCGCCGGCCAGCTTGGCGAGGCGCTCCTGGAGCTTCTCGCGGTCGTAGTCCGAGTCCGACTTCTCGATCTCGGCGCGGATCTGGTTGACCCGGCCGGCGATCTGCTCGGTGTCACCCGCACCCTCGACGATCGTGGTCTCGTCCTTGGTGATGACGACCTTGCGGGCCTGACCGAGCAGGTCCAGGGTCGCGTTCTCCAGCTTGAGGCCGACGGTCTCGCTGATGACCTGACCACCGGTGAGGATGGCCATGTCCTGCATCATCGCCTTGCGGCGGTCGCCGAAGCCGGGCGCCTTGACGGCGGCCGACTTGAAGATGCCACGGATCTTGTTGACCACCAGGGTGGCCAGCGCCTCGCCGTCGACGTCCTCGGAGATGATCAGCAGCGGCTTGCCCGACTGGGTGACCTTCTCGAGCAGCGGCAGCAGGTCCTTGATCGAGGAGATCTTGGACTCGACGAACAGCAGGTAGGCGTCCTCCAGGACGACCTCCATCCGCTCGGCGTCGGTGACGAAGTAGTGCGAGACGTAGCCCTTGTCGAAGCGCATGCCCTCGGTGAGCTCGAGCTCGAGGCCGAAGGTGTTGCTCTCCTCGACGGTGATGACGCCTTCCTTGCCGACCTTGTCCATCGCCTCGGCGATGAGCTCGCCGATGGCGGGGTCGCCGGCCGAGATGCCCGCGGTGGCAGCGATCTGCTCCTTGGTCTCGACCTCCTTGGCGGAGTCGAGCAGCGCGACTGAGACGGCCTCGACGGCCTTCTCGATGCCCCGCTTGAGCTCCATCGGGTTGGCGCCGGCGGCCACGTTGCGCAGGCCCTCGCGGACCATCGCCTGGGCCAGCACGGTGGCGGTGGTGGTGCCGTCGCCTGCGACGTCGTCGGTCTTCTTGGCGACCTCCTTGACGAGCTCGGCACCGATCTTCTCGTAGGGGTCCTCGAGCTCGATCTCCTTGGCGATGGACACGCCATCGTTGGTGATCGTGGGGGCACCCCACTTCTTCTCGAGCACGACGTTGCGGCCCTTCGGGCCGAGGGTGACCTTGACGGCGTCGGCGAGGGTGTTCATACCCCGCTCGAGACCGCGGCGGGCCTCCTCGTTGAAGGAGATGATCTTGGCCATCTGGGTGGTTCCTCCCGGACACGGGTGGGTCTGTAGAGCCCGATCCAGCGCCCGCGACGGACGGACCGCCCTCCGGACGCACCCTGCGCGCCCTCGGACGACCCTCACTGGGTCGAGCTGTGCTGGCACTCACATGCACGGAGTGCCAGAAGTGCCAAGGTCAATGATTAGCACTCGACCCCAGCGAGTGCAAGCGAGGGTCCCGTCCGGACGAGGGGAGTCGGGCTAGGCTCGGTGCTCGTGGGGCAGCAGAGCGGGGTGGACGTCGACGCGCCCGAGGTCCACCGGCTCGGTCGGGTCGCGGTGACCTGGAGGCTGACCGCCGTCGCGCTCTGCCTGGCCGTCCTCACCGTCGGCCAGCTCACCGACGACAACGACCTGTTCCCGCTCGGCTCGCTGTCGCAGTACGCCACCGCGCGCGACCCGAACGGGACGGTGAACTCGGCGTACGTCCTGGCCGACACCACCGCCGGGACGACCGTGCGGGTCCCGCTGACCCCCCGCGGCGTCGGCGTCGGCCGGGCCGAGATCGAGAACCAGATCGACCGGATCCTCGCCGACCCCTCGCTGCTGGAGGCGCTGGCGGACGCCCACGCCGGCCTGCACCCGCAGGAGCCCCGGTACACCCGGCTGGTCCTGTTCCGCACCGTCTCGCAGCTGCGGGACGGGCGCGCGACCGGTGAGGTCTTCGAGACCGAGCTGACCCGCTGGGACGTCGTCGGGTCCGTCGAGGAGGGGGACGCGCCGTGAGGGCCGGGCGCGCAGTCGTGGCGTGGTGGGTCCGGCCCGTCCCGCTGGCCCGGATCGCCGTCCTGCGGACCGTGCTCTACCTGTTCGTCGTCTGGGACGTCCTGTACCTCACCAACGACGTGCTCGGGCACGCCTACGCCCCCGACCTGGCGCGTCCGCTGCTGCTGTCGCGCCTGCTGCACCTGCCCGGGCCGTCCGTCCCGCTGGCCTGGACGCTGCTCGTGCTGGTCGTGGTCGCCTCGCTCGTGGCGGCCACCGGGCGGCTGCCCCGCCTCGCCGGCTGGACCGCGGGCATCGCCTTCCTGCTGTGGATGCTCGACTCCCAGGGGTTCTCCTACGTCTCGCACGACCACATGGCGCTGGTGCTGGCGCTCCTGGTCCTGCCCACGGTCGGACGGGCGCGGTTCACCGACACCGGCAGCAGCGAGGCGGCTGGGTGGGCGATCCGGGTGATCCAGGTCGCCACCGTGCTGACCTACTTCGGGTCCGCGGTGGTCAAGTGGGTCCGGGCCGGCTCACCGTGGGCGTGGGCGAACGGCTCGGTCTTCGTCTGGGCGATCATGCGCCGCGGGAGCGAGGCCATCCGCTGGACCCTCGAGGTGCCGGTGCTGCTGCACGTGGGTCAGTGGGTGCTGCTGGTCGCCGAGTTCCTGGCTCCGGTGGCACTCGCGCTGAGGGGACGCCTGCTGCTCGCGCTGGTGGCGTTCTTCCTGGTGTTCCACGCGATGACGTTCGTCGCGCTCGGCATCCACTTCCTTCCCACGGCGGTGTGCTGGCTCGCGTTCGCCCCGTCCGAGCGGCTGGTGCCGTGGGTGCAGGACCGCGCCGCAGGGGTGGCCCGCCGGGTCAGGCGGACGGCGCCAGCGACGGCATCGCCGTGATCCCGAACTCGCGCCGCAGCGCCGAGCGCGCGGCGTTCCACCCGCAGATCCCGTGCACGCCGGGACCCGGTGACGTCGACGAGGAGCAGAGGTAGACCCCGGGGACGCCGACCCGGTACGGGTCCAGGGTCGCGGTGGGACGCGCGAACACCTGGCGCAGGTCGACCGCGCCCGAGGCGATGTCGCCCGCCACGTAGTTCTCGTCGTGGTGGTCCATCTGCGCGGCCGGGACGCAGCGGCTCGCCACGACCAGGTCGCGAAAGCCCGGCGCGAACCGCTCCACCTGGGCGGTGACGTCCTCGGTGACGTCGCGGTGCGAGCCGGCCGGCACGTGGGCGTAGGTCCAGAACGGCCGCAGCCCCCCGACCTCCCGGCCCGGGTCCAGCACCGCGGGGTCGCTGACGAGCACGGCCGGGTGCTCGGCGTGGCGGCCGCGGTGCACGGCGTTCTCCGCCGCCGCCATCTGCCGGCGGCTGCCGCCGACGTGGATCGTCCCTGCGCGGTCGACCCCCTCCGCGGCCCAGGGGACCGGACCCGAGAGGACGAAGTCGACCTTGGCGGCCGCGTTCCCGTAGCGGAACCGGTTCAGGGCGCGGACCCGCCGCACGGGCAGCCGCTCGCCGAGCACCTCGAGCAGGGTGCGGGGCGTGGTGTCGAACAGGTGTGCCCTAGCCGGCGGGAGGTCCTCCCAGCGCCCGACGCGCGAGCCGGTGACGACCTGGCCGCCGTGCTGCTCGAGGTCCTCGACCAGGGCCGCGACGATCGCGCTGCTGCCGCCGACGGGGATCGGCCAGCCGGTGCCGTGCGCGAGCGCGCCGAGCAGCAGCGCCGCACCGGCCGAGGCCATCGACGGCAGCCGCGCGATCGAGTGCATCGCGACGCCGGTGAGCAGGGCTGGGGCGACGTCGTCACGGAACCGCAGGCCCCACCCGTACGTGCCCTGCTCCAGCACCCGCAGCGCCATCCGCACGGCTGTGCCCAGGTCCGGCGGGACGCTGCGCATGTCGCCCATCGCGAAGCCGACCAGGCCCTCCTGCCGCTCGACCAGCGGCTCCATCAGCTGCCGCCAGGCCCGGCCGTCGCGACCGAGCCCGTCGACGGTGCGGTCGAGGTCCTGCCAGGCCAGGCCGGCGCGCCCGCCGTCCAGCGGCTGCGCGTAGGCGACCTGCGGCTGGGCCAGCCGCACCCCCCGGGCCGCGAGGTCGAGCTGCTGCAGGAACGGGGAGGCGACGGCCATCGGGTGCACGGCCGAGCAGACGTCGTGGACGACGCCGTCGGCCAGGCCCAGGTCGAGGGTGCGGGCACCGCCGCCCACGGTGTCCTGCGCCTCCAGCACCGTGACCTCGAGGCCCGCCCTGGCCATCGTCACGGCGGCGGCCAGGCCGTTGGGTCCCGAACCCACCACCACGACGTCGGTCATACCCCCAGCCTGGCACCCCCGCCCGCGCCGAGCACGCCCGACCCCGGGCGGTCAGGACAGCCGCTGGACCAGGTGCACCGTCACGTCGTCACCGACGCCCTTGCCGATCCGGGTCAGCAGCGGCCGCTTGACCGGCAGCATGTGCCCGCCGTCGCCGGTGGGCATGAACGAGGTGTCCAGCGGGCTGCCGTCGACCGTGCCGGTGACCTTGACCGCCCGGCGGGTGCCGAGCACCTCGGCCGACCCGGGCAGCAGCACGCAGGTCCAGGGCACGCCGCCGGCCTCGGCGAGCACGGTGGCGGTGAAGGTGACGTCGATCGGCACCCACTCCCTCACGGCGCTCATCGCGCTGCCCCGTGCGCCAGGGCGGCGAGCTCGTCGGCCATCGGCACGGCCTCCCAGCCGTGCTCGGCCCCCGGCATCCGCGTCCACCGCGCCCCCGGCACCGCAGCGGCGACCGACTCGGCCGCCGGCACCATCACGTCGTAGGTCTGCTCACCCACCATGGCGAGCACCGGCACCCGCAGGTGGCCGAACAGCTCGGCGTGCGGTGCGGACTCGGCCCAGGCCAACGAGTGCGCGTCGGCCCGCAGGCTGCCGGCCTGGTCGACCATCGCGGGCACGGCGCGCACGGCCTCGAGGATCTCGGGCGGCATGTCGCGCATGAAGGCGGTGAGCGCCCCGTCGAGGTCGCCGGCGTCCAGCAGGGCGTCGACGCCGTCGGACCACTCCTGCCCCCCGCTGCCGGGCGGGGCCAGCGGCGCCTCCCACAGCGCCAACCCGCTCACCGGGACGCCCTGCACGGCGGCGTGCAGCGCGATCGCGCAGCCGGAGGAGTGCCCGCAGAGCACGGCGCTGCCCCCCACCGTCTCGACCAGGGCGGCGATCGCCGCCACCTCGCGCTCGAGCGAGACCGGCCCAGGGACGAAGCTCTCCCCCCGTCCGAGCCGGTCGTGCACCACGCTGGTGCAGCCTCGCTCGGCGAGCAGCTCTGCGGTCTGCGTGGTCACCGGGTCGATCTCGCGCCACGGGCCGGCGCCGGCCACGAACAGCACCGCGGGGCCGGTGCCGCGGCGGTCGAAGGCGACCCGGTCGCCCAGCGAGGTCATGATGGTGTCGGACATGGGATCCTCCTACGAACTGGACCGATGAGTTCCGTTATCGAAACTAGACCGTCCAGTATGTTCTAGTCAAGGTCCCGTCTCGAGAGGACGACAATGGCAGTGACGCCGGAGCACCCGCCGCTCCCCCGGTCGGTCCGCAAGCACCGGGCGATCCTGGCCGCGGCCGAGGAGCTGTTCCTGCGCGACGGCTACCCCACGACCACGATGGACGACGTCGCCGAGCACTCGAGCGTCTCGAAGCAGACCGTCTACAAGCACTTCGGCTCCAAGGAGACCCTCTTCGTCGAGCTGGTCGGGTCGATGACGGGCCTGGCCGGCGACGGCCTGCACGACCTCGACGAGCCCCCCGCTCCGGACGACGACGTCGGGGCCTGGCTGGAGCAGTACGGCCACGCCATGCTCGCCGCGGTGATGACACCCCGGCTGCTTCGACTGCGACGGCTGGTGATCGGCGAGGTCGCCCGCTTCCCCGACCTCGCCCGGGTGCTCCACGAGAACGGCCCGCAGCGCGCCATCGACTCGCTCGCCGACGCGCTCCGGGCGCTGGCCGAGCGCGGGCTGGTGCAGGTGCAGGAGCCGCTCGAGGCGGCCACCACGTTCAACTGGCTGGTGATGGGCGCACCGGTCAACGACGCGATGCTGCTCGGCGACGACGACCTCCCCACCGACGCCGAGCTGCGCCGCCACGCCGCGACCGCCACCCGGGTGTTCCTGGCCGCCTACGGGCCGCTGCAGGAGTCCTGAGCCGTCAGGCCCGGTCGGCGCCGAGGACGACGACGACCTGGCCGTCGACGCTGTCGTCGAGCTCTGCGGTGGCGTCGAGGTCGGCGGCCACCGCCTCGGCCGTGGCCTGCTGCTCGGGGTCGGAGTAGAGGACCACCGAGGCCTCGACCGGCGCCGGGGCGTTGCCCACGGTCTCGACGGTCCAGCCCAGCTCCTCGAGCTCGGCGCCGACCTCGCCGGCCAGGCCGGTCGTGCTGGTGCCGTTGAGCACCACCAGCGGGACCGACCGGTCGGCGGTCGGCGCCGGGGAGCTGGTGGCGGGCGGCTGCGAGGTGGCGGGCGGGGCAGTGGTCTCGGCGGGCGGGGCGGACGTCTCGCCGGTGGCGGCCGGGTCGCTGCCGGCCGAGGCGCCGGGCGTGCCCGCCGGGGCGGCGCTGCCGGGGTCGTCGCCACCGGTGAGCAGGCCGAACGCGACGACGATCGCCACGACGACGACCAGGGCGACCACGAGGAACGGCAGCTGCTCGAGGACCGCGGGGGTGGCGGTGCGGTGCGCGCCTCGACGCTGCCCCGGCTCGTCGTCGACGTCGAAGTCGTCGGTCGGGTAGTCGGCGTCAGGACGTGGCGGGGTGGCGGTCCGCCGCTGCGGGAAACGGCTCCGCCCGGACCCGCTCGAGGTGCTCGTCACCCGGAGAGTCTCCCAGACCGCGCAGGGATGCTCAGACCTGGACGCCCAGGCGGCGGGCCGAGCGGGCCCGCTGGCGCGAGGCGCGCATGCGGCGCAGCCGCTTCACCAGCATGGGGTCGTGGGCGAGCGCGGGCGGGGAGTCGATCAGGGCGTTGAGCACCTGGTAGTACCGGGTGGCCGACATCTCGAACAGCTCGCGGACGGCCTGCTCCTTCGCGCCGGCGTACTTCCACCACTGCCGCTCGAAGTCGAGGATGCGGCGGTCACGCTCGGACAGCGCGGCACCCACCACCTCGGCGCCGGTGATCTGTGCGGCGTCCATCGTGACTCCCTCCCGCGCGGTCGCGGATCGCGTTCGAGCGGCACTCTACGTGCGAACCACACGGTTGTCATTCCGCCTCGGCGCGACGGGCCCGGGACGACACGCCACCCTCGCCCGGACGGCGCAGCGCCCGCCCCGGTAGCGTCCGAGCCGTGACCGCGCGCCCCCTGTCCGAGCTGGTCCACCCCTCCTGGGTCCCGGCGCTGGAGCCGGTGGCCGAGCAGGTCGCCGACCTGGGGCAGATGCTGCGCGGCGAGATCGCCTCCGCTCGGGGGTACCTGCCGGCCGGCGACCGCGTGCTGCGGGCGTTCGCCGACCCGTACGAGGCCGTCCGGGTCCTGGTCGTCGGCCAGGACCCCTACCCGACGCCGGGGCACGCCATCGGCCTCAGCTTCGCCGTGGAGCGCTCGGTCCGTCCGCTCCCCCGGAGCCTGCAGAACGTCTACGCCGAGCTCGCCAGCGACACCGGAATCACGCCGCCCTCGCACGGCGACCTGTCCGGCTGGGCGGCGCAGGGCGTCCTGCTGCTGAACCGGGTCCTGACCGTCTCCCCGGGGAACCCGGGGTCGCACCGCGGCCGCGGCTGGGAGGACGTCACCGACGCGGCCGTCCGGGCGCTGGTCGCGCGCGGCACCCCGCTGGTGGCGGTGCTGTGGGGCCGCGACGCCCAGGCCCTGGTCCCCCTGCTCGGGTCGACGCCGACGGTCACGAGCGTGCACCCGAGCCCGCTGTCGGCCTCGCGCGGGTTCTTCGGGTCCGCGCCGTTCTCGCAGGTCGACGCCTCGCTGGTCGCGCAGGGCTCCGAGCCGGTGGACTGGTCGCTGCCCTGACGCCAGGTGCCGCCGAGGCCGGTCCGGCACCCGCCCGGACGGACCTACCCTGGACGGGTGTCAGACCGCCCCCACCACCCCCGCCTCGGCGACCGGGCCCGCCGTGCCTTCGCCGGGACCGGGACGCCGACCGTCCAGATCGGCCTGCGCGCGCCGCACTCGAGCCTGGACGACCTCGCCGCCCACGCCGCGCTCGAGCTGGCGCTGCGGATCGGCGAGGCGATGGTGGCCCTCGGCGTGCCCGCGGCCGACGTCACCGCGACCGTGCTCCGGGTCGCCGCCGCGCACGGGATGGACCGGTGCCAGGTCGACGTCACGTTCACCTCGCTCACCGTCAGCTGGGACCGCGACGACGCCGTCCCGCTCACCGGGATGCGGATCGTCCGCGCCCGCACGCAGGACTACACCCGGCTGCAGGCCGTGACCGAGCTCGCCCGGGAGGTCGTGGAGGGCGGCGTCCCCGTCGACGACGCCCACCGCCGGCTCGACGAGGCCCTCAACGCGCCGCACCCGTACCAGCGCTGGGTCGTCACCGCCGCGCTGGCCGGGATGGCCTCCGCGGTCGGCGTCCTGCTCGGGGGTGACTGGCTGGTGGCCCTGGTCGCCGCGGTGAGCACGGCGGGTGTCGACCAGCTGATGCGCCAGCTCGGCCGCTGGGGGCTCCCGCAGTTCTTCCAGCAGGTCGCCGCTGCCGCGCTGGCCACGGGGGTCGCCGTCCTCCTGCTCGTCCTGGACGTCCCGGTGCGGACCTCGTTAGTCGTCGCGGCGGGCATCGTCGTGCTGCTCGCCGGGCTGGGGCTGGTCGGGGCGGCCGAGGACGCCATCAGCGGCTTCCACGTCACGGCCGCCGCGCGCGGCGCCGAGGTGCTCACCCTCACCGCCGGCATCGTCGTCGGCATCGCGGCGGTGCTCGACCTGGCCCGCCGGCTCGAGGTGCCGCTGTCGGTCCTCGGCCCCAGCGAGTCCACCGCGCCGCTGCCGGTGCAGGTGCTGGCGGCGGCCGCCATCGCCGGCTGCTTCGCGCTCGCGGCGTACGCCCGCCCACGCCCGGCGCTGGTCGCCGCCCTCGCGGGCGGACTGGCCTGGACCACGTTCGCTGCGGCGTCGGTGCTCCAGGTCTCCGACGCCGTGGCCGGCGCGCTGGCCGCCGCGGTGCTGGGCTTCGTCGGCGAGGTGCTGACCGACCGGCTCCGGGTGCCGCCGCTGCTCGTGGCGGTGTGCGGCATCATCGCGCTGCTGCCGGGGCTGGCCATCTACCGCGGGCTGTACTGGATCATCGTCGAGGGCAACCTCCAGGCCGGTCTCGGCAGCCTCACCTCGGCCCTGGCCGTGGGCCTCGGGCTCGCCGCCGGCGTCACCCTCGGGGAGTTCCTCGCCACCCCCGTGCGCACCCGGATCGACCGGTTCGAGAGGTCGGTCCGCCGGCACGCCGCTCCCCCGCAGTGACCGGCTCGGCGCGCAGGGGTCAGCCCCTGCTCGCGGCGTGACCCGGGGCGTAGGGGTCCTCGGTGACGCCGACGCCGCTCTCGTGGTCGAAGCGGTAGACCTCGCGGCCGGCGACGAACACGGTCAGCGCCCGCGACATGACGTCCAGGGGGTCGCCGGACCAGAGCACGACGTCGGCGTCCTTGCCCTTGGCGAGCGAGCCGACCCGGTCGTCCAGGCCCATGATCCTGGCCGGGTTGATGGTGAGGGCGCGCAGCGCCTCGTCGCGGTCCAGGCCGTCCTTGACGGCCAGCGTGGCCTGGTGGACCAGGAAGTGGATCGGCACGACGGGGTGGTCGGTGGTGATCGCGATCATCACGCCGGCACGGGCGAGCAGGCCCGGGTTGCGCAGCGAGCGGTGCCGGAGCTCGACCTTGCTGCGGGTGGTGAACAGCGGGCCGATCACGACCGGGATGCCCTTGGCGGCCAGGACGTCGGCGATGAGGTGGCCCTCGGTGCCGTGGTTGACGATCAGCCGGTAGCCGAACTCCTCGGAGAGCCGGATCGCGGTGGAGATGTCGTCGGCGCGGTGCGAGTGCTGCGACCAGGGCAGCTCGCCGTCCAGGACCCGGACCAGCACCTCCATGGTGGTGTCGCGGTCGAACGGCTCGCGCGCCTTCGCGGCCTTGTCGCGCCTGGCCTTGTAGTCCTGCGCCTTCGTGAACGCGTCGCGGATGACCGCGGCCACTCCCTGCCGCGTGGAGGGCAGCTTCTTCTGGTCGCCGTAGACGCGCTTGGGGTTCTCGCCCAGCGCGCTCTTGACGCTCGCGGGCTGCTTGATCACCATCTCGTCGACGATCCGGCCCCACGTCTTCAGCGCGACCGTCTGGCCACCGATCGGGTTGCCCGAGCCGGGCTTGACCACGGCGGTGGTGACACCGCCCGACAGCGCGTCGCGGAAGCCCTCCTCCGCCGGGTTGATGGCGTCGAGCGCGCGCATCCGGGCGCCGTTCGGGTCGGTCATCTCGTTGGTGTCCTGGCCGGCCCAGCCCTCGGCCTCCTCGTGCACGCCCATGTGCGCGTGCGCCTCGACGAAGCCGGGCAGCACCCACTGGCCCGCGGCGTCGACGATCCTGGCCCCCTTGGGGACGCGGACGTTCGGGCCGACGCCGGCGACCTTGCCGTCGCGCAGCAGCACCGTCCCGCCCTCGATCGGGTCACCCTCGACCGGGACCACGTACCCACCGGTGATCGCCACGACCTCTGCCACGTCAGCCTCGTTCCCGCGGCCCGGCGGCCGCGTCTCGTCGTGCGGGACTCCCGACCCAACCACAGCAGGGCGAGGTGCTGCGATCCGAGGGGGCTCGGACGCGGTCCGGCCAGCTCTGGACCGTGACGTGCCGGCTCGGTGGCCCTGCCGTCCGCGGAGCCATCATCTCCCACCGTGACGGCTTCCTGCCGCAGGGCGTCTCACGTCTGCCACCCCGACCGACATCGGACGCCGAGTCGTGCGGGCACTGCTGGGAGCCGGTGGGTCAGCGGCCGAGCGTGCGGGCGACGGCGCCGTCGAGGTCGCGGGCCAGCTGCTCGGCGCCGACGTGCAGCACGCGCCAGCCGAACCGGGCCAGCGCGGTCGTCAGATGCCGTTGCTCGCGGACCAGCTCGGTGGTCGTCGCCGGGTCGTCGTCGGGGACGGGGGTGCCGTCCCACAGCACGGCGGTCCTCGGGCCCTCCGGCACGGTGACGACGAGATCCGGTGCGCCCCAGCCGATCCCCGGCCCCGGGTCGGGGGCGAGAACTCCGCTGCCCGCAGCCCGCAGCGCCTCGACGAACCGGAGCAGCAGCGGGTCCGTGGGCGGCGCCGTGCGATCGGCCCGCTCGACCGTCTCGTCGCTCCAGGCCGCGGCGTCCAGCAGCGCGTGCAGCGCGCGGGCGCCGTCGGTGGTGACCTTGTCCGGGTCGAGGTCGGAGGCGAGCACGCTGGAGACGACCGTGAGCCGCTGCCGGGCGCGACTGGCCCCCACCCTGAGCAGCCGGTCACCGGCGACGCCGTCGAGGGGGCCGAACCGGTGCAGCACCCGTCCGTGCGGCGTGCGCCCGGTGCCGACGGCGAGCACGACGTGGTCGCGCACGCTGTCGTCGGCGTTCCACAGGTCGGTGACCACGAACGGCTCGGGGGCGTCGCGGGAGACCCAGCGGGCCAGCGCGGGGTCCTCGCGCAGCGCCAGGCGCAGCACGTCGGCGACCGCGAGGGCCTCCGTCCGCGTCACGGTCAGCACCGCGAGCGAGGTGGTCGGGTGATCGCGCACGTGCTCGCCCACCAGCGCCACCACGCGGGCCACCTCGGCCTGCGGCGGCTGCTCGGTGGCCTCGGCCGTCACGGGCACGGTGCCGTCGGCGACGTGGTCGAGCACCGGACCGACGTCCTGGGCGGCGGGGACGGCCGACGGCGCCCGGTCGCCCGGGAGCACCTCGACCAGAGCCCGGGGACGGCGGTGCGAGCGCTCCAGGACGAGCGTGGGCAACCGTCCCTGCGTGGCCTCGAGCAGGCTCCGCCGGGTGGTGCGCTCGACGGCGCCGCCCTCGTCACCGGCCCCGAGGTCGATCGCGACGGGCGGCAGCCCCCCGGGGTCGCCGACGACGGCCACCTGCCGTGCCCGCACGACGGCCAGGACGCCCTCGGCCTCACCGGTGCGGTGCGCACCGAGCACGACGAGGGTGTCGACCACCTCCTCGCCGAGAGCGGGAACGGCCAGGGCGGTGACCGCCCGGAGGCGCGCCCCGGAGGCGCCGGCAACGTCGGCCGGCGTGTCGGGCGAGGTGTCCCACCCGGAGTCGGACACGTCCATCTCGTCCAGAACACCACGGTGCCAGGCGATCTCGAGCTCGTCGGTGACCCGAGCGCGGTCGGCTCCCTCCAGCGCCAGCCGGTCAACCAGAGCGGTCAGCCCGAGCGAGTCGAGGTCGGCAAGAAGGCCGTTGCGCTGCGGCAGCACCTGCAGGTCCTCCCCCGCCGCGGACAGCACGGCCAGCCGGGCGTCGAGGGCGTCGAGCTCCAGCTCGTCGAGCGCGCCGCCCTCTGCGGTGCCGGCCAGCACGGGGTCGAGTACCTGCAGGTGGCCCAGCACGGCGTGGTGGGCGGCGTCGGCACCGGCCAGGTCGGCGGGCACGCTCGGTCCGCGGGTGTCGCCGGAGAGCGCCGTCCACTCCTCGATCTCGGTGCGGGCACGCACCAGGGCGCTGTGCAGGTCGGCCACCCGCATGCCCGGCCGCACGAGCCGCTCGCCCTCCTGCCGCCAGCGCCGGCGCTCCAGCAGCGACATCTCGACGCCGTTCGCCCGGCGCCACTGGCTGCTCCCGGTCGCCTGGATCAGCTCGGGGTGAGCTCGCTCGTAGACGGCCGGGGTGAAGACGTCGAGCGTGTCGCGCACGGACACCAGCAGGTCGAGCTGGCGACCCCAGTCGGCCACCCGTCGGGCCGGTGCCAGACCGGTCTCGGCCGACGTGCGGCCGAGCACCTCCCGCGCGGCGGGGAGGTCCTCGGCGTGCAACCGCCGGACGGCGTCCAGCGCCTCCGCCGCCGCCTCGGGGGTGGTGAGATCTGCTCCGGCCCAGGGGCTCGTCCTCGCCACCTGCTCGTAGGCGTCGACCTCGCCGGCCTGCACCATCAGCTCGGCGGCCTGCGAGCGGGCACGGTCCGAGGCGAGCGCGCGCAGCGTGCGGGGCCCCAGCTCGTCGCCGGCCCGGGTGCCGCCCTCTGGGGCGGCGCCGAGCTCGACCAGGCGACGCAGCACGTCGAGGCGGCTGCGTCCCCAGGGGTGCTGCAGGCGGTGCAGCTCGGTGCGCGCGGTGACGGCAGCCGTCACGTCCATGGTGGGCACGCCGTCGTCGAGCCGGGACCGCAGCTCGTCGAGGTCGGCCTGGTGCGGGGCGACGACGAGCAGCGAGCGGCCGGCCGCGTCGGCCTGCTCCACCAGGGCGGCGACCACCTCGGTGGCCCCGGTGCCCGGCGCGGCCTCGACCCGGACGTCGGCACCCGCCACGACGGCGTCCAGCACGGCCTGCTGGGACGGGTCGAGCCGCGCCGAGCGGTGACTTCGCGCGGCGGCGGCGGGCGGCGGCAAGGCGCCCGCATCGCCGGCGTCGACGACCAGCGTGCGCACCAGCGGGTGCTCGGCCAGCGCGGTGCTTCGAGCTCGGAGGTCGGCGACGAGGCCGGGTCCGACCGCCGCGAAGGCGCCGACGAAGGTGCGGTCGTGCACGCGCGCGCCGTCCAGCCGCTCCAGCGCGGTCGCGACGGCCCTGGGATCGTCCGGGGAGACGCCCTGTAGCACAGCCTTCCCGGCGAGTCGCCGGACGAGAGCCGGATTGAGGAACGGGTCCCCGTCGGGAACCAGCTCGAAGTCGGACCCACCCCGCGGGACCAGGGCGAGCGGCCGCAGCACGGTGGGCGCCGTCACGGCGGGGCCGTCCGGCGGCTGCCAGGTGAGCAGGCCGCTGGCGAGCCGGCTGCCGGGCAGCCCGAGGTCGTCGGTCAGGCGTCCGGCGGCGACCCGGATCGCCCGGGCACGGCGCAGAGCGCCCGTGAGCGTGCTCGGCTCACGGAACAGGGTCGACAGCGTGGTCTCGCGGCCGGCGAGGAAGGCGGCCAGGCCCGACGGGTGCGCCGTCCCGAGGTCCAGCAGCAGCGGCGAGCCCTCGTCCAGGTCGAGCAGGTCGTCGCGGCCCCCGATCGCCAGCAGATCCGCCTCCCAGCGATGCAGGGCGTCGTCGGGCAGGCCGGGGGTCGGGGTCTGCTGGGGCACCCGTCCAACGCTACCCACTGATCCTGGGCGCCAGGCCCACCACCGCGCGCGCCCCGACGGCCTGTCGGCGAAAGACCTGGGCCCGAGCCGGACACCATGGGGACGTGAGCCCTGCCGACCCTGCGGACGACCCGCGGCGGCGACGCCTCGAGGAGGTCGTCGCCGAGGTCGGCGTGCCGCTGCAGCGCTACCTGGTCCGCCGGGCCGACCCCGGGACGGCCGACGACGTCCTCGGCGACGTGCTGCTGGTGCTGTGGCGGCGGATCGACGACGTCCCGCAGGAGGCCGTGCTGCCCTGGTGCTACGCCGTGGCGCGGCGTTGCCTGGCCAACCAGGTTCGCGGGTCCCAGCGGCATCGGCGCCTGGTCGACCGGCTGACCCGCACCCGGCCGGAGGAGCCCGGGCCGGTCGAGCTCGACGACGAGGACCTGCACGCGGCGCTGGCGGCCCTGACGCCCACCGACGCCGAGGTGCTCCGGCTGTGGGCCTGGGAGGAGCTGGCGCCGCGCGAGATCGCGGTCGTCCTCGGCACCACGCCCAACGCCGTGAGCATCCGGCTGCACCGGGCCAAGCAGAAGCTCCGCGACCAGCTGGCCGCCGGACGAAAGAGCGACCCCTTCCCCGGACACCTCCAGCAGGGACAGGGAAGGCAGGACCCACGGTGACCGGTGACGACGACCTGCGGCGCAGGCTGCGCGACGGCGACCCCGCACGCCCCGGTGGGCCGACCGACCCGCAGCAGAGCCCCTCGGCTCACGAGATCCTGGAGCGCGCCATGCGGACCGCAGACCTGCACGACAGCACCACCCCCCTGGACGACGAGACCTACCACCGGACGGGCAAGCGCCGCTGGCTCGCGGTGGCCGGCCTCGCGGCCGCCGCGGTCGTGGCGATCGGCGGTGGCCTCGCCCTGACGGGGGTGCTCGGCGACAGCGACGACGCCGCGGCCGCCCCCACCACGCTCGCGCTGACGGCGGCCCCTGGTAACACCATGGGGTCCTGCCTGATCTT
>JBBQSN010000081.1:0-15491 GCA_038213835.1 Actinomycetales bacterium
CGGCGAGAACGCGAACCGGTCGAGGCCCGCGCGCTCGACCTGCGCCCGGCGCCAGTCGGCCGGGATCACCGCCGACACCGCCGAGAGCGCCCGCTGCAGCGCCTCGTGCCGGTCGCGGGCGTCGTCGGGCGTCCGGCCGCGGGTGCGCAGGAAGAACTCGGCCTGCCCGATCGTGCCGTGCCGCGCGACCAGGCCGTCCAGCTCGCTGGTGCGGTGCACGACGACCACGCGCGGCGCGAGGGTGCTCACGACGACCTCCCGGCCGCGTCCTCGCCCATCCGAGCGAGCAGCCCGGTGAGCAGGTCGGGCGTGACGGTGAGGCTGTCGATGCCGGCCACGGCCTCGGCGAGGTCGCGCAGGGCGAGCGCGCGCAGCAGGCCCGGCCCGGCGGCGGCGAGGGTGTCGTAGGAAGTAAAAAGTCAACTCGACAACTGACGACCTGAAGCGGCCCGTGAGGCCTCGCCCGCCATGAGCTCCAGCGGGCCGCGGGGCTGGACGCCTGCCCGCCTGGCCACCAGGTGCCACACGGTGGCCAGGGCCGTTGCCGCCAGGCACTGGGTGACCCAGACGCCGACGGCCCCGGCGTCCGGGGCGGGCGAGACGGTGTGCCGCACCGACTCGACCACCACGTGCAGCGAGTACAGGGTCAGGGTCATCGAGCCGGCGGCGGCCAGCGGCAGCAGCAGCCGCCGCGCGGCCGCGGTGCGGCAGACGAGAAGGCAGACGCAGACGACAGCGACCGACGACCCAGCGGTGTGCAGCAGGTCCGGTGGCGTGCCCGAGTGCGGGGCGCTCACCGCGAGCCACCACCAGCTGCTGGTCGGCGCGGCGCCGTACATCGAGCTCTGCAGCGCGACGTCGAGGGAGGGGTTCAGGGGCGAGCCGGCCGGCACCACCAGCCGGTCCAGCACACCGGGCAGCGAGAGCAGCGCCGCGGACACCGCCTTCGCCGCCACCGCGACGAGCACCCCCGAGACGCCGACCAGGGCGACGGGGCGGACGGCGTCGCGGTAGAACCACCGGCTGCGTCCCAGGGCCAGCCCGAGCAGCAGGTACCCCGTCCAGGTGAGCACGGGGTAGTAGCCGGTGACACCGAGCTCGGTGCCGAAGGCGACCGGGTCGGCCAGGCCGAACCACGACGGGACCGCGCCCGGGCCGGGCGGCAGGTGCGGGCGCCAGAGCTGGCTGACGACCGGCGACAGCACCATCCAGGCGCCCGCCAGGGGCCAGAGCACCCGGGCGCGCAGGCCGAGGAACGCGGTGGCCACCACGAAGAGCGCGGCGTAGTTGACCAGGATCACCGCGATGGTGGTGGAGACGGCGCCGAGGGTCAGGCCGACCGCCGCCACGACGGCGGCCCGGGCGAGCAGGCCCCGGACCGAGACGCGCAGGCCGGGCCCGCGAGGCGGGCGGTCGCGCCCGGCGACCAGGGCCAGCGACACGCCGGCGAGGACGGCGAAGAGCGCGGACGCCCGGCCGCCGAAGGCGACGTGCAGCGGATCGAGCCGTCCGCCGGTCGTGGCGGGCACCACGTGCACGGCCATCATCGCCAGCAGCGCCAGGCCCCGGGCGACGTCGACGCCGACCAGTCGACGCGCGGAGACCCCGGTCCCGGTCTGCGTGGTCGTCATCCCCATCCCAGCGCGCGCAGCCCGGCCGCGACCAGCGCGCCCACGAGGACGACGACCACGAAGGGGGCCCGCAGCAGCAGGGCGATGGCCGCGGCACCGAGGGCGGCCAGCCGGGCGTCGACGACGAGCGAGGAGCCGTCGGAGACGGTCTGGACCACCACGAGCGCGGCGAGCAGACCGACCGTGATGGCGCCGGCGACACCGGCGACGCGGCGGTCGTGCAGCAGCTCGGGGGGCAGCAGGTGGCCGGCGAGCTTGAGCGCGAAGCAGACGGCGCACGCGACCAGGACCCACGTCCACAGCGTCACGGGGTCGCCTCCCCCGGATCTCGTCGGCCTCGGCGCACCTGGAACCAGCCGACCAGGGCCGCGCCGGCACCGGCCGCAAGGACGGGCACCCCGGCGGGCGCCTGCGGCACGGCGAGGACGGCGAGCAGCGCCCCGACCACTGCGATCGAGCGGGCGTCGCCGGTGCGCAGCCGCGGCCAGAGCAGGGCCAGGAACGCGGCGGAGGCGGCTCCGTCCAGGCCCCACCGGCGCGGGTCGCCCAGCACGTCGCCGAGCAGCGCCCCGGCCAGCGTGCTGGCGTTCCAGAGCACGAACACGGCGCCGCCGGTGACCCAGAACCCCCGGCGCTGCGCTGCCCGGTCGGGTTGGGTGATCCCGACGGCCGTCGACTCGTCGATGGTCAGGTGCGCGGCGAGCAGCCGTCGACCCCGGTCGCGCCAGGTCGGACCGTCCACGCCGAGCATCGGCGCGACCTGCAGGCTGTAGAGGGCGTTCCGGACGCCGAGCAGGGCGGCCGCCGCGGTACCGGCCGCCCCGGCGCCACCGGAGGCGACGACGCCGACGAAGGCGAACTGGCTGCCGCCGGTGAACATCAGCAGGCTGAGGGCGCAGGTCTGCCAGAGGTCGAGCCCGCCGGCCACCGCGAGCGCGCCGAACGAGACCCCGTAGGTGCCGGTGGCGAGGCCGACGGACAGGCCCTGGCGCGTGGCCGTGCGCAGCCGCTCGGTCTCGGGAGGCCGGGCGTCCGGGTCCGCCCGCGTCATCCCCCGGCGTCCAGGGCCGCGACGAGGCGCGCCTCACGCAGCCCGATGGCGGCACCGGGGACCTCGAGGTCGCGCCAGGCGCCGTCGGTGCCGAACCCGGCGGACACCAGGAACTCGCGTCGCGCGGTGTCGAGCATGGGGCACCAGGCGCTGAGCGAGGCGATGCCGTCGGTGCGTGCCAGGTCGGCGGCGGCGCTGAGCAGGCGGGACCCGTGGCCGCGGCGCTGGTGGGCCGGGTCGACGTGCAGACCGACGAGCTCGCCGGCGTCGTCGCAGGCCAGGAAGCCCACCACGGTGCTGCCGGCGCAGGCGACCAGCACGTGGTGCCGAGGGGAGGGCGGGGCCGTGACGGCGCCGGCCCAGGCGCCCGCGAGGGCCTCCGGGTCGAGGGCGGCCAGCACGTCGTCCGGCAGGTGGTCGGCGTAGCCGCTGCGCCACGACCGGGAGTGGACGGCACCGACGGCGGCGACGTCGCCGGCCGTCGCGGGCCGCACCGAGGCGTCCGCTCCCGCGGGTCCGAGCAGGTCTGGGGTCTCCACCCCGTCATCCTCTCAGCGGTACGGGCCGAGGGCGCGGACGGGCGGCACGGACAGGTGGCACGGGCTACCGTGGGCGGGTGCTCTTCATCTTCGGGACCAAGGCCTACGTCACCGTCCTGGCCGTCCTCACCCTGGTCTGCCGGGTGTGCGGGAACCCGGCGGCGCAGCGGATCGAGGAGCGGGTCACGAAGTTCACGCTGTTCTTCGTCCCGACCTTCGCGATCAGCACGAGCTACGCGGTGCAGTGCGCGATGTGCGCGGCCACCAGCCGGATCGAGCGCGACGAGGCGGAGCGGCTCGCGGCCGGCCCGCCCTCGGACCTCAAGCGGGGTCTCGGCCAGGGCCAGCAGCGCCCCTCGTAGGCTCGTCGGGTGACCTCCTCGTCTCCCGCCGCGACACCCGGCGCGACCGCCCGCGCGGACCTCGGCGACCCGTTCGACACCCCGTTCGACGCCGTCCTGTTCGACCTGGACGGCACCCTGGTCGACTCGACCGCGGTCGTGAGCCGGTCCTGGCTGCGCTGGGCCGAGGCGGAGCAGGTCGACCCGCAGCGGTTGCTGGGCTTCCACGGAGTGCCGGCGGCGGCGATCGTCGCCGCGCTGGTCGAGCCGTCCAGGGTGACCGCGGCCGTGGCCCGGATCGACCAGATCGAGCTGGCCGACACCGAGGGCGTGGTGCCGCTGCCGGGTGCGGTCGAGGCGCTCGCGGCGCTGCCGGCCGGACGGGCCGCGATCGCGACCTCCTGCGGGCTGGACCTGGCCCGGGTGCGGATCGGCGCCGCCGGCCTGGACGTTCCCGACGTGCTCGTGACCGCCGACCAGGTCGAGCGCGGCAAGCCGGCGCCGGAGCCGTACCTGCTCGCGGCCGAGCGGCTCGGGGTCGACCCGACCCGGTGCCTCGTGGTCGAGGACGCGCCCAGCGGGCTGGCCTCCGCGCGTGCCGCCGGCTGCACCACGCTCGCGGTCGCGACGACCACGGCGCGGGACGAGCTCGAGGCCGACCTCGTCGTGACCGACCTGTCCGAGGTGCGGCTGGAGGCCGGACCCGACGGTGTCCACGTGCGCCTGGCTAGGCTCGCGCAGATGAGCGAGCGAACCACCGGGCACAGCGCGGACGCCGCGGAGGCACGAGCCGTGAGCGAGGCACCCACCGCGGGCCACGAGATCGTCGTCCGGCACGACGTCACCGTCGAGCTGGTCCGGGCCGCCGCGCAGGACGCCGACGTGCTGTTCGCCGCCCGTGTCTCGACCAAGGGCGAGTCGAGCCTGGAGGACGTCGACGGCGACGCGAGCAGGTCGACGGGGCTGATCAACTACCTGATGCGCGACCGGCACGGCAGCCCGTTCGAGCACAATTCGATGACGTTCTACGTCCAGGCGCCGATCTTCGTCTTCCGCGAGTTCATGCGGCACCGGATGGCCTCGTACAACGAGGAGTCGGGTCGCTACCGTGAGCTGCGCCCGGTGTTCTACGTCCCCGGTCCGCAACGACGGCTGGTGCAGCAGGGCAAGCCCGGTGCCTACGAGTTCGTGGAGGGGACGTCCGAGCAGCACACCCTGGTCGACACCGAGACCCGTGCCGTGTGCGAGGCGGCGTACGCGTCGTACCAGCGGATGCTCGAGGCGGGCGTGGCGCGCGAGGTCGCCCGGATCGTGCTGCCGCTGACCATCTACTCGTCCATGTACGTGACGGTGAACGCGCGCTCGCTGATGAACTTCCTGTCGCTGCGCACCAAGCGCGATGACGCCCACTTCCCGTCCTACCCGCAGCGCGAGATCGAGATGTGCGCCGAGCAGATGGAGACGGCCTGGCAGCGGCTGATGCCCCTGACGCACGCCGCGTTCGAGAAGAACGGCCGCGTCGCTCCCTGACCGACGCTCTGAGCAGGGGCGGCCGCGCGCACACCGACCGGTCAGTCGACCAGCTCGGCCCAGCCCTTGCTGCGGGCGACGGCCGAGCGCCACCGCCGGTAGCCGTGCTCGTCGCGGTCGCCCGGCTCGAACCGCCGGTCCAGCTGCCAGGTCCGCGCCACCTCGTCCTCGGAGGACCACAGGCCGGTGCCGAGCCCGGCCAGGAACGCAGCGCCCATGCCGGTCGTCTCCAGCACCGTCGGTCGCTCCACCGGCACGGCGAGCTGGTCGGCCTGCCACTGCATCAGCCAGTCGTTGCCGCTCGCGCCGCCGTCGACCCGCAGCGCAGGCACCTTCTTCTCGATCGACCCGAGCACGTCGCGCACCTCGTAGGCGATCGCCTCTAGGGTCGCGCGCACGATGTGCGCGCGCGTGGTGCCCCGGGTGATGCCGACGATGGTGCCCCGGGCGTGCGGGTCCCACTCCGGTGCGCCCAGACCGGTGAGGGCGGGCACGAAGACCACGCCCCCGGTGTCGGGGACGGTGCGGGCGACCGCCTCGGTCTCGGCCGCGGAACCGACGATCTGCAGGCCGTCGCGCAGCCACTGCACGGCGGCGCCGGTGACGAAGATCGACCCCTCCTGCGCGTAGGTGATGACCCCGTCCGGCGACATCCAGGCGATGGTGGACAGCAGGCCGGTGCCGTCCTGCCCGAGGGGCGCGGGGACCGGCTCGGCCCCAGTGTTGACCAGGACGAAGGACCCCGTCCCGTAGGTGCACTTGGTGTCGCCGACCTCGAAGCAGGCCTGGCCGAACAGGGCGGCCTGCTGGTCGCCGGCGATCCCCGCGATCGGGGCGTCCAGACCGAGGAACGCGGACGGGTCGGTGCGAGCGACCTCGCCCCAGCTGGGCACGACCTCCGGCAGGGCCTCGCGGGGGACGCCGAACAGCTCGCAGAGCTCGTCCGACCACTGCCCGGTGCGCAGGTCGAGCAGCAGCGTGCGGGAGGCGTTCGAGGCGTCGGTGACGTGACGGCGCCCGTCCGAGAGCCGGGCGACCAGGTAGGAGTCGACGGTGCCGACCGCCAGCGAGCCGTCCTGGACCCCGGACCAGGTCCGGGTGTCGTGCTCGGCCAGCCAGGCCAGCTTGGTCGCCGTGAAGTAGGGGTCCAGCCGCAGCCCGGTCAGCTCGGCGACGCGGTCCTCGTGACCGGCCTCGCGCAACCTGGTGCAGACCTCGGTGCTGCGCCGGTCCTGCCAGACGATCGCGCGGCGGGGCGAGGCGAGCGTCTCGCGGTCCCACACGACCGCCGTCTCGCGCTGGTCGGTGATGCCGACCGCGACCACCTCGACCTCCCCGCCGCCGCGCGGGTCCGCCCCGGCCTCGTCCAGGGCGTCGCGCGACGCGGCGAGCGTGGCCTGCCAGATCTCCTCCGGCTGGTGCTCCACCCAGCCGGGACGCGGGAAGTGCTGCGGGAACTCCTCGTACCCCTTGGCGAGGACGGCACCGGAGTCGTCGACGACCAGCGCCGTGACCCCGGTGGTGCCCTCGTCGATGGCCAGGACCGCGCGACGCTGAGCAGACATGGCGGCACCCTAGTGTTCTCCTCGGGCGATATCACGGGGAGAGATGTCGGGGTGTTCTGACGCCCCGAGGTATCCACCTGCGTGATAACGCTTGGAACGCACCCGAGCTCGCCCGGCGCCCGCCGGGCCGGCGACCGGCGGAGGTGGACGTGCCCGACCGATCGGACGAACCCGACACCACCCTCTCGGACGACCTGCGCACCTCGTCCGTGCCCGGGCTGGTCCGCGAGGCCCGGCGGCTCGCCGGTCAGACCCAGGCCGGGTTGGCAGCGCGGGCGGGCGTGCCGCAGAGCGCCGTATCGGCGTTCGAGAAGGGGCGTCGGGAGCCGTCCCTGCCCGTCCTGCGCCGGCTGGTGGAGGCGGCCGGGTACTCCCTCGACCTGGGCCTGACCCGCCCGGATCCTGCGGGACGGCGTCTGGTCGGACCGGTCGGAGCGCAGCTGCTCGAGCGGCTGGACCAGGTGCTGAGCGTGTTCGGCGAAGCCGGGCTGGGGCGGGTCTGGGTGGTCGGGGACGTGGCCCGCGGTCTGGAGGGCGCAGCCCAGCGGATCGACCTGGTGGCCGAGCACCTCGACCCGCAGGGGAGCGTCCCGGCCCTGGTGCTGGGGCCCCTGTCGCTGCTGCTGCGGCCTGCGGTGAGCATCCGCGGCGCGCACGAGTGGCGCGGCCCCGACGGGACGCTGCACCTGCCGGAGGAGGCGGTCGAGCTCACCGAGCCCCGGCTCGGCCAGCGGGTGGCCGTGGTCACCGGTGCGAGCCGGGCGCAGGGGATCGGGGCGGCGGTGGTGCGCCGGCTGGTGGTCGACGGCTTCGCCGTGCTGGTGCACGGCTGGGAACCGCACGACGCCGAGCAGCCATGGGGCGCCGACGCCGGGGGAGCGACCCGGCTCGTGGCCGACCTCGCCGCCGCGGGTCACCCGGTCGCGCTGGTCGAGGCCGACCTGCTCGACCCGCTCGCCCCCGAGGAGGTCGTGCGCCGGGCCGTCGAGGTCTTCGGCCGGGTCGACGTGCTGGTCGCCAACCACGCCCGGTCCTCGTCCGGGGGGCTGGCCGAGGTGGACGCGGCCGAGCTCGACCGCAGCTTCGCGGTGAACGCCCGCGCGACCGCCCTTCTCGTGCAGTCCTTCGCAGCGCACGCAGGCGCAGGCGGTGGCCGCGTCGTGCTGTTCACCTCGGGCCAGCACCACGGCGGCATGCCGGGCGAGCTGGCCTACGTCGCCTCCAAGGGGGCTGTGCACCAGCTGACCGCGACGCTGGCCGTGGAGCTGGCGTCGCGCGCGATCACGGTGAACTGCGTCGACCCCGGCCCGACCGACACCGGGTGGGCCGACGCCGAGGTGCGGGCGGAGGTCGCGGCGACGTCACCGTCCGGACGCTGGGGGACGCCGGACGACGCCGCCCGGCTGGTGTCCTGGCTCGCTGGACGCGACAGCGCCTGGGTCACCGGACAGGTGATCGGCTCGGACGGCGGCTGGTCCTCCCGGTGACGAGCGCAGAGAACCACTGGGCCCGTGCGGCTCAGCGTGCGGCTCAGCGTGCGGCTCAGACGTGCACCTCAGGCGTGCGGCTGGCCGATCGTGTCGAGCAGCTCGCCGAACCAGGGCTCGGTGGTGTCGAACGGCTTGTGCCCCGCCACCCGCTCCAGCTCGATCGCCCGCAGCTCGCCGTCGCGCTCGAGGTCGTGGCCGATCAGTCCCGCCTCCTGACGTAGGCCGCAGTCGACGGCCAGGTCGGTCATCTGCTTGATCAGCGCGAGGTCCTCGGGACCGGCGGCGGCGGACCGCGAGAAGTAGCCCGACTTCTGCACCATCGTCTTGCGCGCCCCGAGCTGGTCGCCGAAGGTCTTGGCGAACCACGCGCCCGGGTTGATGGTGTCGAGCTTGACGTGGCCGAACGGGTCGCGCAGCACCTCGGTGCCCGCGGCCTCCAGCTCGGCGACGATCTCGCTGACGCCGGCGCCCTCGGACAGGAAGATGTTGACGCAGCCGACCGCGTCCATCACGGCGCGCAGCCGCGTCGACTCGGCCGCGAGGTCGACGGTGACCTCCGGGACGTAGACCGCGTGCACCGCCCAGCGCTGCGGTGTCAGGCCGATGCCGGGCACCCACTCCTGCTCGGCGTGCCAGCCCATGTAGTCGCGCGCCGCCGCGGCCGTGAGCCAGCCGCAGGCCCGGCCCATCACCTCGTGCACGACGAGCATCCGCGGGTTGGAGCCGTGCTCGGCGAGCACGTTGCGCGCGAACAGGGCCGCCTGCTGCGCCGCTGTGACGGCGCCGAGGCTCTGCTGGACCGGGACGATGTCGTTGTCGATCGTCTTCGGCAGCCCCACGACGGTCAGGCCGTAGTCGTGCGCCTGCAGGTAGGCGGCGAGGTCGGCCGCCGTGGTGTTGGTGTCGTCGCCGCCGATGGTGTGCAGGACGTCGACGCCGTCGGAGCTCAGCCGCTCCGCCGCGACCTGCAGGGCGTCCTGGCCCTCGGTGATCAGGCCCTTTTCGACGCAGTCCGCGCTGTTGGTCAGCTTGACCCGGCTGTTGCCGATGGGTGAGCCCCCGAACCGGTGCAGCACCGCGGCGTTCGCGCGGGTCGCGTCGTCGACCACGAGGCTGTCGCCGGTGAGCAGGCCGTGGTAGCCGTGCCGGTAGGCGATGATCTCGACGTCCGGCGCGAGCTCGGTGTAGCGCTCGATCAGCCCGCCGACGGCGGACGAGAGGCAGGGTGCGTAGCCGCCCGCGGTGAGCAGGGCGACGCGTCGGACGGTCATGGCTGTCTCCAGGGATGGCTCGAGGCGGGCGCGACGATGGTAGCCACCGGTGACCTGCGTCCCGGCGAGGGCCAGGTGGTGGGACGTCCGTCCCACCGGGGGGGGTGCTCGGCTCCCCGAGGTCCGAACGAGGGACGCGCGCGCGGGCGGGCCTGCGGGCGCGCCTACCCTGGGGGCGTGAGCACCGCACCCGCACCCGCCGCCTCCACCTCGGCCCTCCCCTCGGCCGGATCCGCGGGAGCGTCCGCGGACGTGCTGGCGGGCCTCGACGCCCACCTCGACCTGCCCGCGGCCCAGCAGCCGGCCTGGCCGGACGCGCAGGAGCTCGCCGCCGTGCGCGAGGAGCTGTCCTTCCTGCCGCCGCTGGTGTTCGCCGGCGAGGCCGACCTGCTGCGCTCGCGGCTCGCCGAGGCCGCGGCGGGCAAGGCGTTCCTGCTCCAGGGCGGCGACTGCGCCGAGACCTTCGCCGGGGCCACCGCCGACCAGATCCGGAACCGGATCAAGACCGTGCTGCAGATGGCCGTCGTGCTGACCTACGGGTCGTCGATGCCGGTCATCAAGATGGGTCGGATGGCCGGCCAGTTCGCCAAGCCGCGCTCGAGCCAGGACGAGACCCGAGACGGCGTCACGCTGCCGGCCTACCGCGGCGACGCCGTCAACGACTACGCCTTCACCGAGCAGTCGCGTCGCCCGGACCCCCAGCGGCTGCTGAAGGCCTACCACACGGCCGCCTCCACGCTGAACCTCATCCGCGCCTTCACCACCGGCGGCTTCGCCGACCTTCGCCAGGTGCACGAGTGGAACAAGGGCTTCACCGGCTCGGCCGCGAACGCGCGGTACGAGGCCCTCGCCGCCGAGATCGACCGCGCGATGTCGTTCATGCACGCCTGCGGCGCGGACTTCGACGCCCTCCGGACGGTGGAGTTCTTCTCCAGCCACGAGGCGCTGCTGCTCGACTACGAGCGCGCCATGACCCGGATCGACTCGCGCACCGGTGACCCGTACGACGTCTCGGCGCACTTCGTCTGGATCGGCGAGCGCACCCGCCAGCTCGACGGCGCCCACGTCGACCTGCTCTCCCGCGTCCGGAACCCGATCGGGGTCAAGCTCGGCCCGGGCACCGATGCCGACGACGCGCTGGCGCTGATCGACAAGCTCGACCCGACCCGCGAGCCGGGCCGTCTCACCTTCATCACGCGGATGGGTGCCGAGAGGATCCGCGACGTCCTGCCTCCGCTCGCGGAGAAGATCAAGGCCAGCGGCGCGCAGGTGGTCTGGGTGTGCGATCCCATGCACGGCAACACGTTCAGTTCGCCGAGCGGGTACAAGACCCGCCGCTTCGACGACGTCATCGACGAGGTGCGCGGCTTCTTCGAGGTGCACCGAGGCGTCGGCACCGTCCCGGGCGGCCTGCACGTCGAGCTCACCGGTGAGGACGTCACCGAGATCCTCGGTGGGTTCGAGCAGATCTCGGACGCCGACCTCTCCACCCGGTACGAGAGCCTCTGCGACCCGCGGCTCAACCACCAGCAGTCGTTGGAGCTCGCGTTCCTGGCGTCCGACATGCTGCGGGGCCGCTGACTCCATGCCCTCCAGCATGGAAGGGCCGGACGGGTCCGGCCGGACGGTGGTGGACCTGCGCTCGGACACGCTCACCCGGCCGGGTCCGGCGATGCGCGAGGCGATGGCCTCCGCCGAGGTCGGCGACGACGTCTACGGCGAGGACCCCACGGTCAACGCGCTCGAGGAGCGGGTCGCCGAGCTGCTCGGACACGAGGCCGGGCTCTGGTGCCCCACGGGCTCGCTGGCGAACGTCCTCGGTGTCAGGCTGCTGGTGGAGCCGGGCCGAGAGCTGTTGTGCGACAACCTGGCCCACGTCGTGCGGGCCGAGCTCGGGGTGCACGCCGTCACGTCCGGCGTGACCACCCGCACGTGGGCGCCCTCGGCGCCGGGCACCGCTGTCGGGCTGCTCGACCCCGAGCTGCCGCTCGCGATGATGGTGCCGGACGGCGGGCCGTACCTGGTGTCCACCGCCGCGGTGGCCGTGGAGAACACGCACAACTTCGGGGGCGGGACGGTGCAGCCGCTGGCCGCCCTGCGGAGGCTGCGCGAGGGCACGGCCGAGCAGGGCGTCGCCGTGCACCTCGACGGCGCCCGGCTGTGGAACGCGCACGTGGCCGACGGAGTCCCGCTCGCGACCTACGGCCGGTTGTCCGACACGGTGTCGGTGTGCCTGTCCAAGGGCCTGGGTGCTCCGGTCGGGTCGGTGCTCGTCGCCTCGGCAGAGCGGATCGCGCGGGCGCGGGTCTGGCGCAAGCGGATGGGCGGGGGGCTGCGTCAGATCGGGATCCTCGCTGCCGCAGGGCACTTCGCACTCGACCACCACGTCGACCGGATGGCCGACGACCACAGGCGGGCGCAGCAGCTGGCCCGGGCGTGCGCGGCCGTGCTGCCGTCGTCGGTCGACGCCGCCGGAACCCGGACGAACATCGTCGTGCTCGACCTCGCACCTTCGGGCCTCGAGGCGGCCACCGTGGTGCGGGCGGCCGCGGAGCAGGGCGTCCGGGTGTCTGCGATGGCCAGGCACGTGGTGCGCGCGGTCACCCACCTCGACGTCGACGACGCTGCCGCGACGCGGGCGGCCACCGTCCTGGCCGGGGTGCTCGAGGTCGAGCAGGGACGTTCGTCCGAGAGCGGGTCGAGGTGACGCGCGGGCCGAGCGACCCCAACCACCGCGTGCTGCCACCGGGGCAGCGGCTCGCCGCCGGCCTCAAGGTCCAGCACTACGGTCGCGTCCCGCGGATCAACCTCCAGACCTGGGACCTCGCCGTCACCGGCGCCACCGCGAGCGGCACCGACACCCGGCTCTCGCTCGAGGAGGTGCGCGCGCTACCTCGCACCAGGGTGCGCGGCGACCTGCACTGCGCGTCGAGGTGGTCCGTGCCGGAGCTGGAGTGGGGCGGTGTCCCGGTGCGCACCCTGATCGACCTCGCGCCCCCGGCCGACGGCGTCACCCACGTGCTGGCCTGGGCCGAGTACGGCTACAGCTCCTGCCTGCGGATCGAGGACGTCGCCAGCCCCCGGGCTCTGCTGGCCGACGAGCTGGGCGGCGAGCAGCTGGCCAAGGAGCACGGCTGGCCGCTGCGGCTCGTCGTGCCGCACCTGTACGGCTTCAAGGGCCCGAAGTGGTTGCGCGGCCTGGAGTACCACCGTGGCCCGGTGCGCGGCTTCTGGGAGGAGCGCGGCTACCACCTGGTCGGCGACGCCTGGCGCGAGGAGCGGTACTCCTACCAGGAGTGACCCGTGGCGGCTGCGGCCACCGAGGCCCGCACCGTCAGCTGCTCTCGATCGGCGGCTCCTCGCCGCCGTCCCCGCCGCCCGCCCTGCCGCCGTCCCTGCCGCCCTCCCTGCCGCCCTCGCTGCCGCCCCCGCTGCCGCCCCCCGCCCCCCGCCGCCCGCCCCGCCGCCCGGGGAGGGGTCACGGCTCGTGGTGCAGCGCCTCCGCGGGCGGGTCCTCGCTGGCCAGGACACCGGCCCGGGCGGGGTCGCTCCGGCGGGGCGCGAGCTCGACGAGGTACATGGCGGCGAGCACCAGCACCCCGCCCACCAGCACCCGCGGACCGAGCACCTCGCCACCGAACAGCACCGCGAACAGGGCGGCGAACACTGGTTCGGTGGTCATCACGATCGCGGCCCGGGTGGCGCTCATGTGCGCCTGCGCCCAGGTCTGGACGAGCAGGGCCGCGGCGCCGGCCACGAGCGCCAAGTACAGGACGGCCACCCAGGCGCCAGTCCGCGAGGGCGTCGTGATCCCGCCGGGGATCGCGGCCAGCGTGCACACCAGGGCGATGACGACCATCTGCACGGTCGACAGCCCGAGCGCGGCCGAGGCGGTCGACCACCGCCCGAGCAGGACGATGTGCAGCGCGTAGAGGACGGCCGCAGCCAGCGTCAGCAGCTCACCGGTGCCGGCCGAGAACCCCCGCAGGCTGAGCACGCCCAGCCCGACCGTGGCCAGGGCGACGGCCAGCCAGGTGCTCGAGGGCGTGCGCTGGCGCAGCAGCACCGCCGCCAGCACCGGGGTGAGCACGACGTACATGCCGGTGACGAACCCCGACACCGACGCCGGCGTGGTGGCCAGCCCCTGCGTCTGGAGCAGCTGGGCGACTGCGTAGACCGCACCCAGGAGCACGCCGCGGCGACGGGTCAGGGCGTCCAGCGCGACGGTCCGCCGCCAGAGCACCGCCAGCATCGCGACCGCTGCGATCCAGAACCGGACGGCCAGGAAGTCGGCTGCCGGGACGGCGTCCAGGACGTCCTTGATCAGGAAGAAGGTCGAGCCCCAGACGGCGGTCATCGCCGTCATGGCGAGGGTGGGCGCCCAGCGGGCCCGGACCGAGCGGCCCGGGTCGTCGGCAGCCACCGCTAGACGACGTCGACCGTGACGGTGCTGCCCTTCGGCACCTGCTCGCCGGCACCGGGGTCGCTGCTCAGCACCGTGCCGAAGCCGTTGGGGACCAGCCGGCGCACCTCGACCTCGAAGCCGGCGTCGCGCAGGATCTGCGTGGCCTCCTCGACCTGCTTGCCGCGCACGGCCGGGACCTCGATCAGCGGCGGTCCCTTCGAGACTCGGAGCGCGACCTCGTCGCCGCGGAACAGGGTGCCGTCGGCCGGGGCCTGGCTGACGACGAGACCGGCGGCGACGCTCTCGCTGAACTCCTCCAGGACCGACGGTGTCAGGCCGGCCTCGGAGACGGCCTGCTCCGCGGCGTCCCGTTCCTGCTCGACCACGGACGGCACCGTGATCGGCTCGCGGCCCTTGGACAGCACGACCGTGACCTCGGAGCCCCGCTCGACCGTCTCGCCGACCCGGGGCGTCTGGCTGACGACCAGACCGGCGGCCACGGTCTCGCTGAACTCCTCCGCCGGGGACGCCGCCAGGGCGAGGTCGTCGGCGGCCAGGGCCGCGGTGGCGTCGTCGACACCCAGGCCGGTGAGGTCCGTGGCGGGCGTGAACCCGGTGCCCCGCGAGACCCGGACCGTGACGGTGGCGCCCTTGCGGATCTCCTCGCCGGCCGCGGGCTCGGTGCCGATCACCGACCCGGCCGCGACCTGCTCGTCGTACTGCTCCGTGGTGCGCATCGCGAGCCCCGCGACGTCGAGCGTGCGGCGGGCCTCCTCGACCGTGCCCGCGACGGTGGGCGTGACCGTGTACGCGCCCGGACCGGTGACGAGGTACCAGCCCACCCCGCCCCCCAGGACGGCCACGACGAGCAGGGCGACCAGAGCCCGCAGCCCGCGACGACGACGCCGTCCGGACGGGCCGTACCCCCAGTCGTCCGGATCGGCGGCGGACCGGGCTGCCTGGTCCACCTCGCCCGTGGACGAAGGTGAGGCCGCCGGTCGGCGTCCTCGCGCCTCGCGGGGGGTTCTTGGTTCGCGCTGGTCGCGGGGCTCGCGCTGGTCGCGGGGCTCGCGCGGTCGCGGGTCGAGCCCCAGCAGCGGGCCGACGACGCGGGTCTCGAGGTGGCTGTCGGTCGGCGTGGCGCCCGCCCCGGTCGCCCGGTCGTGGTCCTGCGCGGGGTCTGGATCGGGGTGGGCGTCGAGGTCGGTGGGGGGCGCGACCTGCGGCTCGCGGTCGAGCTCGGCGTCGGTGAGGGAGGCGTGCACCTCCCTGACCTCCTGGAGCAGCTCGCGGGCGTCGACGGGGCGCTCGTCCGGGTCCTGCGCGGTGGCCCAGGTGACCAGCGCGTCGAGCTCGGCGGGGATCCCGGCGTCCAGCTCGGTCGGCGCGGGCACGCACGCGTGCACGTGCTGGTAGGCGACCTGCACCGGCACCTCTCCGGTGAACGGCTGGCGGCCGGTGAGCATCTCGAACAGCACGATGCCGGCGGCGTAGACGTCGCTGCGGGCGTCGGCCACGCCGCGCATCACGAGCTCGGGAGACAGGTACGCGGCCGTGCCCATCAGCAGGCCGGTGGTCGACCGGCTCTGCGACGTGCTGGCGGCCCGCGCCAGGCCGAAGTCGGCGACCTTCACCCGGCCGTCGTCGGTGAGCAGGACGTTCTCGGGC